>MTNR01000003.1 GCA_002011495.1 Dehalococcoides sp. JdFR-56 | reverse complement strand
TTCAAGCCCCGCCAAGCGCGCCATATGGGCGGTTAGCTCAGCTGGTCAGAGCGCCTGCCTTACACGCAGGAGGTCAGAGGTTCGAGCCCTCTACTGCCCACTAGGCACCGCTAGCCCGCCAGGGCGAAGTAAAGAAAGGTAATCCCCCAATGTCGCCAACTAAAGTTGCCCCCCACCTTTTTGTCATCCTGGGTGCGCTGGGTGACCTAGCCCGCCGCAAATTGCTCCCCGCCCTCTATCACCTCTCCGCCAGAGGAGATTTAAGCG
Organism: Dehalococcoides sp. JdFR-56; assembly: GCA_002011495.1. Lineage (GTDB taxonomy): Bacteria > Chloroflexota > Dehalococcoidia > Dehalococcoidales > RBG-16-60-22 > JdFR-56. Next base: position 2,237 of record MTNR01000003.1, on the reverse strand, counting down.
CTTGCCGCATACTCGGCGTTGATACCGATGATAAACTTGATGATAACGGTTTTCGCGCCTGGGCACACAAGCTACTGGAGAGCACTGGAGAAGCCACCAGCGCCGATATCTCCCAGTGGTGCGCTAAATACCTCCATTATTTCGGCACAGGAAGGAGCCCAAATTACCTCAAACTGGCCGCCCGGATTGAAGCCCTGGAAAGAGAGCACCGCCTCCCCGGGAACCGGGTATTCTACCTCGCCCTGCCATCGGGGGCTGTTCCCGCCGTCGTCGCCGGCCTGGGAAAAGCTGGGCTCAGCCGTGGGCCGGGCTGGACACGGCTGGTGCTGGAGAAGCCCTTCGGCTGGGACCTGGCCTCGGCTCAGAAGCTCAACCTTGAGGTTCACCGCTACTTTGACGAATCACAAATCTACCGCACCGACCATTTTCTGGGCAAGGAGACGGTGCAGAATCTGCTAGTGTTCCGCTTTGGCAACACCTTCTTCGAACACCTCTGGAGCCGGGAGCATATTGAGAGCATTGAGATCACCGTGGCCGAAAGCCTGAGGGTGGAAGGGCGGGCCGCCTATTACGAGCGCGCCGGAGCCCTGCGCGATATGGTGCAGAACCACTTAACCCAGCTGATGACGCTGGTGGCCATGGAGGTTCCGGCTGCCTTCAAATCAGAGGCCATCCGCAACGAGAAAATCAAGGTGCTGGAGCAAATCACCCCCATCCACCCCCAAGACGTGGTCCTCGGGCAATACACCAGCGGCAGGATAGGCGGAGAGAAGGTGGCCGGTTACCGTGAGGAACCAGGCGTCTCCCCAAACTCCCGCACCGCAACCTTCGTTGCCCTGAAGCTGGAGGTGGCTAACTGGCGCTGGAAGGGGGTGCCCTTTCACCTCCGCACCGGCAAACGCCTGCCCAGGCGATGCACCCAGATTGTAATCCGATATCACTGCGCTCCGGTATCCATTTTTCACCCCTTTGAGTCTTCCTGCAATATCCAGCCCAACGTTCTGGTCATCATCCTCCAGCCTGACGAGGGCTTTGAACTCCTCTTCCAGGTGAAGGCTCCCGGCCAGCCCTTCCGGCTCACCACCCAGCCGCTGCATTTCCGCTACGCCGAGGCGTTTGGCAAGCTCCTAGACGCCTATGAGACCATCATCCTTGACGTGCTCCACGGTGACCAGACCCTCTTTGTCTGTGATCGGGAGGTGGAGCACGCCTGGCGTCTCTATGACGAGCTGCTGGATAAGGATATCCCGGTGTACCCCTATCCGGCTGGGACCTGGGGCCCTGCCGAGATAGATAAACTAGGAGCAAGCTGGCTCAACCGCAGCGTCTAATCATCCTGCCGACTTCAATTCTAGTGGGCAAGTTACCCCCAATAAAAATATTGACCTGCCCGAAATATGCTATAATTAAATTAGAGTTATGGCGATAAAGACGGTAGCGACCAACCGCAAGGCCTATCATAACTACCACCTCGGGGAGAGCATCGAGGCCGGCATCGCCCTCACCGGCACGGAGATAAAATCCATCCGGGAGGGAAGGGTAAGCTTGAGCGATGCCTACGTTAGACCCGAGGGTGGGGAGCTGTGGCTGCGCAACGCCCACATCGGGCGTTACCAAGCTGGGAGCTACCTAAGCCACGAGCCAACGAGACCCCGCAAGCTCCTGCTGCACCGCAAGCAGATAGACAATCTGACGAGCCAGGTGGCGGAGAAGGGTCTCACCCTGGTGCCAGTCAAGCTCTATCTCAAAGACCACCTGGCCAAGGTCGCCATCGCCCTGGCCAAGGGTAAAAAGCTTTACGATAAGCGGGAGGCCATCGCCCGCCGCGAGGTGGAGAGAGAGATCGGGCGGGTGACCAAGAAACACAGACTTTAAAAGGAGGACTGATTTAAGCTTCGCCGCAATCAATGGGGACGCGTGGCTTCGACAGGGGAAGTAGACTGCAGAGTTGCAGGCTGAGGTGCCACTACCCTCATAAAACAAGTGGCGAAAAATAAACGGCGAACCTGAATTAGTTCTTGCAGCCTAATTAAACTGGCTGCACATCCAACCCGACCTCGCCTCAACGGGTCGGGATTGGGTGCCGCAAAGTTGAGGTGCCACCGTCCGGACGTCGATAACGGCGGTGAAAGAACCATCGACTGGCCTGGCTAAACTCGGTCAGCAGAGGTTAGCCAGGTGAGATGAAAGAGCTGACTAAGCCTGTAGCAGACTCTGGGTCGCTTCTTCTGGACGGG
>MTNR01000011.1 GCA_002011495.1 Dehalococcoides sp. JdFR-56 | reverse complement strand
TGAGGAGCTGGCCAAATCCACCGATAGCATCGTGACCATCGTCGTCTCCAAGGCGCTCAGCGCCACCCACCAGGCGGCGGTTCAGGGGAGCGAGATGGTCAGGGAAAAGCACCCTGAGCTCAAGATTGAGGTCATTGACAGCAAGACCGCCGCCGGTGCCGAGGGCTTTATCGTCCTTGAGGCAGCGCGCGCCGCCGAGGCCGGAAAGAGCCTGGAGGAGGTTGTCCAGGTGGCCAAGGAGATGATCCCGAAGGTCAAGTTCGTCACCGCCATGGACACGCTCAAATACCTCATCAGGAGCGGGCGGGCGCCGAAGACGGCCATAATCGGCGATGTGCTTCAGGTAAAGCCAATCATCGGCATGGTCAGCGGCACTGGGCTAGTGGAGAGCCTGGGCCGGGCCAGGGGGAAGAGAAAGGCCCTGGCCAAGCTCGTTGAGATGGCCAAGGAGCACATTGACCCCAATAAGCCGGTGCACGTCATGTTCCACTACACTGATGGCATCGCCGCCAGCGAAGAATTGAAGAAAATGGTTACCTCGGAGCTCAAGTGCGCTGAGATGTACACCACCCCCTACACCCCGGTGATGGCCTCATCAACCGGCCCGGTGGTGGCCATGTCTTTCTACTCTGACTAGCCCCAAATACCCGCCGGCCTGCTTAGGGCTAGATAGCCACAGGGCGGCTCTGGGAGATTCCCCCAGGGCCAGCCTCTCTCTATCCGTGTGCCAAATCCCCCAAGAGCAGGATATTGACAGACCCGCCATTCTGGAGTAAGGTTTTTCCAAATACCTGGGCCGGTTAAAATTACTTTTGAGGGGGAGAAGGCGCCGATGAACGTGTGGCAAGCCGTCGTCAACATGGTGAAATCCGAAGGGGTGGAGTTCGTCTTTGGCCTGGGGGATACCGCCCTGCAACTGCATGCCGAAAAGGCTCCCGGAATAAGAACCATAAATCTCCGCTACGAGGGCTCGGCCCCATTTATGGCCATGGCCTACTCCCGGCTGAGCGGGAGGCCAGGGGTATGCACCGCCAGCCCCGGGCCGGGGGTGGCTAATCTAGTCCCCGGGGTGCTGGAGGCGTACTCTGGTTGTGCGCCAATGGTAGTCTTCGGCCATGCTTCATCCCAGAAGCTGGAGGGCATGGGAGATTTCCAGGAAGCTGACCAGGTCGGGATGATGAAGCCCATCACCAAATGGAGCGTGCGCGTTCCTTATGCGGAAAGAATCCCTTGGTTTGTCCGCCGGGCATTTTCCATCGCCATGAATGGGCAGCCCGGCCCGGTTTTCCTGGAGATACCCTATGACGTCAGCGGGGTTTCCCGCTTTAAATCCGCTGAGGTTACCCTCCCCGAATATGTGCCAGCGAGGAAGATACGCCCCGCCGGCGACCCAGAGCTGATAAACCAGGCCGCCGAGCTCATCCTCCAGTCAGGAAGACCGGTGATAGTGGCCGGCAATGGCGCTGTGCAATCAGGAGCATCCCAGGAATTGCGGGAATTCATTGAACTATTGGGGATACCATTCTTGACCACACCCGGCGGCCGGGGAATCCTGTCTGAAGAGCACCCCCTCGCCCTGGGGCTGTGCGGGCTTTACCGCACCAAGGTGGGCAAGGCAGTCTACTCCAGTGCCGATTTGCTCATCACCATCGGCTCAAGAAACGAGAGCTTCCAGACGCACCAGTGGCAGGACTTCCCCCCGGGGGCCAAGTTCATCCAGATTGACATCTCCCCGCTTGAGATCGGGAGAAACTGGATACCCGATGTCGGCATTGTGGGCGATGCCAAACTTGTTTTGCGGCAATTGACCGAGGCGGTGAGGGAAAAAGCCAAACCGCAAGCTAGCTTCCTGGAGCTACCGCGGGTAAAGGAGATTATCAAAGAAAAGAGTGACTTTGAGAGGGAAGTGGCCGCGGAATGTATGACCCGCGCCACGCCAATTCCGGCTAAGCGCATCGTCTATGAGCTAAGCCAGGTGTTTGGGAAAGACACCATCCTGGTCAGCGAGAACGGCGCCCAGGACTGCTGGTCCTACTGCTTCCCCTACTATAAGGTTCAGGATGGCTCGCAGTGCGTGCCGGTGGCAGAACAGACCTGTATGGGCATGGGCGTGGTGGGAGCCATCGCCGCCAAACTAACCAGGCCAGAGAAGAAGGTGGTATGCGTCACCGGCGATGGAGCCTTTCAAATGTACATGAAGGAGCTTCCCACCGCGGCGCAGTACCAGGCGGGCTGTACTTGGCTAGTGCTGAACAACTCCGCCCTGGGCTGGGTGAAATACAATCAGAGGGAGGCAGTGGGCTGGGATACCGGCACCTTTGCCGTCCAGCCCGACTTCGTCAGCTGGGCGCAAGCCTGCCAATGCTACGGAACCAGGGTGGAGAAACCATCCCAGATAAAGCCAGCGCTGGAGCAGGCACTGAAGGCTAATGAGGAGGGGAGACCAGCCGTGATTGACATCCTCACCGGGCTGGATATGTCACACTTTGAGCGAGCCAGATGAGGCTCAAGTCCCCTCGCCCCCGAAGTTGTCCAAGGCGCGGGCCAGCTTGAATCCCGCTTAAAGGGGCGGGAACAACTATGCAGATTACGGTTTATGACGGGGCGGATACCATCGGCGGGAACAAGGTTCTCCTTGAGGATGGTGGGGTAAACCTCTTTTTTGACTTCGGCATAAACTTTCATCTACGCAACCAGTACTTTGAGGAATACCTGGTTCCCCG
>MTNR01000059.1 GCA_002011495.1 Dehalococcoides sp. JdFR-56 | reverse complement strand
TTGCGGTAGGTGCTGTCATGGCGCTGGCTGAGCACTTCATAGCTATCATCGGGCGGGTTCACTATCCCCGCGGAGACGATGTCCATACCAAAGTATTTCAGGGAATTCATCGCTGTCCCGCCTGGATATTCCGTCTCCTTCCCCGCCATGTTAAATCCAGCGACCCGGCCACCAAGATAGGCGTTGGGCCAGATCGGGGTGAGGCGGCGCTCACCATAGGCAACATCATAGGCCTCAGCCACATCCCCGCAGGCATAGACGTCAGGGTGGGAGGTGGCCATATACTGGTCAACGAGGATGCCGCGGTTTATCTTTATCCCGCTGTCAGCAGCCAGTTCCGTGCGTGGCCGCACCCCGATGGCGATGACCACCAGGTCGCAGGGAACCTGTTGCCTGTCATCCAAGGTGACACCGCTGACCGCACCATCACTGGCGCTGATTTTGGCCACAGTGTGGCCGGTGATGATATCTATTCCGGCTTGCCTTAGCCTTTCCTCCTCCAGCGCCGAGGCCTCCTCATCAAGCATGACGTTCAAGATGCGCTCTTTCATCTCCACGATGGTGACCTTGGCGTCTCGCTTGACCAGCGCCTCGGCGACACTCACCCCGATGAGGCCACCACCGATAACTACCGCCCGGGCTCCCCTACTGAGGTAGCGGTCAATCGCCTTGGCGTCATCAAGGGTGGTGAAGGTAAATACTCCCCGGTTTGAGGCCCCCTCCATCGGGGGAACGATGGGTAGCCCCCCGGTAGCCAGGAGCAGCTTCTGCCAAGCGATGCTTTCTCCCGAGTCTAGTTTCACAATGTGCTCATCTAAGTCAATCCGTTCTGCCTTTTTGCCCAAGAAGGTCTGGATATGGTTGCGCTCATAGAAGTCAGCCGGGCGCAGCAGCATCCTCTCCAGCGGGCAGCCTTCGGCCAGGTGCTCTGAGATGAGCGGGCGCGAGTAAGCAGGGTAGGGCTCATCGGAGATAATAACCAGCGTGCCTTGAGCGTCCACCTCGCGTATCGCCTCGGCGGCGCCGATGCCCCCGGCACAGTTACCGATGATCAGATATTTCGCTTTAGCTATGTTTTTTGCCATGCTGCCCTCTCTATTGGCGGCTTATTCCGGCCAGCTTGATGAAATTTTGATATAGTCTCAAGCCAAACTCACCGCTCTTTTCCGGGTGAAATTGAGTCGCTACCAAGTTCCCCTTCACCATGACGCTGGCGAAAGGAAGGCCGTACTCGGTCTCCCCGGCGATGAGCGAGCTATCCTCCGGCTCTCCGTAATAGCTGTGCACAAAGTAGAAGTTGGCTCCATCAGGGATGCCCTCAAATATCGGGTGTGAAAGCCGCTGCTTTACCTGGTTCCAGCCCATGTGGGGAATCTTGAGCCCCGAAGGCAGCCTCTTCACCCGCCCGGGGATGACCCCCAGACACTCGTGCCAGCCGCCCTCTTCCGTGCCGCTGAACAAAACCTGTAGCCCAATGCAGACACCGAAGAAGGGGCGGTCATCGGCAATGAATTGGTTGACGACGTCAACCAGCCCCAGCCTGCGCAGACTCTCCATGGTATCCCCAGCCGCGCCAACGCCCGGCAGGATAACCGCCTGGGCTTGAGCCAGCTCACCGGAACTGGCCGTCACCAGTGGCTGATAGCCAAGCTTGGCGATGGCGTTGGCCACGCTGCGCAGATTGCCGGCACCATAATCAACGATGGCTATCATTACTGCTTAAAAACCTCTTGCTTATGGTTATATCTAAAGTTTAATTTCCCGTGGGCTACCTTGGCAATGTTTGGCTGGGGTTACTGCGCCGGAACCGCATCCTCGGTCTCGGCGTAGACCAGCGCTTCATTGGGACAGTTGGCCACGCAGGCAGGCACCCCTTTCTCCAGACAGAGGTCACATTTGGCGATCTTCCCCTGCTGCCTTTCCTGCCTGATCACCCCGAAGGGGCAGGCCAGTATGCAGGTCCAGCAGCCGATGCATTTGGCTGCGTCCACCGTGATGATGCCATTTTCCGGCTGGCGCTGAAGGGCCCCGGTGAGGCAGGCATAGACGCAGTAGGGCTCAGGGCAGTGGCGGCAGGGCACGGCGAAGGAGAGCACCTCTCTCCTCTCCACCCTGAGCAGTGGTGAGGGGGGCGGCGATTCCTTCTTGAAGGCCTTGATCAGGTCCTTGGAGCGCGAGTGCTCCAGACGGCAGTGAACCTCACAGAGCCGGCAGCCAATGCAGACTTCCTCATTGATGTAAACTCTCTTCATAGAGGGTGCCCCTTCCCTTTATGCGGAAAACGGTTTCCGCTTGCCATTCTAGGCCATGGGCTGGCCTTTTGTCAAGCTCCTCTGATATAATTCTACCCGAGAAAGGGGAGAAAATCAAATCGGATGATGCCGGAGATGGCGGAAAATATTGGCCTAAAATTGCCATATTGACAATGACAAATGATTTCTAGAACAATGTGGAGACGGGCGTTTATTTTGAAGTTGCCAGGGTGAGATTGTGGAGATCGCTTTTTATTTAGGGCCGTTTGCCGTTCACTGGTACGGCATTATGATTATGCTGGGGGTGCTGGCCACCTTGATCGTGGCCAGCATTGAGGCGCGAAGGCGGGGGGAAAACTGGGAGCATGTGCTCAATGCGGCGCTTCTGGTCGTCCCGCTGGGCGTGGTTGGCGCTCGTCTCTATCACGTGATTGACCAGTGGGACTTTTACCGCCAGAACCCGGCTTTGATTTTTGGTGGGGCGGGGCTGGG
>MTNR01000094.1 GCA_002011495.1 Dehalococcoides sp. JdFR-56 | reverse complement strand
GGGCGCTGCAGGGTGACATCGGTGATGACCTCATCGGTGTCCAGTCCGTAGGAGGCGATGCTGCTGGGGAAGATGACGCGCTTTACCCCGAAGAGCCGGGCGGCCTCCAGCACGTAGGTGGTTCCGGCGATATTGGTTTGAAAAGAGCCCCAAGGGTTCTGCTCTGAGGGTACGCTCAGCATGGCGCCGAGGTGAAATATGTCCTCCACGCCGTTTTCCCTGACCGCGTTCAGCACCTCAGGCCAGACCTTGAGGTCACCACGGACGACCTTCACTTTGTCCTTGAGGTCGGCGAGGCGCTCAGTCTGGGGGGCGATGTCAAACAGAACCACCTCTTTGCCTCTCTCCACCAGTTGGCGGGCTAGCCCCACCCCGATAAAACCGGTGCCACCAGTGATCAGTATGCTCATCTTCGGCTCACCTCATCTTCGCCTTGGCAAGGCATATTTTGTCAATGTCCACCCCCACCGCCCTCCTTAAGCCAGCCCCGAGGAAGGAAGCGACCCCCATTTTCAAGTGGGCATTTCCGGAAGCGTCTACAGCTCGCCTTGCACCAGCGTCGCCGTATCCTGAACGCCTTGGATGCCACGGACCTCACTGATGACTATCCGGGAGAGCTCAAAAAGGCTCTTGGTTTCGGCAATGGCGATGGCATCCCATTGCCCAAAGACGAGGTTGACCTCCAAGATTCCGGGGATGGCGCGAATCCGTGGCAGGGCATCGGCTTCTAGCCCGGGGACCAGTTTGATGAGCAGGTAGCCCTTCACCATTTGGCGTCATTATACTCTCTGCCCGCGGCATTGGCAAGCCCTAGTCACCGAGCTTGTCACCCACCTTCAAGCCCGCCTGCTGGGCAAATTCAGCGGCGCTTATTTTGGGTGCCCCAGGCACCTGCACCCGCTTGATGAGGATGGCCCCATCTTGGGCCGCCACGATAAACCCTTCCTTGGTGATATCAAGGATTTCACCGGGGAAGCCATGACCAGCCACTTGCGCCGAGTCAAAGACCTTGAAGCGCTGGCTGCCGAAGCTGGTGGTGGCCCCCGGCTGGGGATTGGTGCCCCGAATTAGATTATAGATTTGGCCTGCCGGCCGGTGCCAAGAAATTAGGGCGTCCTTTTCCGTGCACAGGCCCTCATAGGTGGCCTGGGCTTCATCCTGGGGGATGCGCGGGGCTCTACCCTGCTTGATGAGCTCAATGCTCTCAACTATCGCCTCCACCCCGAGGGGGAAGAGCTTGTTGAAGTAGAGCGAGCCCACCGTGTCATCCGGAGAGATCTCCACCTCCTTCTGCAGCAGGATGGGGCCGGTGTCTATCCCTTTATCCGGCCAGATGATGGTGACGCCGGTCTTGGTCTCCCCGTTGATTATCGTCCAGTTGATGGCGCTGCCCCCGCGGTGCTTGGGTAGGAGCGAGGGATGGTACATGATGGTCCCAAATCTAGGGTAATTCAGGATGGACTCAGGCAGAATCTCGGTGACGAAGGCCATCACGTTTAGCTCTGGCTCAAGCTCGACGTACTCATCATAAACTTTGGGAGCCCGCATTCTCTCTGGCTGAAAAACGGGTATCCCCAGCTTGAGCGCCAGCGTTTTTAGCGGGTTTATTTTCCCCGGGACATCGGGAGGGGTGTAAACGCCCACCACCTCTTCCCCTCTTTTGGTTAGCGCCTCCAGGACTTTCTCGCCGAAGGCAGCCTGACCGATAAGGACGATGCGCATCTCTACTCTCCCCTGATTATTCTACGGCTTAATTTAGCCCACGTTTAAGTCGGTGTCAAATTATGATTGATTCTTGGTAAACGATGGCGGTAGAATGCATCCGTTGGGTAGAAAAACTCTGGGAGGGCTGAAAAATGACGGGACCAAAGAAGTTAGCGGGTGGCCCGATGGCAGAGCTGGTGGAGAAGGATAGACTCAAGCGAGCCGATATCCTGCTCACCCACTCCAAGGGCAGTCTTCTCGGCTGGCTGATTCGGTTCGGCACCGGGAGCTACTGGAACCACGCCGCTATGGTTTACGTTATCCGCAGCCCTGATCAGGGCTATGACCACACCTTCATCATTGAGTCGGGCGGCGCCGGCATTGATATCCATAATATCGGGCACTATTTCCAAAATCCCAAGAAGTTTGACATCGCCATAAAACGCTTGGAGCGGGACTGGTTTCAGGATGATAGCGAGGACAGGGGGCTTCGCTTCCGCAAAAGGGTGCGGGGCTTTGCCCTCGCCGAGATTGACGATAAATATGACCACAGGCTGCTTCTCGACATCGCTAGGAGGCTACTGCGCCAGCTTATCCTCGCTTTTATCTTTCCCTGGCTGCGAACTAGAACTCCGGTCAAGCGCCGAGCCCGCATCCCCAGGATTGCCCGGAGGCTGGAGGTAAACGCCTACATTTGCAGCGGCTTTGTCCAGTGGGCGTACTACCGGGGGGTGGGGAAGGTGCTGGAGGAAATCGGTGAGGCTGACCAGACCAAGCTGCGTGAGGTCATCTTCAATCCTGAAATCGCTCAAGAGGATAGTGAGGAAGTGCTGCTATCAACCACCCCGGCTGACCTGGCTAACAGTGATAAGCTAGCTTGGAAATATATCATCAAGGACGGTGTGGTGTGGGAAGTTGGCTCTCAGGATGACGTTGAGTTTATCCTGCGGTCATGACCTCCGCTTCTCGGTTGGCTAAATCCCCGTCTCTAGTGTAAAATGTTTTTTGGGCCTGGTGCCTGGCGCGTAAGGTATAGGAAAGAACTTCATGGCATGGCAGAAGGTTAAGAGCACCCTCCCCGCGGGGAGTTACTATTTTTCCGGAGATGAGGCGGTGGCCGAGGGGGCCATCGCGGCACGGTGTGGCTACTGTGCCGGCTACCCCATCACCCCGGCCACGGAGACCTTGGAGAGGCTCTCGGTTCGGTTTGGTGAGGTGGGGGCGGTATTCATGCAGATGGAGGATGAGATCGCCTCCATCTGTTCCTGCATCGGGGCCTCCTGGGCGGGGGCCAAGGCCATGACCATCACCTCAGGGCCTGGCTTTAGCCTGATGCAGGAGGGGATTGGCTACGCCGCCTTCACCGAGACGCCGGTGGTGATCGTTGATGCCCAGCGGGCCGGCCCCAGCACCGGGCAGGCCAC
>MTNR01000035.1 GCA_002011495.1 Dehalococcoides sp. JdFR-56 | reverse complement strand
CAGACTCCGGACTTGAGACAAACGGCGCAGTCCACGCACTCGTCCTGGTCAATTACGGCCACATCATCCTTGATGCTGATGGCCTCCATCGGGCAGTAAGGAATGCAGGCCTCACAGGCAATACATACTTCAGGGTCAATCCTCATCTCTTGCCTTCTCTCCTTTTTTAGAATTTATTTAACTAGGTCTTCCAGACCAAGCTCTTTCAGCGTCTCGGGCAGAGGCATTCCGGTTTTGCGGTCCCAGCCCATCAGCTGATAGTATTTGTCCAGCATCTTTTCCCAGTGAGGGGCAATGGGCTTATCTTTGTTCGGGCCGTCCACCGATTGAGAGCAGTAGCGGGCGGAGGGCTTCTCCCGGTCTGGTGTTAGCCCGGCTCTCAAGTTATAAACGCGCATCAGGTTGACGATGCGCTTGCCCACCTTCATCACCTCTTCCACGCTCATGTTCCAGCCGGTGGCGGCGTTGAGGGCCTCCGTCTGGGTCTCGGTATCGTTGAAGCTGGTAAACCAGCACTGAACCAGCGAATCGGAGACCTCCAGTGAGCCGGTGGAATTGGCCTCTGCCTGGACTACCTGGTCAGGGTCAAAGACGTCCATGGGGTTGGGCATCTTCCACAGGTCCTTGTTCACCACCAGCATCTGGGTCTGGAGGGTGCCAGTATCGGAGACAGTGGTGTCCAGCATCTCCACCCAGCGTCCGCGGTGGTCATGCCCTCTGGGGGAGTTGCCCTTGCCGGTGAATATCGCCCAGTTAACCGCCTCCCCTCCTAGCTTCTCGGCGGCCCGCTTTACCCCCTCAGCCAGGGTATCACCATAGCCGCGGCGGTAGGCGATGTTTTTCAGGAGCTCTAGAGTGGCCTCCACATTCCCCCAGGTCATCTCCAGGCCGTCCAGGTCCTCTTTCTTCAGGGCGCCTTTTTCGTAGCACTCCATCACCCAGCCGACCACCCAGCTGGCCTCATTGGTGTCCATACCCAGGCGATCCACCGTGTTGCTCAGCACCACGGCGGCTCCCGGGTCCGTCTGGTAGATCTGGGGGCCCCAGGCGGCCCACTGCTCATACTCCGGCTCCTTGCCGAAGTAGCCGGCATATGGGCCCTCGGTCACCGTCATCAGTTCATAGTGGTGGGAAGCGCAGGCGTAGCAAGGGTAATTCTTGCTCTGAAACAGGGGGCGGATGCGCGCCCCATCAAAGAGGTCCTTCTGGGGGAAGAGGTTGGTGAGGTAGTTCTTCACCGGCAGCCAGCCGGCAGCCTCAGCCCCGGGCAGCACCCGGCTGGTGCCCCAGTTGAAAACGGTGCCCCCGCCAAAGGTCTTGGCCACCTCGGTGAACTTCTTGGCCAGCTCGCCGAGCTTCTCTGGGTCGACGAACTGAAGCTTATTGGTGGCGCGGGCGGCGGCAAAAGCCTTGAGCTTTTTCGAGCCGAGCACGGCCCCCACCCCATTGTGCGCGGCGGCGTGGCCTCGGTCGCCGAAGATGCCGGCGAACCTCACTAGATTCTCACCCGCCGGCCCGATGCTGAAGACGCTCATCGTACGCTCTTTGTAGCCCAGCTCCTCCTTGATGGCGTCTTCCGTTTCCCAGGTGTCCTTGCCCACGAGGTGACTGGCATCCCTGAGCTCAACACCGCCTTCATGCAGGTAGAGGTACTTCCAGGTGGAGGAAGCTCCCTGAACCACGATGGCGTCATAGCCGCACCATTTGAGATAGGCCCCGAAGTTGCCATTGGCCTGGGTGGAGGTGAGGCCATTGGTCAGGGCACCCTTGGTTACCACCGAGATAGAGGCGCAGCCGGGAATCCTGGTGCCACCCAGGGGACCAGACCCCAGGAAGAAGATATTCTTGGGGTCAGACCACTCTATCTTTGGGTCCACCTCCTCAAAAAGGTACTTGACACCAAGTCCAGTGCCCCCCAGATATTTGCGCAGGGTGGCTTCATCCAGCGCCTCATCCCATACTTTCCCTTGGCTTAAGTCAACTCTTAATACCTTGCCCGTAGAACCATACATGCTTGCGCTCTCCTCCTTAAGTTTTATCCCCCGTAGAAGCCAGGGGAGAGTTTGATATTATCACCATCCTGGAGCTCAGTATTGAGGTCCGCCAGGGCGGAGAGAAAGGTACCATTGCGGATAACCGCGCAGTAGTCAAGGAAATCCTGATTCTTGGCAAAAGCCTTCTGGCCGAACCTGGGGTGTTTGTCGGCGATAACGCGGAGCAAATCCATGACCGAGGTCCCGGGGCTCACCGTTTCCTCAATAACCAGCTTGTCCCAGCCCTGATGGCCAAAGTCCTCCTTCAGCCAGGACATAACCTCAACGGTGACCTTTATGGCTTGCCCCTCTTTTGTCTTCCTGGTGGTTAGGTCCAACTTCTGGCTCCTCATCTCATCAAACGTGAGCTGGATATTTATCGGTGGTGAAGTGCTCTCCTGTGGGGAATGGGCTACTCTCGTGCCACCTGAAGGTATTCACGGCCTGATTTGACAATCATCGGGCCGACACCGTAGACGATGTACCGAAAGCCCAGCTCTTTGCACCTCCTCAAGGTGTCAAGGTCATAGGCGATGGTGCCGGCAACCTTGCCGGCGGCGCGTATCTGCTTTATCAGCCTCTCAATCATCCCCTGTACCTCAGGGTGTTTCACCTGGCCCGGATACCCCATGGCTGAGGAGAGGTCGGTTGGCCCGATGAAGATAACGTCAATGCCGGGGACGGTGAGGGTTTCTTTGAGGTTCTCCACCGCCTGCATGGTCTCCACGTGGACGATCACCATGGTCTCGCGGTTGGCCTCTTTGACGTAATCGCTCAAAGGTCCGGTGAGCCCGTAGTTGGCGGCCCTGACCCCGGCCAGACCTCTTCTGCCCTCTGGAGGATACTTCACCGAGCGCACCACGTTCTCGGCATCCTCTTTGCTGTTGATCATGGGCATCTGCACGCCCAAGGCGCCGATGTCAAGGTAACGCAGGATGTTCTGCTGGAGGTTCATGGCCACGCGGATGATGGGCGTGATATTTACCGTATCGGCGGCCCTGACCATATGTTCGCAGCTCTCCACTCCCATAGGGCCATGTTCCGCGTCAAAGATGACAAAGTCAAAGCCAATATGGCCGAGAATCTCAACGATGGTGGGGCTGTAGAGGGGAACAAAGACACCGCAGGCAATCTCACCCCGCTGGATCTTCTCCTTGGTCAG
>MTNR01000089.1 GCA_002011495.1 Dehalococcoides sp. JdFR-56 | reverse complement strand
CTTCTCTACCAGCTGGTGAGCAACGCCGGCCGGCTGCTCAGCCATGAGACCTTGCTCTCCCGCGTCTGGGGGCCGGAGTATCGGGATGAGGACCACTACGTGCGACTTTACATCACCTATCTCAGGCAGAAGATTGAGGAAGACCCCAAAAATCCCAAGTATATCTTGAGCGAACGGGGGCTGGGCTACCGCTTCAAGGAGTTCGGCAAACCAAAGCAGTAGGCCGCATGCGCCCTACGGGGGCAGGGGTAAAGCTAGGGGAAAGGGAGGGCTCCAAGGTCAGCCTAGTTTCCTTTTCGGCGCTGCATGATCTGCCCCAGGATGAAGGCGATTACCCCGGCCACGAAGAGAACGGCCAGCCAGAATAATTGGAGGCTGCCCACGAAGCTGCAGGCACTGGGCACGGCGAACAGGACGATCGCCACCGCTGCCGCGCTGAAGGCGGCCACGAAGCCCCCTACCAGACGCAGCAGGCTGATATTGCTGGTAAGATTTTGTGTCGCCATGGCTTAATTCCCCCTTTGCTCCTTACTTTTTAAGTCGGGCTAGCCTTTCCACCAGACGCCCACCTTTCTCGGCTCTGGTGGCTTAACCTCTGCCTGCCAGGGAGGAATGAGATAGGTGAACACGGCCAAGAGCAGGAAAGGCAGCAGCATGAGCACGGTGGCGGTGATTATCCCGGCCTCTCCCCAGATAGGTGGAACGTAGCTGGTGAAGCCTCTCAGGCTTTTGGACATCAGCTGTCCCCCAATGACCACGTTCCAGCGCATGGCCAAGACGCCGATGAGGATAAGAGCAGCCGCCAAAACTCTGAGATACGTCTTGGTCTCCTCCCTCAACCTTTTCAGTAGCTCAGCGCCTCCCAGGATGAGTAGCGGGAGCAATGTCCCCAAGGCGTACTGGACACCGAGATAGGTGACCGCTATTTTATGGGTGATCAGCTGGCGGATGATCTCCCAGCTCTCCGCAGATTCGTAGAGCATGCTGAGAACCTCAAGCCCCTCCAGGGTCAGGGCCAGGGTGAGAAAGCCTCCCAGCCAGAGGGCAAGCGAGTGCAGACACTCATAGTCCAGCGAAGCTTTTCTGAGCTTGGTTACGGTGACATACAGGACAAGCAGGAGCGCGATGCCGGAAACCGCCGCCGAGGTCAGGAAGATGATGGGCATGAGCGGGGTGGACCACCAAGGGTTGGCCTTGATGGCGCCGAAGATAAAGCCGACGTAGCCGTGCAGCAGGGAGGCCGCCGGAATGCCGATGAGGGATAACAGCCTGATAATCCTATTATCGGTGGCAAGGGCCTGCGGCGAGATGTCATAGACACCCAGGGCCAGCGCGGAGTAAACGGCTTTCTTTATCCCTTGGCTTGACTGGGCGTACCTGACGATGTCCGGCCGGAATACCAGCCAGACCTCGGCAAGCAGGAGCAAGAGGTATGCCATCCAGATATAGCCGAAGCCGGACATGGCGGAGACGAGGTTGGGCCGCAAGAACATCTCCAGTGCCCTCTCCGGACGCCCCAGGTGAATGACCAGGGGTAGGGGGGCGACCAGCAAGAAGGCCAGCGCAGTGAGCAGGGAAAACCGGGCGACGGGCTTGAATTTGGCTATCCCGAACACGTGGTAGAGCGCGGAAACGATGAAGGCACCGGCCACCAGCCCGGTGATGTAGGGGTAGATGGCGATGAGCAGGTCCCACTCCAGGTTGACCTCGTTGGGATAAATGAATCCCTCCATGGCTTAGCGCACTCCCTCTTCTAGTCCCACGTAATAGACCTTGTTCTCACAGCCTATCTCTGGCTTGAGAATGCCTACCGTCTCTTCACGGATGATCTTGCTCACAGCGCTTTCCGGGTCTCTGAGATCCCCAAAGACCCTCGCCCCCACCGGGCACACTTCCACGCAGGCGGGAGGGAGTCCTTTGGTTATCCGGTGGTAGCACCAGGTGCATTTATCCACCACCTTCAGTCTGGGGTCAAGGAACCTGGCCCCGTAAGGGCAGGCCTGGACGCAGTATCGGCAGCCAATGCAGCCCTTACGGTCCACTAGGATAACCCCTTCCTTGGTGGCGTAGGTGGCTCCCACGGGACAGACCGGCACGCAGGGGGGCTTATCGCAGTGGTTGCAGAGCTTGGGGACGAAAAAGCTCTTGCGGATATCAAGGTTGCGGTATTTGATATTCATGTAATCCGCGGTAAAACCGTCAATGCCCGCATTGGGGGAATCAACCAGGATTTCCTCATTCTCGGTGATGACGTACCTTTCCACCCAGGTGCGGTTGTATTCCGGCTCCAGGGGGACATCGTTTTCCAATTTACAGGCTTTGACGCACTTACCGCAGCCGATGCACTTGCGGATGTCAACGATGAACCTCCAGTAGTGTCCTCTCTGAGTGGGGGTAGGGGCTGGGCTCACCTTCCGAACCGCCTCTGGGGAGGAGACGCCCTGCAGCAGGCTTGGGAAGGCGCTCCAGATGATGATTGCGCCCAGCAGGTTCTTTCCTCCTATTTTGATAAACTGGCGACGAGAGACCTTCATCTTGACTCCTAGCTTACTTCTTGTGGCAGCTCAAACAGGTATCCTGGCCCTGCGCTCGGTGGTCGGAGGGGATAGGCTTGATTCCTCCCTCTCCGTGGCAGAGGAGGCACTGGCTATGCCCCTCCAGGCGGTGGGGGATCCGTGGCGATTTGCCAATCTGGGGGGCATGCGGGTTGTGACAGCTTACGCACGCTGCCGAATTCCCGTGCGCCGCAAGGTCCACCTGCGGGAACCCCTTGGGCCGAGAAGGAAGCTGGGCATGGCAGACCCCGCAGGACTCCCTTGAGGTATCTATCTCCAGACTTGCCCCTTGCTCCAAGTGCGCCTGTCCTGGGCCGTGGCAGCTCTCGCAGCTTATGGTGCTGTGTCTTGACTTCTCCCAGACCCCGTAATTGTCCTGATGGCAATCGCGGCAGATGGAGTGGTCAACGTACTTGATGGGCAGGCTGGCCCACTCCTGCGCATTCTCGGCCGACCTCTTTGGGTAGAAGCCATAGTCTTCAAGAAAAGCTGGGACGGGCATCACCCGGGGCACAACAAAGGCGACCACCAGCACGGCTAATAGCAGCGCGCCCGCCCTGACCAGGTGCCTGTTTTTCCGGTTCTCGGTTTCAGCGTTCATCTCATTTCTGAGCTTGTTTCAAGCTGCATTTGGTCTAGCGTTGCCCCAAAATGGGCTTACTGGATAGAGCGTTAACAATATCCACCGTAAGCGGGATGATGGTGCTGTTCCTCTCGCCGGCCATCTCCACCAGGGTTTGTAGGTAGCGCAGCTGCAGCGCCGCCGGCTGCCGCTGGATGATCTCCGCGGCCTCAGCCAGGGTCTCCGCCGCCTGGCGCTCACCCTGGGCGTGGATAATCTTGGCCCGCTTCTCTCGCTCCGCCTCAGCCTGGCGGGCCATGGCCCGCTGCATCGTCTCGGGGAGGAGAACGTCTTTGACCTCAACCAGGGTGGCACTGACCCCCCACGGCTCCTCGCTCTCCTTGTCAATAATCTGCCGCAGCTTTAGGTTTATCTGGTCACGATGGGCGAGCAGCTCATCCAGCTCTGACTGCCC
>MTNR01000058.1 GCA_002011495.1 Dehalococcoides sp. JdFR-56 | reverse complement strand
ATTGAGGAGGGGGAGGTCGTCTTCCGCTGCAACCTGGTGGCGGTTCGGGAGGGGAAGATGTGGAGCTACAGCTCTGGCTATATCAGCACCGAGGAGGCGAAAGCCCTCATCGGCGCCTTAAATGAGGCCCTCGGCAGTGATGAGGTGCGCTTTTATCCCGGGGTCAGCTACCGCCACATCTGCAAGCTGAAAGGGCGTGAGGACACCCTCCTGGCCAAGTGCACTCCCCCGCATGACATCCCGGACCAGCCTGTTAGCGGCTATCTTCCCTCTGGTCCAGGGAGCCAGTTCTTACGGGAGCTTATGGCTCGCTCTGAAGAGGTGCTCCGGGAGCACCCGGTAAACATGGCGCGGCGGGAGCGCGGCGAAATACCGGCCACCATGATCTGGCTTTTCTGGGGGAGCGGCCGGCCGCCGGAGGTGCCTGCCTTCCAGCAGTGCTATGGCCTTAAGGCGGCGATGACCTCCGGGGTTGACCTCTTAAGTGGCTTGGCCAAGCTCGCCGGCATGCAGGTGCTGGACATCGCCGGGGTTACCGATAATCTGAACAATGACTATGCCGCCCAGGCCAGCGGCGCCCTCAGGGCGCTCCGGCACCATGACTTGGTGGTGGTTCACATTGAGGCGCCTGATGAGGCGGCCCATGACCGCGCCATTGAGGCCAAGGTGGAGGCTCTGGAGAGGATAGATAGAGAGGTGGTGGGGCGGTTTCGCTCTTGGCCGGGGGATATTCGGCTGCTCGTCATGCCTGACCATTCCACCCCGATTGTGGCGCAGACCCACATCGCTGAGCCAGTGCCCTTTTTGCTCTGGGGCCCCGGAATCGCTTCCAACGGGGCCAGAAGATTCACCGAGGCTGAGGCGGGGAAAACTGGCCTTTTCCTAGAGGAAGGGTATAAAATAATGGGGAAGCTCTTGGCAAGATAATCTGGACGCCGAGGTGCAAAGTCTATGGCTTTGATTGTGCAAAAATACGGTGGCACATCGGTGGCGGATGCGGAAAGGATCAAGAACGTGGCGCGGCGCATCGCCCGCACCAGGGACGAGGGCCATCAAGTGGTGGTGGTGGTCTCGGCCATGGGGGACACCACCGATAAGCTCATCGAGCTGGCCTACCAGATTTCGGAGAGGCCGGATAACCGCGAGCTTGACGTCCTTCTCTCCACGGGGGAGGTGGTCTCCAGCACCCTGCTGGCCATGGCGCTCAAGGCCATGGGTTACCCGGCGATCAGCCTAACCGGTGCCCAGGCAGGGATACGCACCGATGCCGCCTTCAGCCGCGCCCGCATCCTAAAGGTAGAGGCCAAGCGGGTGATTAAAGAGCTAGAGAAGGGGAATATTGTCATCGTGGCTGGTTTTCAGGGGATTACCGAGGAGATGGACATCACCACTCTGGGGCGGGGTGGCTCGGATACCACCGCCGTGGCCCTGGCGGCCAGCCTGGGCGCGGAGGTGTGCCAGATATACACCGATGTTGAGGGGGTCTATTCTGCTGACCCGCGCCTGGTCCCGCAGGCTCAGCGTCTGGCCGAGATTGGCTATGAGGAGATGCTGGAGCTGGCAAGCTACGGGGCGCAGGTGCTGCACCCCCGGGCGGTGGAGCTGGGAGAGCTCTTTCATATTCCCATCCTGGTTGCTTCCAGCTTTACCGAAAAGCCCGGGACATTGATTCACGGAGGGGTAGCCATGGAAGTGCGTAATAAAGTGAGAGGTATTGCCCATAACCGCAACGTGGCCAAGATAACCGTGGTCGGCGTTCCTGACCGGCCTGGCATCGCCGCGGCCATCTTTGTCCCTCTGGCCGAGGCCGGCATCAGCGTGGACACCATCGTGCAGAACGCCAGCATTCAGGGCATTACTGACCTCACTTTCACCGTGAGCAAGGGCGATTTAGCCCGGGCCATGGAGGTGGTGGAGCCCATCGCCAAGTCCATCGGGGCAAGGGAATGTGTCAGTGATGCCAAGTTGGGCGCGGTGAGCATTGTCGGCACCGGGATGCAGAACACTCCGGGTTATGCTGCCAGGATGTTTGGTGCCCTCAGCGAGAAGAATATCAACATCCAGCTGATAACCACCTCAGAGATACGCATCACCTGCATCATCAATGAGGCGGAGGTCGAGGAAGCGGTGCGTGCCCTGCACCAGGCCTTTCAGACTGAGGCTGATACGGCGAGCGGTTAGACCGCGATCACTTCCTTGATTTCGGGGATTTCCTGCTTTAAGATTCTTTCAATCCCCATCTGCAGGGTGAGGGCGGACATAGGGCAGCCAGCGCAGGCGCCGGTCAGTTTCACCTTGACGGTGCCGTCGCTCACCTCAACCAGCTCTACATCACCCCCGTCCGCCGCTAGCTGGGGGCGTATTTTGTCCAGAACCGCGATAACCTTATCTTGCATGGTGCTCTCCTTTGGGATAAATTAACGCCTTCCTTTAAATTCTAACCTTAAACCAGGGGACGCGTCAAACTTCAGCCTTGCCCCCTTGGCCTTGTTTAGTTCTGCTGGTTAGGGTAGAATATAATACTTAAGCTGGGTTCAAGCTTGGAGTAGGAGGGATGACGTTTCACGAAGAGAGGTTGGCGAGGCTAAAACGGCAGCGCAGCAAGCAGGCGATAGACCTGGCCATGCAGGGACGCTGGCGGGAGGCCGTGGCGGCCAACAAGGGCATACTGGAGAACTTCCCTCAGGACGTTGATGCCTACAACCGCTTGGGCAGAGCCTATATGGAGCTGGGGGATTACGCGCAGGCCAAAGAGGCCTACCGCCAGGCTCTGGAGCTTGACCCGTTTAACACCATCGCCAAGAAGAACCTACAGCGGTTGAGCTACCTGGGCGAGGCGCCGGCCAGCGCCGAGGGCGAAGCGCGCAAGGTTGAGCCACAGCAGTTCATCGAGGAGATAGGCAAAGCCGGGGTGGTCAGCCTTTATCATCTGGCGCCGACCGAGGTGCGGGCGCGGCTAGTGGCTGGCGATGAGGTGTATCTCAAGGTAGATGGCCCCAGGCTGGTGGTGGAGGACAGCCGTGGGCAGTATCTGGGGCAGGTTGACCCCAAGCACGGGCAGCGGCTGATCAAGTTAATAGAGGGGGGCAACAAATATTCCGCGGCGGTGGTCAGCTCAACCGAGGATGCCATGACGGTTATCATCCGGGAGATATATCAGCACCCAAGCCAGGCCGGGCGGCTCTCCTTCCCTTCCAAGAGGGCGGAGGAACTGCGGCCGGTTGACGAGAGAATGTTCCGGCTGGAGACGGAGTATGAGGAGATTATGCCCGAGGACTCCGGCTATACTATCATCGGCGGGGAGGAAATAGAGGTATTGCCTGAGGAGGAGCCCTCTGACCTGGGCGATGAGATAGCTAGCGATGAAGAATAGAGGGGGATTAGCGCCAGTATGATTTTGGGCACGGTTAAGCCAGTAAATATAGAAGACGAAATGCGCAGCTCCTATCTTGATTACGCCATGAGCGTAATCGTCTCTCGGGCGCTGCCTGATGTGCGGGACGGGCTAAAACCGGTGCACCGGCGTATTCTCTACGCCATGAATGACATGGGCTTAACCCACACCAGCCCCCACCGCAAGAGCGCCCGCATCGTGGGGGAGGTGTTAGG
>MTNR01000079.1 GCA_002011495.1 Dehalococcoides sp. JdFR-56 | reverse complement strand
GCATTGTAGGAGTAGCTGGCGTTTTTCACCCACTCCATCTGGCTCCGGGCCAGGCTTTCGGCGGTAGCCAGCTCGTCGGCGGTGAAGGTGGTCTTGGAGGCAGCGGCCAGGCCGTTGAGAAAGCTGATGGCAACTACACCGAGGATGGCCAGCGCCACCACTGTTTCGGTGAGGGCCGTCCCTGCCTCACCGTGAGCGACTCTTTTGGCTATCTTGGGTAGTGCCATGGTTTCACCTCGGTCGGGCGGCTAGAACCCCTGCCCGTAGAGAGAATAGATCGCCGAAGTTATGGATAAGGCGATAAGGCCAACTATCAGCCCGATGATGATGGTCATGGCGGGCTGAATGAGCGAGATGAGGGAGCGGGTCTTGTTTTCTGCTTCGGCCTCGTAGGCTCGGGCCACGGCCAGCAGGGTGGTATCAAGGTTGCCGGTTTCCTCACCGACCCTGACCATCTGCACCATCATCGGCAGAAAGAGTTTGTTTTTGGACATTGGCTGGGATAGGCCCTCGCCCTTGACCATGCCCCGCTGGACGTCCTCCAGCGCTCTGGCGATGGCCTTATTTTTGGTGCCCTGAATCGCCAAAGGCATGACTTCGGTCAGGGGTAGACCAGCTCGGAACATGAGCGCCATGCTTCGGCAGCAGCGGATAAGTTCATGGAGGTGATTTACCCGTCCTATCAGGGGCAGGCGGAGGAGCAACTTGTCCCAGCGCTGGCGGCCTTTCGGCGTCCTGATGTAGACAAGAGCCAGACCAATGGCGACAAGCACCCCCAGGAAGAGGTACTGCCAGTGGCTCTGAACTGTGCTGGCCGTGGCGATCATCACCTTGACCACGGGGGGCAGCTCAATGCCCAGCGAGGCGTACAAGCTGCCAAAGGAGGGCAGGACAAAGGTCACCAGAAGGCCGATGACGAGAAAGGTGACCACGGAGATGATGACCGGATACACCAGGGCATTCTTGGTGTCCTTGGTGGCGGCCACCTCCCTCTCTAGGTAGTCTGCCACCTGTTTTAGCATCGTTTCCAGGTCGCCGCTCTGCTCCCCCACGTGGAGCAGCCGGCAGTAAACCGGCGGGAAAACTTCAGGGTGCTTGCTCAAGGCAGTGGAGAGCTGACTACCCCCGCGAAGGTCTGAGATTACCGCGTCCAGAACCTTCTTTAGGGCGCGGTTGGTGGTCTGCATCTCCAGTAGCTCCAGGGAGGCCACGATATCAATGCCCGATTCCAAAAGCATGGCCAGCTGGCGGTAGAGGAGCACCACCTCATCTGGTTTGGCGTGGAACAGGCTTGCCCGGAGTTTGTCCAGGTTGAGAAAGGGGACATACGGTTTGAGGCTGATCGCCTTATAGCCAGCGTAGCTCAATAAGTCGGCGGCCGCCTCCTCGTTGGGCGCCGGCACCTTGCCTTTGACTATCTCGCCCGCCTCATTATAGGCGAGGTATTGGTAGAGTGTGGCTTGCTGTTCCATCTTGAGGCTTGCTCCCTCCGGCTTTAAAAGACGGGCCTTTTAAGCTAATCCACGGAGTAGGCATTGCGCAAAACTTCAGCCGGGGTGGTGATATCGGCCTTTACTTTGAGCATCCCGTCTCTGATCAGAGGTATCATCCCCTCCTTGAGCGCCTGAGTCCGTAGCTCAGCCGCGGTGGTGCCACCAAGCAGCATCATCCTTATCTCGTCGCTCATTTTTAAGATTTCAAAGATGCCGGTTCTTCCCTGATAGCCGGTATTGGCGCAAGATTTGCAGCCGCTGCCCACAAGGAACTGGCTTCTTTCCTCGCCCACCTCCCTGCGGTAGCTCATCTTCTCTACCAGGGGAACCTCAACCAGCTGGGCGCAGTCCGGGCAGACCCGCCGCACCATTCGCTGGGCCACCACGCCGATAAGGGCTGAGGCCACCAGGAATGGCTCGATGCCCAGGTCAAGGAGACGGAAGACGACGCCGATAGCGTCATTGGCGTGGATGGAAGATAGCACCAGATGCCCGGTGAGCGCCGATTGAACGGCGATTCTGGCCGTTTCCGCATCACGTATCTCACCGATGAGGATGACGTCAGGGTCAAGGCGCAGTATGGCTCTCAGTCCGCTGGCGAAGGTAAGGCCGGCCCGGGGATTGACCTGAATCTGGTTGATATTCTTGAACCGGTACTCCACCGGGTCCTCAATGGTGATGATATTCCGCCCGGTGTAGTCAAGGTTATTCACCGAGGCGTAGAGGGTGGTGGTTTTGCCCGCCCCGGTGGGGCCGCTCACCAGAATCATGCCGAAGGGAACCTTGAGCATCTCCTGGTATATGGCCAGGCTTTCCGGAAGAAACCCGAGCTCGCTCAAGTTCTTGATGGCCCTGGATTTGTCCAGAAGCCGCAGTGTCGCCATCTCACCGTAGATGGTGGCTACCGTGCCCACCCGGATGTCAATGGCTTGGCGTCCTTTGAGTTTCATGGAGAACTGGCCATCCTGGGGGCGGTGGCGGTCAGCGATGTTCATGCTGGCCAGGATTTTGATGCGGGAGATGAGAGGAATGGCCGTCTTCACGGGCAGGGAGAACATATCATGAAGCGTGCCGTCAATGCGGTAGCGTACTCGCAGCTTATCCTCCTGGGGCTGGAGGTGGATGTCTGAGGCTCGGGCCTTGAGCGCCTCCTCAATGATGAGGGTGAGCGCCTTGGCCACCGGGGCATCGGTGACGGTGTCCAGCCTGAGCTGCTCCTCGTCTCCCTCACTCTGCAGGACGATGCTGGAGAGCTGCTTCTCTATCTCCTCAAAGGAGCGGTAGTTGAAATCAATGGCCTCCTGGATCTCCTCAGCGCTGGCTGGCTCGGGCTCAATACGCAGCTGGGTCCGGGTGGCCAGAGCCTCCAGGGCCAGGATATCGGCCGGGTTGGCCATGGCCACCCGCAGGACACCATCGCTTACCTCCAGGGGCATGACCAGATATCTTCTGGCGAGCGTCTCCGGGACAAGTCTCAGGGCTTCCGGCGGGATTAAGTGTTTGCGTATCCTGGTTTTCGGCTTTTCCAGAGGCAGATTTGGCATCGTCCGGCTCCTTCCGTCCAAGACTATCTTATAAGGCCCCTCCCTGGTTGACAATAGCTCTTTGGTCATAGGTAATTAGGCGTAACGGGCGTTTGGTGGGGGTTGGCGACGAACGGGGTGTGATGGACTTATCGGAGCCGGTAATTTTGGGTGAGCCCAGGAGTAAAGAAAATAAAATACTGGGCCTTGAGCTAACTCTGGGTTATGCTCAAGCCCCAGTATTTGTTCGGAGACCTAAAGGTCTTACTCTGCCTTTTGTTCTTTTGTCTAGCCTTTTACCTTATGGTTGGCCAGCTTCTCCAGCGCCAGCACCAGAGCGGAGTGGTCCAGGTCAATGCCGCCTTCAGCGGCCACGGCGTTGAACAGCTCCTGCGCGATGGCGGCGCCGGGCAGGCTCAAGCCCAAAGCACGCGCCCCCTGCAGGGCCAGGTTCAGGTCCTTTTGCTGGTGGCGGATGCGGAAACCGGGGGCGAAGGTGCGCTCGATCATGCGCTTGCCGTGCAGGTCCAGGATGCGGCTCTGGGCAAAGCCGCCGAGCAGGGCCTCCCTCACCTTCGCCGGGTCGGCGCCAGCCTTGGAGGCGAAGAGGAGAGCCTCGCTGATGGCCATGATCGTCTCGCCGACGACGATCTGGTTGGCCACCTTGCAGGTCTGGCCGTCCCCGTTGCCACCGATGTGGACGATGTTCTTGCCCATGAGTTCAAAGTAGGGCTTGACCTGGGCGAAGACCTCAGGGTC
>MTNR01000025.1 GCA_002011495.1 Dehalococcoides sp. JdFR-56 | reverse complement strand
GATATGATATTGGCCGAACAGTTGCTCGTAGAGATACATGAGATGGCTCTGCCCCACCGAGCACAGCACCTGCTTGAAGGGGATGGTCTTGTTCTTCTTGACGAAGCCCAGCCTCTGTCTCCCGGCAGCCATCGCCCCTGAGGAAACGATGACCAGCTCCAGGCCCTGTTGGTGCAGTTGGGCCACCTGGGCCACCAGCCTTGACATTATCTCCTGGTTTAGCTGGTCACTGCCCCCGGTGAGCAAGCTGGTGCCAAACTTGACCACGATGCGCTGATATGGCGAAGTGAGCGGCTTTCTGCTGGCTACCTTATCCTGGCTCATTTACATAAACCTGAAGAATCTCCTCCATTATAGCAGGAGGGCACCAGACGGGACAAGCTGGCCTTTTCAGGCGTATTTGAACTTCCCTTGCTGGCGATGTTAGAATTTTATTTTGAGGGCTGGCCGATCTTCGGCGAGCCCTAAAGGCGTTTGGGGAGGAAAAGGTGGCACTGGGCTTAACGCAGCTATTCCAGCTTATTGAGGAGATGCCGGCCTACCGCCGGCTGGCGGCCGAGCCACCGCAGCCAGGCGAGGAGACCAGAGTGGTGGTGCTTGACGGCGCCAAGCCCTATCTCATTGCCGCGCTGCACCAGCGCTTGGGGGTACCCATGCTCGTCGTCACCGCGGAGCCGGAAAAGGCGAGGCGGCTTCACGAACAGCTCTCCATATGGGCCGATGCCCCGGTGAAGCTTTTCCCCGAGCCGGATGGCTTACCCTATGAGCGCCTAGTTTCCGATGTCTCCACGGAGCTAGAGCGCCTGCAGGTGCTCTCCACACTCGCCTGCCATAACCGGGATGAGAGCGCCGAAGATATCCCTTTAATCGTCGCCTCCGCCCTGGCCTTGATGACCAGAATAGCCTCGTATGAGGAGTTCGCCGGCACCTGCCACGCCATCAAGCTGGGGCAGGAGATTGAGCCACTTCATCTCTTGCGCCGGTGGGAGGCCATGGGCTACCGGCTGGAGAGCCTGACCCAGGTGCCTGGCACCATCAGCCATCGCGGCGGCATCATTGACATCTTCCCCCCCACCAGCGAGCTACCCGCTCGACTTGAGTTCTTCGGCAATGTCGTTGACAGCCTCAGGCTCTTTGAGCCGGAAAGCCAGCGCTCGCTGGGGGTGGTATCGGAGGTAACCGTGGGCCCGGCCACGGAACTGCTGGCGCCGCTGATAAGAGAGAAGGCGGAGCTGGAGCAGGTCCTCAAGCGCCTTGACCTCTCCAGTTGTGCTCCTGGTATCAGGGAGCAGTTTGAGCAGGAAAGAGCCATGCTGCTGGATGGGCAGCGGCCACGTGATATCCGGTTCTACGCCCCGCTCTTCAATCAGGATAGCCTGCTTGATTACCTGCCTCGTGAGGCCATCCTGGTGCTTGATGAGCCGCAGATGATCGCCCAGACCATGGCTGAGCTAGATAGTGAAGCCGAGCAGATACGTCTGGAGAAGCTGGAGAGGGGGGAACTACCCCGCCATTTCCCCCGGCCCTATTTTACCTGGCCGGAGCTGGAGCCGAGGGTTAAGGAGAGACGTTGCCTTGCGCTCACCGCCTGGGAAACTGACGAAGAGTCACGCCGGTTGAACTTCGCTCCGGCTCCCAGCTATGGGGGACAGTTAGCCTCATTCCTCAAGAAGACCAAACAGCTTTTAGCCCAGAAACGGCGATTGGTCATCATCAGCCACCAGGCAAGCCGCCTCTCTGAACTACTGGGTGAGGAGGATATCATCGCCGCCCCGCTTGCTGAAATCACAGAGGTTCCTCCACCGGGCTCCCTGACGCTGGTGCAGGGCATACTAGCCGAGGGCTGGGTGATGAATGGTGAGAGCTACCTCTTCACTGATGCCGAAATCTTTGGCTTTACCAAGCAGCGGCGGCAGATAAAAAGACGGCCGGTGCCCCGCAAGCGGCTTTTTGTTGACATAACCCCGGGCGACTATGTGGTGCACGTTGAGCATGGCATCGCCAGGTTCACCGAGGTAACCACCTTGAAGACCAATGGCACGGAGAAGGAATACCTGGTGCTGCGCTATGCGGCAGGAGACAAGCTCTATGTCCCCACTGACCAGATAGACCGGGTGAGCCGCTACATCGGCGCTGGCGATGGGCCACCGGCGCTGAGCCGATTGGGCACTCAGGAATGGGCACGCACCAAGCAGCGGGCGAAGGAGGCGGCCGAGGACCTAGCCCAGGAGCTACTGGTGCTTTACGCCGCTCGGGAGGTGGTGCCCGGCTTTGCTTTTTCCCGTGATTCAGTTTGGCAGCAGGAGCTTGAGGCTTCTTTCCCCTATGTTGAGACGCCTGACCAGCTGGAGGCACAGCGGCAGGTGAAGGCGGACATGGAGAAAGCCAAGCCCATGGACCGGCTCGTCTGCGGCGATGTTGGCTACGGCAAGACCGAGGTGGCCATCCGTGCCGCCTTCAAGGCGGTGATGGATAGTAAACAGGTGGCGGTGCTGGTGCCAACCACAGTCTTGGCGCAGCAGCACTTTGCCACCTTTAGCGAGAGGCTGAAGGCTTTCCCGGTGAGGATTGAGGTGCTGAGCCGGTTCAAATCGCCCCGGGAGCAGCGGGAAATCTTGGAGGGGCTGGCCGATGGCCGGGTGGATATCTGCATCGGCACCCATAGGCTACTCCAGAAAGACGTCACCTTTAAAGACCTGGGGCTGCTCATCATTGATGAGGAGCAGCGCTTCGGCGTGGTGCACAAGGAGTACTTGAAGAAGATGCGGCGGGAGGTGGATGTGCTTACCCTTAGCGCCACCCCCATTCCCCGCACCCTGCACATGTCCCTGGTGGGGGTGAGGGATATGAGCACCATGGAGACGCCTCCCGAGGAGCGCTTGCCCGTCAAGACCTACGTTGCCGAATACAATGAGCGATTGGTCCGAGAAGCCATCCTCCGCGAGCTGGAGCGCAACGGTCAGGTCTTCTTTGTGCATAACCGGGTGCAGAGCATCGCTTTGGTCGCTGATAAGCTCCAGGCTCTGGTGCCGGAAGCAAAAGTAGCCATCGCCCACGGTCAGATGCCTGAGGAGGAGCTGGAGAGGGTGATGACTGACTTTGCCCAAGGGAAGAGCGACGTGCTGGTCTGCACCACCATTATTGAGTCGGGGCTGGATATGCCCAATGTCAATACCCTGATTGTCAACCAGGCGGATAAATTTGGTCTTGCCCAGCTATACCAGCTGCGGGGAAGGGTAGGGCGTGGTGCTAATCTTGCCTATGCTTACTTTCTTTATGATAAGGAGAAACGCCTGACGCCGACGGCGCAGAAGCGCCTGCGGACGATATATGAGGCCACTGAACTCGGCGCTGGCTTTGACATCGCCATGAAAGACCTGGAGATCAGGGGCGCTGGCACTCTCCTTGGGACGAAGCAGAGCGGGTACATCAGCGCCGTTGGCTTTGACCTTTACTGCCGGTTGCTGGCTGAGGCGATTGAGGAGCAGAAGGCTAAACTGGCCGGGGTTAAGGTGGCCAAACCATCTCATCTTCCCGCCCCAACCATAGACCTCCCTCTCACCGCCTACATCCCTGAGGAGTATGTGGCTGACGTTGACACTAGGCTGAGCCTGTACCAGAGGCTGGTGAAGCTGGATGAGATGGAGCAGGTGGAAGCTCTGGCGCAGGAGTTTAAAGACCGCTTTGGCCCCCTGCCCCCGGAGGTGGAGAACCTGCTCTACGCGGTGAGAATCAAACTCCTGGCCGCTAGGGCGGGTATTGAGTCCATCACCACCGAGCATGGTCAAATCATCATCAGGCGGTTTCAGGGTATGCCGTTTAACAGACAGAAGCTTGAGCCCCTCTTAAGGGATGGCATAAAAATCGGCATCACTCAGCTCACCCTGAACCCCAAGCGATTAGGCAAGGAGTGGCAGAAGGTGCTGGAGGAGGTATTGAGGAGGATAAGCGAGGGATGATTTGGTATAATAGTCCCGTATGGATGTTCAAGCTGGGAACCTGCTAATTCAAATCCTGAAGTGGGTGGGGATAGTGCTGGCGGCGGGGTTTATC
>MTNR01000023.1 GCA_002011495.1 Dehalococcoides sp. JdFR-56 | reverse complement strand
AGGGTGCTTATCCCTTCTGGGAACTCCGCCTTGAGCTTCTCGTAATACTCCAGGCGTCCGGTGGTCACTAGCTCGGTAATCTTCTTGGCGATGGCCTCCCCTACCCCTGGGATCTCCTTTAACTTGTCCTCCTTGACCAGCTGCTCCACCTCCACCGGCAGGTGCTCAATGGAACGCGCCGCCTTCTGGTAAGCCCGTATCTTGAACGGGTTCTCCTCCTTGAGCTCCAGAAGGTCAGCGATATCCTGAAATACCTTGGCGATCTCAGCGTTTTTCACCTTTCCACTTCCCCGATTCCCTTATGGCTATGGGGGTTAAACTTGACCCCCACCTTATCCTCATGAAGTGCATCAGGATAGCCATCAGGATGGGATGCTCCTCCCCCCAGGGCACCAGCCACTCATAGACCGTGGAATTATAGAGCTCATCGTCCTTGCGGTTCTTCTCTTTGGCCTCCTTTATCTTGTCAAGGACGTGTTTTCTCCTCAGCAGCCTGGCCCGGTATTTCTCCTCCTCCTTGGTAAGCGGCCTCTCCAGGCTGGACAGCCTCGCTATACCAACGGAGACTTCCTCCAGCTTCTCCCGCAACTCCTCATCAGTCATCATAATCTTTCACCTTCCGCAACAGTGTTTGTATTTCCTGCCGCTACCGCATGGGCAGGGCTCGTTGCGCCCGATTTTCCTACCGCCAACCCTCGGCCGCTCCCTACTGCTGCCGCCGCGGCTGGCCACCTGGGCCACGGGTGAGGGGGCCGGCGCTTGGGCTTCTTGTCTCACGATGCTGACACGGTATATGGTGCGGACCACATCATGCTTGATGGTATCGAGCAGCGTCTGAAACTGCCGGTAGCCCTCACGCTTGTAGGCATCAACTGCCCGCGTCTGACGCAGGGTCTGCCACTGCGCCTGCTGGCGCATCTCCTCCATCGCGGTGAGGTGCTCCACCCATAGGCTATCAATGATGCGCAGCATCACCAGCCGCTCGAGCACCCGCATATTCTCGGCGCCCATCTCCTTTTCCCGCTCTTCATAGAGGGCTTCAGCCAGCTTGACCAGCTCTTGCTCAATCTCCTTCGGCTTCATCTGGGAGAGGGTTTCGGTGTTGAGCGTTGGTGGCAGGGGGAAGATGGCAGAGATATCAGCAAGCAAGCCATCTATATCCCAGCTCGCGCCATGCTCATCGAGGATACGGCTGGCCACCATGTCACTTATCTCCTCCCTCACCATGGACAGGATGTTGGCTTTAAGGTCGGCGCCACCCAGTATCTTCCTACGCTCGGTGTAGATGAGCTCCCGGTGCTTGTTCACCACATCATCATACTCAACCAGGTGTTTGCGCATGTCAAAATGGAAGCCCTCAACCCGAATCTGGGCATTCTCAATGGCGCGGCTGACTAGCTTGTTCTCAATCGGGGTATCCTCATCCATGCCCGCCCAGTCCATAATGCCTTTGATCCGCTCGCCGCCGAAGCGGCGCACGATGTCATCCTCCAGAGAGACGTAAAAGCGCGAGCTCCCCGGGTCACCCTGGCGCCCCGCCCTACCTCGGAGCTGGTTGTCAATCCGCCTCGCCTCGTGGCGCTCCGTGCCGATAATATGCAAGCCGCCGAGCGCCACCACCTTATTGTGCTTCTCCTGCCACTCCTGCTCATTCTGTCCGTCAAGGCTTCCTCCCAGCACGATGTCCACGCCGCGCCCAGCCATGTTGGTGGCCACAGTCACCGCCCCTGGCTCCCCCGCCCGGGCGATGATGGCCGCCTCCTTCTCATGGTACTTGGCGTTGAGCACCTGATGGGGGATACCCTTCCGCTTTAGGAGCTCGCTTAAGCGCTCTGACTTCTCAATGGACACGGTACCGATGAGCACCGGGCGGCCCATCTTATAGAGCTCCTCAATCTCGCGCACCACGGCGCGGAACTTGGCTTTCTCATTCTTGTAAATCTGGTCAGGGAAGTCCTGGCGAATCATCGGCTTGTGGGTGGGAATAACCACCACCTCAAGCCCGTATATCTTGTGGAACTCCTCAGCCTCGGTGGCGGCGGTGCCGGTCATCCCGGCCAGCTTCTGATACATGCGGAAGTAGTTCTGGATGGTGATGGTGGCAAAGGTCATCGTCTCCTGCTGCACCTTGACGTGCTCCTTGGCCTCAATCGCCTGGTGCAGCCCCTCTGAATAGCGCCGCCCGAACATGAGCCGGCCGGTGAACTCATCAACGATGATCACCTGCCCATCCTTGACCACGTAGTCACGATCCCGCTTGAACAGGGCGTGGGCCTTGAGGGCGCTATCCAGATAACGCGTCAGCGCGTAATTGGCCGGGTCATAGAGATTGGGGGACTTGAGCAGCCCCTCCCGCCTTAGCATCGCCTCCACATTGCTGATGCCGACGTCGGTGAGACTTACCGTGCGCTCCTTTTCCTCCACAGTGTAGTCCACGCCCGGCCGCAGGCGGGGCACAAGCCGGGCAAACACCTGATATATCTGGCCCGATTCCGCCGCTGGGCCGCTGATGATGAGCGGGGTGCGGGCCTCATCAATGAGCAGGTTATCCACCTCATCAACGATGGCGTAGTTTAAAGGGCGCTGCACACACTGGGAGAGGTCCAGCACCATATTATCCCGCAGGTAGTCAAAGCCAAACTCGCTGCTGGTGCCATAGGTGATATCGGCCTGATACGCCTCCTTTCGGGATATAGGGCGGAAATGGCGCCACCGGCTATCCCCCGAGTCATAGCCGGGGTCATAGAGGCGGGAGGGCTGGTGCTCATCCGGGGTCTGCTGGGGGTAGATGCTGGCCACGCTCACTCCCAGAGCATGGTAGATCGGCCCCATCCAGTAGGGGTCGCGCCGGGCGAGATAATCATTGACCGTCACCAAGTGACACCCCTCCCCAAGGAGCGAGTTGAGATAAAGGGGGAGGGTGGCCACCAGCGTCTTGCCTTCACCGGTCTTCATTTCGGCAATCTTGCCCTGGTGCAGGACAATGCCACCCATCAGCTGCACGTCAAAGTGGCGCTGACCGATGGTCCGCTTGGCCGCCTCACGCACGGCAGCGTAGGCCTCCGGCAGAAGCTCATCCAGGGTGGCGCCACTTTTTAGCCGAGCCTTGAACTCATCGGTCTTCGCCCGAAGCTCAGCGTCGCTCAGCTTCTCAAACTCAGGCTCGAGGCTATTTATCCGCGCCACTATCGGCTGCAGACGTTTTAGCTCTTTTTCGTTGGAATCAACCAGCCGGCCCAGCCACTTAAGCATCGCCTTTTCCCTTGATCACTTCCCTCGCTTTTTTCGCCATCTCCTCCCAGACCATGACCTCAACCTCACCCATGCCATCAACGGCAAAGACATGCACTGAAGGCGCCGCGTTGGACTTCAAGAAGCAACCTATGCCATGGCTCTCCAATAATCCCTGGATAATCCGGGCCTCTGATTCACCAGCCGCCCGGTACACCCCCACCATCTTTTTTGTCTTGGTCACCGCTGACTTCCCCTCACTCAAACATGGCCCCTATTGACAGCCCGGTATGAATCCGGTGAATGGCTTCCCCCAAGAGCGGCGCTATGGATAAGACCGTGATTTTATCCAACTTCTTCTCGCCCTTAACCGGGACCGTGTCTGTGACCACCACCTCCTTCACCGGGCAAGAGGCTATCCGCTGGATGGCCGGGCCGGAGAATATAGGATGGGTGCAGCAGGCATAGACTTCCTTCACCCCCCGCTCCTTGAGCGCTGCGACCACATTCACCAGCGAGCCAGCGGTGTCTATCTCATCATCCACGGTGAGCGCCACCCGGCCCTCCACCTCACCAATGACGTTCAGCGTCTCCGCCTGGTCCATATTGCCCACCCGCCTTTTTTCCATGATGGCCAGGGGAGCGTTCAGCTTCGCCGCCAGGTCGCGTGCCCGCTTGCTGATGCCGATGTCAGTCGCCACCACCACCAGGTCATCAAAGTCCCGGTCATGGAAATAATTGGCCAGTAAATTGAGCGCCGTGAGCTCATCCACCGGGATATTGAAGAAGCCCTGAATCTGGGCGGCGTGCAGGTCCACGGTCAGCAGCCGATTGGCCCCGGCCACGGTGAGCAGGTCAGCGATGAGCCTGGCGGTGATGGGCACCCGCGGCTGGTCTTTTTTATCGGTGCGCCCGTAACCGTAGTAAGGAATCACCGCGGTGATCCGCCCCGCCGATGCCCGTTTCAGGGCGTCAATCATAATCAAAAGCTCAACCAGATTGTCATTCACCGGAGAACAGATAGGCTGGATGACAAAGGTGTCCCGCTGGCGCACGTTCTCCAGAATGCGAACAAAGATATTCTCGTTGCTGAACTGAAAGAC
>MTNR01000027.1 GCA_002011495.1 Dehalococcoides sp. JdFR-56 | reverse complement strand
ATGAGTTCAAAGTAGGGCTTGACCTGGGCGAAGACCTCAGGGTCACCGCCGACCATGATGGAGAGGGTGGCGTTTTCCGCGCCCACCTGCCCTCCGGAGACTGGGGCATCCAGCATCTTCACCCCCTGGGCCGCCAGCTTTTTGGCAAACTCTTTGGTGGCGATGGGCGAGATGGAGCTCATATCAACCACGATGGAGCCTGGCTTAACGCCCTCGGCAACGCCATCCTTGCCGAAGAGAACCGCTTCCACATCCGGGGTATCCGGCACCATGGTGAAGATGATGTCCGATTTCTGGGCCACCTCCTTGCAGGTGCTGCAAGGCACACCACCCTTGGCGGCCACCGCTTTAACCGAGTCTGCGACCACATCATAGATGTGGACGGTGTGGCCGGCATCTAGTAGGTGGCCAGCCATTGGCTTGCCCATTATCCCCAAGCCAATAAATCCAAGATTCGCCATGACTACTTTCCTCCTTTTATTTAAGATAGGGTTTAACCCACTCGAGGCCGTCTTCGGTGACACCGGCCGGCTTGTATTCGCAGCCAATCCAGCCGGCGTATCCTGCCTCGTCAATGAAGCGGAACAGATTGGTGAAGTTAATTTCCCCGGTCCCAGGCTCATGGCGCCCGGGGTTATCGGCGAGCTGAATGTGGCCGATGCGCTCCAGATTGTCGGTGATGGTTCTGGTGAGGTTGCCCTCCATGACCTGCATATGGTAGATGTCATACTGCAGCCGCAGGTTGGGGTGGGCCACCTCCGAAAGTAATTTTAGAGCATCGCGGGTGGTGGTGAGGTAAAATCCGGGGATATCATAGGTGTTTAGGGCCTCAACCAGGAGGGTGATGCCCTCCTTCTCCAGGGCGGTGGCGGCAAAGCGCAGGTTCTC
This sequence comes from Dehalococcoides sp. JdFR-56, assembly GCA_002011495.1. Lineage (GTDB taxonomy): Bacteria > Chloroflexota > Dehalococcoidia > Dehalococcoidales > RBG-16-60-22 > JdFR-56. The sequence goes on along the minus strand of MTNR01000027.1, from coordinate 3,806 downwards.
CACCAGCGTCTGGCGCACCTTTTCCGGGGCAGCCTCTTTGGGGGTGAGCCCAACCAAGCAATTGAGCCTGGGGCAGCGCAGAGCTTTGGCGTACTCAATGGCTCGGCCCACTCCCTCCTGAAATTCTCCTTCCCGCCCCGGCAGGCAGGCGATGCCACGTTCTCCTGCCCCCCAGTCCCCCGCCGGCAGATTGTGCAGCACCATCTCCAGCCCGTATTTGTCCAGCCTCTCCGCCACCTCCTCCTTGGGCCACTGGTAGGGGAACTGGCATTCCACGGCCTTAAAGCCGGCACGAGCCGCCCGCTCAAAGCGGTCCAGGAAATCCACCTCGCCGAAGAGCATGGTTAGATTAGCACTGAATCTGAGCATGGCCTTCCTCCTTCGCAGGCATTATAGTCAAAGGGGGGACGGATTTCAAGGGCTTGAGGTGGGATTTTTGGCGCTAGCCAGCCCGATAATCTCTGGCCCAATGCCGAATTTTGGGGCTCATTTTTGCTTTACCTTGACCAGGATGATGATATCTCCCGGTATGCCATCAGTTATCTGGCGGGCGTTGCGCAGCTTTATTTTGGTGCCCGTTTTTATGCCGGGGGGAATCTTCACCCTGAGCCGCTTTCCCTTGCGGACGAGGTCTTTCTCCAGCCCTCGAGCTGCCTGCTCCGGGCTGATGGTTATCTCATAGCGAACTTCCGGGGGTGGGGGAGGTTGCCCCCGGCCGAAAATCCTTTCCAGGTCAATCCCTCCCGGGGCCTCAAATCTGATTCTTCCCGGGCCACCAAATCCCCGGCGGAAGGTCTTAAAAGAAAAGCCCATGCCGCGGAGGACGTCACCGAAGATGTCATCCAGGAAGTCAAAGCCAAGCCCGGAGCCGCCGAAATCCCGCATCAGGTCTTCAAAGGTGGTGCGGGTGAAGGGGCTGCCAAAGATATCGCCCACGCTGCCCACGGTGCCGAATTGGTCATACTGCCGCCGCTTCTCCGGGTCACCCAGAACGCCAAAGGCCTCATTTATCTCCTTGAATTTTTCGTTGGCCCATTTCTCCCTGCCCGGGTTGCGGTCAGGGTGGTACTGCATGGCCAGCTTGCGGTAGGCCTTCTTTATCTCCTCTTGGCTTGCGTTTCTGGGAACACCCAGAATCTGGTAATAATCTTTGGCCATCTCCTCTCCGGGGAATTAGTATATCACAAGCGGGGCGGCGATTTTTACCCCCTTGTTCTGCGCCCCGGGGAAGGGTAGAATTAGACAATGGAGAAAGGAAGGAGCCAGATGGCGGAGCAATTGGGCAAGATTGAGAGGCCCCAGGCCAGTGATTTCAGAAACAAGCGCAAGCTCTATCTGGTGCCCCTGCTCTTCTCCGGGGAGAAGGCCCCGGCGGAGTACAAGGAGAAGTTTGCTCTCTACTGGGCGCAGGTCGGTGAGCATGTGGCCAACCTGGAGGCGAAGATAGGCAAGGTGAGCCACATCTACCATGAGTCCATCGCCCTCGGGGGGGAGGATGGGCTTAAGGTGCTGGAGAGGCTGAACCCATCCAGCTACCGCATCGCCAGGGAGAAATGCCAGGGCGGGGCGGTGCTTGAAGCTACTGAAGATAGGGAGCTGGCGGATGAGAATATGGACTGGGAGCGGTTTCTCCTCATGGGGTTTTTGAGCCAGAAGGTGGCTAAGGTGGTCGCCGAGTTCTATGAGGAGACATCAAGGAAGAGGTATGAGCATATCGCCCGGAGGATAGATGAGACACTCAAAACGGATGAGGCGGGGATTCTCTTCATCCGTGAAGGGCATCTGGTGCAGTTCCCCCGGGATATTGAGGTGTTCAGCGTAGCCCCACCGGCGCTGGACGAGATTCACCGCTGGCAGCGCCAGCGTTTAGCCGCAGAGGAGGAAGGCGAAGGTGAAGATGAGCGCCATTGATGATTTCGCCGCCCGGCTCGGGGCCACCGAGGTGATGCAAGGAATACAGCGCAGTCTCAAGGAGGAGCCAGCCCGCCTTTTGGGCGATATCTGTCGGGAGCACGAGAAGACCGGTCAGCCGGTGCCAGACCATCATCTGCACCTCGTGGGCTATGTGGGTGATGCCGCCCTCAAGGCACTTCTTAGCGCCGGGCTGATAAAGGGGCACTCTGGGGGGCGGCTATCTCTCTTTTGCTATGAGCCTACCCCCGAGGGGCTGGAGCAGTATCAGAGGCTCAAGGCGGAGGGCTTCTACGAGAGGAAGTAAGCCTTGACCGGGGTGAAATTGAACACGGCGGCAGCCCAGGGCAAATACCACCTGGTGATGCTGGCGCTAGCCTTCGCCATCGCCTTTCTCTTGCATCTTCTGCTCTTCGCCATGGCGCCCATGGTCACCACCATCATGGCGGAGATGAACTTGAGCCATGCTGACTTTGGACTCGTCTTTTCCGTGATAGTCATCGGCCTGGTCCTCTTCCGGCTCCCCTGGGGTCTATTCGGTGATAGAATCGGCTATTTAAGCGCCTTCCGCATCGCCTTACCCCTCTCCGCCGCCTTCGCTTTGCTGCGGGCGTTTGCCCCAGGGTATCCCACGCTGCTGGCAAGCCAGTTCTTCCTCGGCCTGGGCCTGGCCGTGGTGCTTCCCTGCCTACCTCTGGTGGTGAAGGAGTGGGCGCCGAAGAGCCCGGGGCTGGGCACCGGCGTTTACATCTCCGGCTTTGCCGCCGGCAACGCCACCGCGCTCGCGCTGACGCCACGGCTGCTGGAGATGCTGAGCTGGAGGGAGGTGCTGCTTATCTACAGCGCCCTGGCGGTATTGGTCAGCCTGCTATGGTGGGCCCTGGCCAGAAGCGCGGTGAAGAGCACTTCTGGAATGCAGCTCCGCAACTTCACCCGAATCCTGAAGGACAGGTATGTCTGGGTGTTACTCTTTTTCCTGATGGCGGCGATGGGAAGCTATGACACCCTGACCACCTGGCTGCCCAAGGTGCTGGAGATGAAGGGGCTTGACCCGGCGCTGGCCTCTCTGCTCCCGCTGGGCTTCTTTCTGGCTGGGCCGACCATCGGCCTGGTATCAGACCGGTTTGCCAGCATGAGGGCGCTCATCGCTCTTTTGGGGATAGTGGCCGCGCTCGCCATCATCGGGATAAACTACGCGCCCTTCCCTCTCTTGATGCTGTGCATCTTCCTCGCCGGGTTTAGTACCATCGGGGTGCTCACCATCAGCCTGGCGGTGCCGGCTCATCACCCCCGTCTCTCGCCGATGGCCGCCAGCGTCGCCGGACTCATCTCCTCGCTGGGCAATGCCGGTTCTCTGGTGATGCCGGTGCTCTTCGGTTTCCTGATAGATGTCACCGGCACCTTCCACGCCTCGATTTTTGCCGTGGCGGCCCTCGTTGGGGTTATCCTCGTCCTTGGCTCTAGGCTGAGCGAGTGATAAAATTTTTAACTTGAGGAAGCGGCGATGATTTACCTTGATGGCTCGGCGAAGTCGGGAAGTGGCACGCTACTACGCTACGCGGTGGCTCTTTCCTCCCTGCTCGGTGAGGAGCTGCATATGAACAATATCCGCGCTAGACGTGATAAGCCAGGGCTGCGTCCTCAGCACCTGGCGTCAGTGAAGGCCTGTGCTCAACTCTCTGGCGCCCAAGTGGAGGGGGCGGTGGAGAACTCTAGGGAGATTTTCTATAAACCCGGCGCCGGGATAAAGGGCGGCCATTATCAGTGGGAGATCGGCACCGCCGGCTCGACCACGCTGCTTGGGATGACCCTGCTTCCCATCGCCCTCTTCGCCGATGGGGAAACCGTTTTCCGCATCTCAGGCGGGCTCTTTCAGGACTTCGCCCCCTCGGCGT
>MTNR01000081.1 GCA_002011495.1 Dehalococcoides sp. JdFR-56 | reverse complement strand
CTGGCGGAGGGAGTGGGATTCGAACCCACGACCCCGGTTTCCCAGGGTAAGCGCTTAGCAGGCGCCCGCACTAGACCACTATGCGATCCCTCCGCACTGCCGTTAGCGATGCTCTTTTTATTTTTAATATAGCATAACCATCTATTTTGCTCAAATCTCTTTTTCGTTTGCTGGCGCTTGCTGGCTGTGCTATGATGAGGAACGCAAAAATGGCTAGGGAAATCGGCGTTATCATTGATGAGGGCTTTGCCGGGTGCCCTGAGGCAGACTGGCTGCGGGGCATCGCCGAACAAGTGCTCATCGCCGAGGGCGTTGGCCCTGACGTGGAGCTTGGCCTGGTTATCACCACCCAGGAAAAAGTCAGGGAGTTGAACCGGACTTACCGGGGGGAGGATAGAGCCACGGATGTGCTCGCCTTTTATCTGACCTCCCCTGATAAGGAGGCGGACTTCGTTTCGCCCCCTGACGGGGTAGTCCGCCTCGGTGAGGTCATTATCTCCTACCCTCAGGCAGTGGTGCAGGCGCAGGAGCAGCAGCATTCGGTGGAGAAGGAGCTTATCATCCTGATCATCCATGGGGTACTTCATCTCCTGGGGTATGACCATGAGGCGCCGGAGGATGAGCGCCGCATGAGGGCGAGGGAGAGGGAAATCTTGAACCGCATTGAGGCGGGGCTGGTTTCTTAACGCCGCGCTGCCCCGATAATCTCGGCGATATCCTTTATCTCCTCTTTTTTCATGAACTCTTCTATTCCTTCCAGAACATCCAGAGGGGCGCGGGGGTTTTGGAAGCTGGCGGTGCCCACCTGAACAGCGCTGGCTCCAGCCATGATGAACTCGATGGCATCGCGGCCACTGGTGATGCCACCGCAGCCGATGACGGGAACATCCACGGCACTTGCCACCTCATAGACCATAGCCAGCGCGATTGGCTTTATCGCTGGCCCGGAGAGCCCGCCGGTTTTATTGCCCAGTAGCGGCCGGCGCGTGGCGATATCAATCGCCATGCCTCGCACCGTGTTGATTAGAGCTATGGCATCGGCACCGGCCTGGGCCACCGCCAGAGCTACTTTCACGATCTCTCCAGTATTAGGGGTTAACTTGACTATTATCGGGAGAGAGGTAGCGGCTTTGACCGCGGCGGTCACCCGAGCGGCTGGCTCGGGACTAGTGCCAAACTCAGCGCCGCCCGCCTTGACATTGGGGCAGCTGATGTTCACCTCAAGGCCGCTAATTCCAGCGGCGCCGTCAAGCTCATGAGCTAGTTGGGCGTAATCTTCAACTTTCTCCCCGGCGATATTGACGATGACCGGCACGCGCCAGCCCGCCCAGACCGGCGCCTTCTCTTCGAGCAGGGCTCTCACGCCGATATTCTGCAGGCCAATCGAGTTGAGCAGGCCGGAGGCGGTTTCAACAAGCCGTGGCTGAGGGTTTCCCTCTCTGGGCTCAAGCGTGGTCCCTTTGCAGACGATAGCGCCCAGCCTCTGGATATCAAAAAGGTGACTGTATTCGGTGCCGTAGCCGAAGGTGCCGGCGGCGGTCATCACCGGGTTGGCCAGGCGCAGGCCTGGCTTGTGCTTCGGGGCAAGCTCAACGGAAAGGTTCATTCTCACCGATGATTATAGGCTATATATTCGGGGGAGGCAAATAAATTGGCTTGGTCAGGAGATGTTGGTTGGCTGGCCATATTCTCTGGCCCTGTTGCGGCGCAGTCTGGCGATGCCGAAGGAGGCAAAGAGTGCCGTGCCGCTCACTAGGATAATGGTCGCCCCGGAGGCTAGGTCAAGCAAGTAGGAAAGCCACAGGCCACCAAGGGTGAAAACAGCCCCGGCCAGAATGGCCAGCCCCATCATTTTCTTGAGGTCATGGGTGAGCTGCCGGGCGAGCGCGGCGGGGATGGTGAGCAGGGCGATGACCAGAATGATGCCGACAACCCTGATGAGCACCACCACCGTCAGCGCCACCAGACATAGGAGAAGGAGATAAAGGCGCTCGGTGGGCACTCCGGCCACGGTGCTGAATTCTTCGTCAAAGGAGAGAAGCAGGAACTCCTTATAGAACAGCAGGACCAGGGTGATGATGACGCCGTCCAAAATCAGCATCAGCATTAAATCGGAGGTGGGCACGGTCAGAATGTTGCCGAAGAGATAGCTGAAGAGGTCTGGGGCATATCCTGGAGCCAGACCGATGAAGATTATCCCCAGCGCCATCCCCATCGCCCACAGGATGCCAATAGCGGTATCCTCAGGGAGCCTGGTTCGCCGGGTCACTAGCCCGATTCCCAGCGCTGAGGCGACGGTGAAGACCATGGCGCCCAGTACCGGATTTATGCCGAGGAGAAAGCCGAGGCCAATGCCACCGAAGGAAGCGTGAGCGATGCCGCCGCTGATGAAGACCACTTTCTTGACCACGACATAGACGCCGACGATGCCACAGGCGATTGCTGCCAATAAACCAGCGGCTAGGGCGTGCTGCATGAATTCATACTGGAGCACCGTGGGCATGACTAATGCTCCTTCAGTACCCGGTGGGGGACGGTGCCGTGGGCGATGAGCTGTATTGGGCAGTGATAGGACTTCTCCAACTCCTCGGCGGAGACCTCTTTGGAGCCGTGATAGAAGAGTTGATGGTTGAGGCAGGCGATCTCGCTCACGTAGATGGAGACGGCACTGATATCATGGGAGACCAGGACGATGGCCATCTTCTCTTTTAGTCTATCCAAAAGTTCATAGAATTCAGCTTGCATATCCGGGTCAATACTGGCGGTGGGCTCATCCAGGAGCAGCAGTTTCGGGTTGGTGGCCAGGGCTCGAGCGATAAAGACCCGTTGTTGCTCGCCGCCGGAAAGCCTGCCTATCTGCCGGTCTTTATAGTCAAGCATCTCCACCGCCTTGAGGGCTTCAGTGGCGGCCATTTTATCTTCCTCGGTGTAGCGCCGCAGTAGCCCGGTCTGGCTATAGCGCCCCATGAGCACCACATCAAAGACGCTGATTGGGAAGTCACGGTCAAAGAGGTTAAATTGGGAGATATAGCCGATGAATCTCCGCCCCTTCTCAGGGGGTTGCCCCATCACCGTAACCTTGCCCCGGCTTGGCTTTATCAGCCCCAGGATGACTTTAAGCAGCGTGGTCTTGCCACCGCCATTGGGGCCGATGATGCCGAGGAAATCATTGGACTTGATGGTGAGGTTTATCCCCTCCAGCACCGGCACGCTATCATAGTGCACCCAGACGTCTTCCAGCCTCACCAGTTCTTCCGTCCCCATATCAACTCCTTTGGCTTAAAAACCATCTCGCCCGGGCTATTTCAGTGCCGGCAAGTTCAAATACTATAATAGCATATCCACGAAATTACTTAGTAACTCGTCCTCTTTGATTCTTTCATAGCTATATAAAGAAGAGGCTGTCTAAAAGACAGCCTCTCGGCTTTAAGGCATCGCTATTTGCTTGGCTACTCCAGAGGGGTGAGGGTGAGGAGCTTCTTGGCGATCTTGGGATACTTGGCGATGAACAGCAGCTCATCCTCAACCAGAGGCTTTTGGGCCTCAACATTGGCGTATCTTACCAGCTCCAGAATCTCGCTGGCTTCTTCCCGGCTGGAGAAGGAAACCTCCATTTTCCCCATGATGTGGCTGAAGCCAGATATCCCGCTGTACTGGCCGGCGATGATCTCTCTTCCCGTTTCCACCATTACCGGGTCACCTCTGCCCAGCTCTTCGTAGCCATAGAGCTCATAGTTTTCCGGGTCTTTGAGCACGCCGTCAGCGTGGATTCCGGAGGAGTGGGCGAAAGCATTGGCGCCGACCCCTGGCTGGTTGATTGGAATCTGGACGCCAAAGGCATATTCGGCGAACTTGGCAATTTTCCAGGATTTGGATAGTTTAATGGGCTTTCCCAGCTGGTATTTCTCACTAAACCCTTTTGATTTGGTTACGGCCAGGATGACGGCCACTAGGTCAGCATTGCCTGCCCTTTCCCCGATGCCGTTGACGGTGGTATTGATGTAGACGTCTTGGCCGCCATCAATGGCCCCTTTGGCCCCGGCGAGGGAATTGGCCACCGCCATCCCCAGGTCACCATGGCAGTGAACCTCAAGGGGTATGCCAATATTCTCCGCCAGCGCCTTGGTGGTTTGGTAGATGGTGAAGGGGTTATCATAGCCAAGGGTATCACAGTATCTGAGCCTATCGGCACCGTGCTCCTTAGCCGCCAGCCCGAACTTGATGAGGAAATCAAGGTCAGTCCGGGAGGCATCCTCGGCGTTTACCCCCACGGTCTCGGCACCGTGGGCCTTGGCGGCCTCAAGTGCCTCAACCATGTCATTGATGACATCTTCCCTTTTCTTTCTTCCCTGGAACTTGCCGCTGATCATCTGGTCTGAGGTGGAGATGGAGATATTGAGGTGCTTGATATTGGGTACCAGCTTGAAGGTGGTCTCCACATCGCTGACGATGGCCCTTATCCATCCCGCCAGCCGGATGGGTTGCAGCACTCCCATCTCGGCTAGCTCCAGGTTGGCCTGGAGATAAAGGGTTTCATGGTGGGTGGTGGGGAAGCCGAACTCGGACTGAAAGACGCCAAGCTCGTTGAGGTAAATGTTCATCATGGTCTTCTCCAGCTTGGATAGGCCGAGCTTGGCGGTCTGAACCCCGTCTCGGTTGGTAACGTCAATAAAATAAATCTTGCCCATATGCTTTTTTCCTCGGATGGGATATAGTGATAGATGCTCTTCCGATGGCTCGGGGCGCTTGATGCTTTATCATACCATAAATCCGGTATCTTGGGCAAGCATATCTCAGGGCGATTTATAGGGATTTTTATCCACACCTTTTGAGGCAGGAAACTGGCGGAGAAAAAAGCGGATAGAGCCGCCGGTTGCAATTTACATATTATGGTAACATATGTTATAATCGGTTGACTTTGGTAAATTCAATAGTCCTGCTTAAGTAGAGAGGTGTATCTTGGAGAAGGAGAAGAAGACGGAGATCATCGCTAGTTACCAGGCACATGAGAAGGACACCGGCTCGGCCGAGGTGCAGGTGGCGCTGCTCACCGAAAGGATAAAGGAGTTAACCAGTCACATGCGGGCACACCGCCATGATTATCACTCGCAGCGGGGCCTGCTCAAGCTTGTTGGGCAACGAAGAAGGCTGCTTAACTACCTGAGCCGGGAGGATGTGAGCCGGTACAACAAGCTGATCAAGCGGCTTGGTCTGCGCAAGTAGAGTAGGGAGGAATATGGTAAACCCACGGACTT
>MTNR01000022.1 GCA_002011495.1 Dehalococcoides sp. JdFR-56 | reverse complement strand
TGTGGGTTTGCGCCAGCGCCCAGCGCCTCTTCAGTCAGCTGGATGGTCTTTTCGCGGTCACCTTGGTCAATCGCCTGAGATAAGAGAGATAAATCAAACATGGAAGCACTCCTTTGCTTTTATAAAAAGATTAAGACTAGCGTAAATTTCGAGAATGTAACCGGGCGTTAGCCTTTCCTCTTTTTTAGATTTTATGGGCTTTCCCGCTCTAAGCTCCTTTTATTCTAGGGTAAAGTCCCCCAGTTGTCTCGGCAAAATAGAGCCGGTGCTCCTTGAGGTAGCGGTTTACCGGCTCGGGGACAAGGTGGCGGACGGATAGTCCTCGGGCCACCCGCTCTCTGATGTCTGAAGCGCTGACATCAATATACGGCTCATCCAGCAGCATCACCCGCTGCGATACACCGGGAATAGCAGCTTCCAGCGCCTTCATATCCGGGCGCTTTGAACTCGGCCGGGGAACCGCCACCAGGTAACAGAGTTCTATCAGTCGCGGCGCGTCATGCCACTGGGGAAGCTGGGCCAGATTATCCCGCCCCAGAATGAAAAATAGCTCATCCTCATCACCAAGCTGGCGGCGCAGCTCGGTAAGCGTGTCCACAGTGTAGGAGGGGCCAGGCCGCTCTATCTCCATGGTGGATATCTTGAAATCAGGCTTATCCGCCAGGGCCAGGCGCAGCATCTGAAGACGGTGCTCCGCCGGCGTGATGGGCCTATCTGCCTTGAGCCACGGCTGCCCGGCGGGCACAAAGATGACCTCAGCCAGACTCAGCTTGTCTTTGACCACCTCAGCCACCACCAGGTGCCCGTTGTGGACAGGGTCAAAGGTGCCCCCCAGCACGCCGATGTTCATGCTGTTACCACTCCCACTCTAAATTCCCGCAGCGAACTTTATCGCCCGGTTTGATTCCCGCCTTCTCCAGGGTTTTGATAACCCCCAGCCTGGCCAGCCGCTGCTTGAGCTGCCCCCGTATCTCATAATTGCTCAGCCGCTCCGTGGTGATGATACGCTCCAGCTCCGGCGCCTCCACGATAAAGATATCCCCCTCTCGGCGCACGCTGGCGCGCCTGGCCTTGGGCTGGGGGCGGAATACTTTCCGGGGAACTATCTCCATCCCGTTTGCCTCAGCTTGAACCTGGGCCAGCACCCTTGCCGCCTCCGCCATCAGCTCGGCCACACCCTCCCCAGTGGCTGCCGAGATGAAGTGGACGCTCAAGCCAGCCTGGCGGAAGGCTTCCCCTATCTCATCTAGTTTACAGCGCACCTCGGCAAGGTCAATTTTGTTCACGGCCACAATCTGTGGTTTCCGCCCCAGAGCTGAATCAAACAGACTCAGCTCAGCGTTCACCCGCCTCATATCCTCAACCGGGGCTGGGCTCATGCCGCTAATCAGGTGAATAAAGACCTTGGTGCGCATGGCGTGGCGCAGAAAATCATGCCCCAGACCGCGGCCAAGATGGGCATCCTCAATCAGCCCTGGGATCTCCGCCAAGACAAAGCTCTCCCGCCCCACCTCAACCACGCCCAGAACCGGCTCGCGGGTGGTGAAGGGATAGCCGGCTATCTTCGGCTTGGCCGCCGAGGCTGCTGCAAGAAGCGTGGACTTGCCCACATTGGGATAGCCGATGATGCCAACGTCAGCAATGAGTCTCATTTCCAGTATCAGTGTGGCCTCCTCCCCAGCTTCACCCCGCTGCGCAATGCGGGGGGCCTGATTGGTTGAGGAGGCGAAGTGCGTGTTACCCAGTCCTCCCCTGCCCCCCTTGGCCACGACCACCTGCTGCCCCGGCCGCGCTAGGTCAGCGATAAGCCCCTCCCCAGGCATGGCCATCTTATAGGAGACCACTGTCCCCACCGGTACCGTCAAGATCACATCTTCCCCACGCTTACCATGCTTTTTCTGCCCGGCTCCGTTAGCGCCATTCCCTGCCCGGTAATAGCGTTTCTGGGCTATTTGGCGCAGGCTGGTGACAGCTTTATCCGCCTTCACGATGACATCGCCTCCATTCCCGCCATCACCCCCGTCAGGGCCGCCAAAAGGGACAAACTTCTCCCTGCGGAAGCTGATGGCACCATCTCCGCCATCACCTGCTTTCACCTTTATCTCCACCCGGTCGATCATCCCCGCCTGGCTCATCACACTAAAATCAAAAAACAATTATTGTTATAATTTTGTCATTACTTGAGTTATCGTATTTTATTTAATATTACCATTATTAAGCTAGCACTGCATTTGATAATTTTGAGCTCGGCCGGATAAACTAGGCACGGGATTTAGCCAAAATTGGCACAAAAAGAAGACAAAAAGGTGATAAAACTTGCCTGGCTGAGAAAGTGGGAAAAGTGGGCTCAAAGGTGAAGGCTTTGGGGCTTAAAAGCGCGGATAGGATTAGCCTCTCTTTTTCGGGCTCTCAGGGCTTATTTTTTGTTTTACTTCCTCAATTTTGCGCTTGAGGTAGAGGTTTCCCTTTAAGTCCAGGGTGATTTTTTTGCAGGCGTTGGTTACCGCGGAGGGGTCTCTCCCGCCCAGCAGCTGGCCGATTTGCGCAAGTGAGCAGCCGGTCTCCTGGCGCAGCAGATACATGGCCACCCGGCGCGCCAAAACGGTTTCCTTGTCCCGGCGCTGGCCTTGGAGGTCGCTCGGGGATAATCTAAAGCTTTCCGCCACCGCGGCTATCACTAGCTCCGGTGTGGAGGAGGCGTCTTTGGGCTCTTTGTCAGCTAGGTCCTCCAATGCCTGTGCCGCCAGCTCCGCGGTGGGCGGCGCCTTGAGCAGCTTGGCGTAGGCGATGACCCGATTGAGCGAGCCCTCAAGCTCCCTGATGTTCTGCGCCGGCCGCTGGGCGATGAACTCCAGCACCTCTTGGGGAAGAAATGCTCCCCTCTCCTTGGCCTTGGCCTCTAGGATGGCCAGGCGGGTCTCTTGGTCTGGGGGCTGAATATCAACCACCAGCCCCCATTCAAAGCGTGAGCGCAGGCGCTTGTCCAAGAAGGGGATGGCTTTGGGGGGCCGGTCGCTGGTGACCACCACCTGACGGTTGGCGTTGTGCAGGGCATTGAAGGTGTGGAAAAAGCTTTCCTCGGTCTGTTTCTTGCCGCAGATAAAGTGGATGTCATCGATGAGCAGCATGCCGGTATTTCGGTAGCGCTGGTGGAATTCGTCGGTCTTGTGCTCATGGAGAGCTCGCAGAAACTCGTTGGTGAACTCTTCGGCGCTGACGCAGATCACCGGAATGTGTCTTGCCTGCGCCAGATGCCCGATGGCGTGCAGGAGGTGGGTTTTGCCCAGCCCCACGCCCCCGTAAATATAGAGGGGGTTATAGAAACGCCCCGGATTCTGGGCCACCCCTTGGGCGGCGGCATAGGCCAGACGATTGCAGTCGCCGACGACGAAGGAATCAAACAGGTAGTTGGAGTTGAACCTGGCGGTGTTTTCTGGCCAGGGGTAATGGCCGTTGCCAGAGGAATTTTGGAATCTGCCGTCCACCTGAAAGGTGACTTTGATATCGGGGGAGGAGGTGAGGTTGATCAGCGTTTTTTCAATTAAAGAACGCTGGTTCTTATCTAGATATTCGGCGACAAAGGTGTTGGGGACGCTGATAACAAAGTGATTATCCTGGTAGCTCAGGCCGACCGTCCTCTCCAACCAGGTGCGAAAGTTTGGCTTGCTCACCTGGATTTGCAGTTCTCCCAGGGCAGCATCCCAGATCTCTTGTGCCGACCTATTTTCCATAATAAGAAGTTCTTGGTTTAACTAGTTACCCCGGGCCGCCCGAAGCGCCCGGAAAAAGAGACAGGTTTCCCCTTAAAGAGCAAAAAACACCCCCCACCGAAAAATTGCTGGTGAAACTTTTTAGAAGTCTAGAGGCTAGAAAAATGACCCATGCAACCGACGTTAATCAGCATACTACCAACCATCCCGGCTGGCAAGGGTTTTGGTGGTAATCGCTGGGCATTTTTGAAGCCTCTTCCCCCTTGCTAAGTTCATCAGGCTTGCTCTTTTGCTTGATTTTGCGCTTATAGATTTGAGGGGGCAAGTTGTGGCAAAAAATTTTTGGTGTTAGAATTTAGTACCAGGAGACCCTAAAATTGCGCATTCTTTTCATGGGCACCCCCGAGTTTGCCGTCGCCCCCCTGGAGCATCTTGTCCGTGAGCAGTTTGAGGTGGTGGCAGTTTACACCCAGCCGGATAAGCCCTCGGGCAGAGGCCGGGCACTGCTGCCGTCCCCGGTGAAGCGGGCGGCGCTGGCCCTGGGGCTGGAGGTGGTGCAGCCCGCAAGCTTGAAGGAGGCGGGGGTGGTGGCGCAAATAGCTGATTTTCACCCTGAGGTCATCGTGGTGGCGGCTTTTGGCCAGATTCTGCCTCAGGCGGTTCTGGATATTCCCCGATACGGTTGCATTAATGTTCATCCTTCACTGCTACCCAAATTCAGGGGCGCTTCCCCGGTGGCAGCGGCGATTCTGGCCGGGGAGGAGGTTACCGGGGTTAGCCTGATGCTCATGGACCGGGGTCTGGATACCGGGCCGATATTAGCCCAGGAAAAGGTGGCTATCTCAGCGCAGGATACCACCGGCTCGCTCACCGCCAAGCTATCCCAGGTGGCGGCGCGGTTGCTCCTCGAGGTTTTGCCGCGCTGGACCAGGGGGGAAATCACGCCCCAGCCCCAGTCTGAGGCGGAGGCGTCATACTGCGCCCCACTGCGCAAGGAGGAAGGGGAGATTGACTGGCACCAGCCCGCGGTGGACTTATGGCGGCGGGTGCGGGCCTTTCAGCCCTGGCCGGGGGCCTACACCAGGTGGCGGGGTAAACGCCTTGAGCTCATCGAGGCGGTGCCGCTCCCCGCCCAGGAGCCACTGGCGGTGGGGCAGGTGGTGGCGCTGGAGCAAGGGGGAGCCGCCTTTGGCATCGGCACCGGTGAGGGCATTTTGGGGGTGGTGAAGGTGCAGCTTGAGGGCAAGCGCGCCATGTCTGCCGCCGAATTTTTAAGGGGGCAGCGGGGGTTCATCGGAGTGGTGCTGCCAGATTGACTTACCAGGGAGGGAACTTTGCCGAAAAAAGAGGAGAAACTGAGCCAGTTTGACACTTTGGTTGAGATTATCGCCAGGCTGCGCGGCCCTGAGGGCTGCCCCTGGGACCGGGAGCAGAGCCACGCCTCCCTGCGGGAAACGCTGCTTGAGGAGTGCTATGAGGTGCTGGAGGCGCTCGATGAAGGGGATACTAGGAAGCTTGGGGAGGAACTGGGTGACCTGCTGATGCAGGTGGTCTTCCACGCCCAGATCGCCGCCGAGGCAGGGGAATTTGACATCGGTGAGGTTATCCGCAGTATCTGCACCAAACTCATCCAGCGCCACCCCCACGTCTTCGGTGGGCGCAAAGTGAAGGACGCTGATGAAGTGCTGGCCAACTGGGAAGCGCTCAAAAAAGAGGAGCGGGAAGCCGGCACCTCGATGCTGGCCAATGTGCCCAAGCAGCTTCCCGCCTTAAGTTACAGCCAGGATATCCAGGGGCGGGTGGCCCGGGTGGGCTTTGACTGGGAGGATACGGATGG
>MTNR01000080.1 GCA_002011495.1 Dehalococcoides sp. JdFR-56 | reverse complement strand
GCCTTCACCGAGACGCCGGTGGTGATCGTTGATGCCCAGCGGGCCGGCCCCAGCACCGGGCAGGCCACCCGTGTCGGCAGCGGGGACATCATGCAGGCCAAGTGGGGTTCGCACGGGGACTATCAGACCATCGCCCTCTCTCCCTGGTCGGTGCAGGAGCTGTATGACCAGACCATCAACGCCTTCAATCTCGCCGAGAAATATCGGGTTCCGGTGTTGCTCATGGCCGAGGAGGCCACTGCCCATCTGCGGGAGAGAATCCAGGTAGGCGAGGAGGTGGCACTTTATAATCGCGAGAAGAAGCCTGGGGCGCCTCCCTTTGGCACTGAGGAGGATGACGGTGTGCCCCCCATGCCCACCTTCGGCGATAGGGAGAGGTTGCTCGTCACCGGCTCAACGCATGATGAATGGGGCATCAGGAAGATAACCCACCCTGATGTTCATGAGAGGCTGGTTCGGAGGCTGCATAACAAGATCCTGCATCATCGCCAGGAGATCATTCAGTATGAGACTTATTATCTAGAAGATGCCAGCGTGGTCGTTGTTTGCTACGGGTTTACCGCCCGCAGTGCCTTGTTCGCCGTGGAGAGGCTGCGGGAGGAGGGGAAGAAAATCGGCATGGTCAGGCTGAAGACGCTCTGGCCCTTTGCTCAAGAAGTAGTCAAGGATATCGGCTCCAAGGTGAAGAAGATACTGGTTCCAGAGATGAATATGGGGCAGGTGGCTGGGGAAGTTATGAAATACGCCGCTTGCGAGGTAGTGCCCTATAGCCAAGTGAATGGGGAGATCATCCACCCGCATACCATCATGGAGCAGTTAAGGAGGCTTTCCTAGTGGTGAGAGAGCTGGAGAAATATTTGCGGCCCGGAATCGGGGTCACCACTTATTGTCCTGGCTGTGGTGAAGCCATTTTGATGGGGCTGATTTTGAGAGCCATTGATGAGCTTGGGCTAAATATGGATGATATGCTCTTTGTCTCGGGCATCGGCTGTGCCGCCTGGATACCAAGCCCTTATTTCAATGCCGATACCCTGCATACCCTGCATGGGCGGACCATCGCTTTTGCCACCGGGGCTAAATTGGCCAACCCCAAGCTGAAGGTGATGGTAATCAGCGGCGATGGGGACCTAGCGGACATCGGGGGTAATCATTTAATTCACGGCGCACGCCGCAACATTGACCTGACGGTTATCTGCGCCAACAACATGAATTACGGCATGACCGGTGGTCAGGTCTGCTCCACCACCCCGGTGGGAGCGGTGACCATGACCACGCATCAAGGTAACCCCTTCCCTCCCTTTGACCTGTGCCGGCTGGTTAGGGCGGCCGGTGCCGTCTACGTGGCCAGGTATGCGGTGACCCAGCCCCTGCCCCTGATAAGGAGCATCAAGAAAGCTTTACAGACCGAAGGTTTTTCCTTCATTGAAGCGCTAACGCCATGCCCGGTTCAGTTCGGCCGGCGCAACAAACTGGGTAAGCCGGCGGAGATGCTCAAATCCCTGATGGCGAGATGCGTGATGAAGGAGAGGGCGGAGAAATTAAGCCCTGAGGAATTGAAGGACAAGATAATCACCGGGGAGTTCACTGATGGCAGAGATTAAACAGGTTATGCTCTGCGGCTATGGCGGGCAGGGCATTGTCCTCGCCGGGACGATACTGGGTAAAGCAGCGTTTCATGATGACAAATGGGTCAGCGGCACCAATTCCTTCGGCGCTGCCGCCAGGGGCGGCGCCTGCCGCGCCGAGGTGGTTATCTCGGATAGGCCGGTCATCTTCCCCTACGTGATTGAGGCCGATATTCTGGTGGCCATGTATCAGACGGCTTATGATAAATATATTAGGCAAGTCAAGCGTGACAAGGGCATTATCATCTATGATGACAACTTTGTCTCCCCCAAGGAGGCCGGCGGCCTGAAATACATACCTCTTCCGGCCACCAGAACCGCCATTGAGGAGCTGGGCGGCGAAATGGGGGCCAATATCATCATCTTGAGCGCCGCGGTGGAGATAACCGGGCTGGTTACCAGGGAGGCTTTGCGAGCGGCCGTAGCCGAAACTGTCTTCTCAGGCTTGAGAGAGCTGAATTTAAAGGCGGTGGACATCGGCTTCAAATTGGGAGAAAAAGCGAAGGTGAAGGGCTAATATGCCGGTAGAAGGAAGAACCCAGCGTCCGGTGATAGCGCACGAGAAGTGTAACCAGTGCAAGACTTGTCGTCTCTTCTGCCCGGACCTGGCCATAACCCTGAACGGAGAGAAAGGTCAGATTGAGATTGATTATGGCTACTGCAAGGGGTGTGGCATCTGTGAGGCATTTTGCCCCAAAGGGGCGATCACGATGGTGCTGGAGAAGTAAGGAGGCATAGATGTCCTACAAAGTGGTCATGGTGGTGAAGCATCCGCTGATACCCCACGATGAGGAGGACTACCGCCGCATCGGGGCTGAATTCCTCACTAGGCCCTGCCAGACGGAGGACGAGCTCATCGCCGCGGCTCACGACGCCGATTTTGTCCTCACCTTCAGGCGCCCCTTCACCAGAAAGGTTATCCAGAAGCTGGAGCGGTGCCGGATGATTTTCAACATCGGCACTGGGTATGAGAGCATAGACGTGGCTGCCGCCACCGAGTATGGCATCTGTGTTTCCTACCCAGATGGCTACTGCTCGGAGGAGGTGGCTGAGCACGCCATGGCCTTTATCCTTGCCTGTGCCCGCAAGCTAGTCCGCCTGGACCGGGCGGTGAGAGAGGGCAAGTGGGACTCCTACGAGAAGAGGGAAATACGCTCCAAGATACTGCCCCCGGTGTTTCCCCTCAAAAACCAGACCCTGGGGCTCATCGGCTTTGGCCGTATCTCTCGGGCGCTTGTCCCCAAGGCTAAGGGTTTTGAGATGAGGGTCATCGCCCATGACCCGTATGTTTCTGCTCACGTCTTTGAGGAATTTGGCGTTACCTCGGTTGACCTTGAGCAGCTGCTCTCTGATTCCGATTTCGTCTCCATACATGCCGCCTTCACCCCACAGGCCCGGCATCTATTGGGAATGGAGGAGTTCAAGCGGATGAAGCCGACGGCTTATCTTATTAATTGCGCCCGCGGCGAGTTCATTGATGAGCAGGCACTATACACCGCGCTGTCTCAGGGCTATATCGCCGGCGCCGCGCTGGACGTAATACAGGCGGAGAGCATGGGCCCGGAGCACCCTTTGCTTCAGCTGGAGAACCTGATCATCACGCCGCACACCGCTTACTACTCCGAGGAGTCCATCGCCAAGCTGACTAGGCGCCCCTATGAGGAGGTTGCCCGGATGATGAGGGGGGAGTGGCCCCGCTGGCTGGTCAATCCGGAGGTCAAGGAGAATTTTCAAAGCCGATGGGGCCAAAAATCTAGTTTGGGAGGTGGACCCAGATGAAATTCCGGGGTGTGGATTACTACCAGATAGACGCGCTGCTTTCTGAAGAGGAGAAGATGACCAGGAACTTGGTGAGGGAGTTTCTGGAGAAGGAGATTGAGCCGCTGGTGATGGAGGCCTTTCACCAGGAAAAGCCGTTGAAGATGGAGGAGCTTGCCCCCAGGATGGGGGAGCTGGGCATGATTGGCGCCTTTATCCCGGAGGAGTACGGGTGTGCCGGGGCAAACTATGTCACCTTCGGGCTGATGTGCCAGGAGGTGGAGAGGGTTGATAGCGCCCTCAGGACTTTCCTCGCCGTGGAATCGGGCCTGGTGATGTACCCCATCTGGCGCTTTGGTTCTGAGGAGCAGAAACAGAAATGGCTGCCGCTGCTTGCCCGGGGGGAGAAAATCGGCTGCTTTGGTTTGACCGAACCGAACCGGGGCTCGGATGTCGCCTCCATGGAAACGGTGGCCAGAAAGGAGGCCGATGGCTGGGTGCTCAACGGCACCAAGCAGTGGATAAGCGAGGCCTCAATAGCTGATTTCGCCGTGGTCTGGGCGCAGACCGAGGAGGGCGTCAGGGGCTTCATCGTGGAGCGGGGTAGGGAAGGGTTCAGTCAGACCTTTCAGGCCCGCAAGGGCTCGATGCGGGCTAGCGACGTTGGCGAGCTTGCCTTCTCTGATTGCAAGCTGCCCAATGAAAACATGCTCCCGGAGGCAAAGGGCCTGCGGGCGCCTTTTAGCTGTCTCAATCAGGCGCGATATGGCATCGCCTGGGGCGCCATCGGCGCCGCCATGGACTGCTATGAGACGGCGCTCAATTACGCCAAGGAAAGAGAGCAGTTTGGTGCGCCCATCGCCTCCTACCAACTGGTGCAGGAGAAGCTGGTCACCATGCTCATCGAGATCACCAAAGCGCAGCTACTGGCTTACCGCCTGGGCCGGCTCATGGATGAGGAAAAGGCGAGCTATCCCCAGATTTCGCTGGCCAAGAAGAATAACGTGGCGGTGGCCCGGATGTGCGCCCGAACCGCCCGCGAGATTCTGGGTGCCAATGGCATATCACTGGATTATTCTCCCATCAGGCATATGGCCAATATTGAATCAGTCTATACCTATGAGGGGACGGACGATATCCATACCCTGATCATAGGCCGGGATATTACCGGCATCCCGGCTTTCCGCGGGACACTCTGAGGAGGTAGGGATTCGGCTGGAAGCTGGATAGGCAAATGGTCAAAGCTTGGGAATGGAGAGCGTAGGTTGAGAATCGGCGTTATCTCTGATACCCATGCCATGACGGCGGATGAACTCCCGGCCCGGGTTCGGATGGCCCTGGCTGGGGTGGACCTCATCGTCCATGCCGGGGATTTCACGGAAAAGGCGGTGCTTGACGGACTCAAGGCGCTGGGGGAGGTAAAGGCCGTCCATGGCAATATGGACTCGGCTGAGCTGAAGCGGTTGCTGCCGGAGAAGGAGCTCTTCGTGGTCAAGGGCCGCAAGGTTGGCCTCATCCACGGTTCCGGGGGGCCCTGGGGGATAGCCGGCCGGATCAGGCAGCTCTTTGAGGACGCTGACGTCATCATCTTTGGCCATTCTCATGAGCCCTGTCACCTCTACCTTCAGGGGAGCCTCATGTTCAACCCAGGACGGGCGAGAGACTCTTTCGGGCTGCTGACCATTGACGATGAGATAAACGCGGAGATAATTAGGCTTTGAGGCTGGCTTTTGTATAGGGCCTCTTTTTATTTGCTGCATTTCAGCAGGACTTTCATGAAGTCGGCGCCCCGCTCGATTTCCTCAAAGGTGGCCTGTATCTGCTCCAGGGGGCGGATATCGGAGATGAGATGGTTGGTGGGGAGCGCCTTGGCCGCCACCAGGGAGATGGCGGTCTCAAAATCTTCTGGCTGGTAAACCCTGACCCCCTGTATCTGGAGCTCGCGCAGAAAGACGCGGCGCAGGTCCACCTTGGCCGGCTCAGCGAAAATGCCCACCACCACAATGCGGCCGCGAGCTCTGGGGAGCCTGGCCATCATCTCGGCATTGGCCTCAGCGCCGGTGACCTCAAAGACGATATCAGCCCCGGCGGCGTTAGTCCACTCCGCCACATACTCCGCAAGGTCAATCTCCAGCGGATTTACCACCTCCAGTCCTATCTCGCGGGCCAGCTTGATGCGGAACTGGTTGATTTCGGCAACGAGCACCCTTGCCCCTTTGTTTTGGCCCAGCAGCGCCACCAGCGTGCCGATGGGCCCCGCCCCCAGAACCACCACATTGTCCTTCTCGCTGACCTGCCCGAGGCGAACGTCATGGGCGGCCACGGCCGTTGGCTCAATCAGCGCCGCCTCCTTCAGGTCAATATCATCGGGCAAGCGGTGCAGGGTATGGGCCGGCACCGTCCAGCTACTCTGAAAGCAGCCTGGGCTATCCACGCCCATGAAATTCAGATGATAGCAGATATGGGAGTACCCTCGCCGGCAGGCCGGGCACTTAAGACACGGGTCCAGCGGCCGTACCACCACCTTGTCCCCCACCTTGAACCCCACAACCCCCTCTCCAATTTCGGCGATGGTGCCGGACATCTCATGGCCGATGACCTGGGGTGGTTTGATGCGTTGGTCCATGTGCCCCAAGTAGGCATGAAAGTCGGTGCCGCAGACGCCGCTGTAGGCCACGGTAATCCTCACCTGCCCTGGCCCGGGTGGCTGTGGCGCTATCTCCTCAACGCTGAGCCGTTTTTTGCCTTGATAGAAGGCGCCTTTCATCGCTCTCAAGTATAGCATACTCCAGGGCCATAATCATCGCCTGAGTTTGCATTCCAGCAATGATTATTATATAGTTTCCGAAGCTGTCCGGCGCTGGCTTTTAAGCGGAATGACGGTGCTCTTATATCCCTGGTTTTGGTCAAGCTGATGAGAAAGATACTGCATGCCATTGATTCGGTTAATGAAAAGGCAGGGTCAATATCAAGCTGG
>MTNR01000017.1 GCA_002011495.1 Dehalococcoides sp. JdFR-56 | reverse complement strand
CCAAGACCACCTTCACCGCCGACGAGCTGGCTACCGCCGAAAGCCTGGCCCGGAGCCAGATGGAGTGGGTGAAAAACGCCAGCTACTCCTACAATGCCACCGCCTATCCTCCAGCGCCACTCCCAAATACCCCTGATTACCAGAGCTACTCGGCGGTGATCACCGCCGAGCCCCTGCACACCCCGGATGATGGCATTCAGAAGATAACCATCACCATCAGACGTGATGATGAAGTAGTAACCAGGTTGGAGGGCTACAAGGTAGATAGATGAAAGCGGGTGAGAGGGGTTTTGCCTACGTTGACCTGCTGGTGGCAGTGGCCATTATGGCGCTGCTTGGCTGGGCGACATCTTCAGCCACCATCCAGGTTTTCAAGGGCACCGAGCACAGCAGCAACCACATCACCGCAGTGCGCCAGGTGCAGAGCGCTGGCTACTGGGTCAGCCGTGACGCTCAGATGGCGCAGACGGTGATTACGGATAATCTATCGCCCCCGGATTTTCTTATCTTGAGCTGGACCGAGGAAGGTAGCGGTGATATCTACCAGATCACCTATAAGCTGGAGGATATGCCCAGCGGCAATATGAAGAAGCTGATAAGAAGCGAGGTAGTCAACGGCGGGAGCGCCAATACCACCTTTGTCGCCCAGCATATTGACCCTGATGGGCAAAAGACAAAATGTGAATTTGACTCCGTCACCGGGAGACTAACCCTGACCATAACCGCCACCGTGGGCAGCGGCTCGGAGGCGGAGAGCGAGACCCGGGTATACCAGATTAGCCCCAGGCCCGGCTAGCGACCGGCCGGATAAGGAAGCGGCATGAAAAGCTGGCTTGAGCAATTGATAAAGAAAGAAGAAGGGCAGGCGCTGGTCTTGGTCTTTGGCCTCCTGACCATCGGGGGGCTGCTCATCGCCCCGCTTCTGGCCCACGCCGCCACCGGCCTCAAGGCAGGGCAGGCCCAGGAGGAGAAGGCCGCCGAGTTCTACCGCGCCGATGCCGGGATTGAGCATGGCCTATGGAGGCTCCTGCACGAGGCGGGCTTCGCCGAGTCACTGACCCCGGAAAACCCCACGGTCCAATATTCGGTGAACTTAAGCGGCAAGAGTATCCTGGTCACCATCACCAGACTCGCTGGAATAGGAGGGGACACCCTCTCTCTAAACGTGGACTACACCATACCGGCCGGGCATCAGCTGGAGCTCAGGGTTACCGTTTCCGAGGACGACCACTGCCATTTTGCCTATGACACCACCGCCTACAGTGCCTGGCTCCAGATGCCCACCGCTGACAATACCACGCTAACCTACTACCTGCACAACAACCCCACTCCCCCCACGGGAGATACCGATGCCCAGCCAAACCTCCCTATGGATGATGCCCAGCCCACCGCCGAAGACCTATACAACTATGACCAGAACTTTGACTCCAGCCCAGGCCGCCGGGTGGAGGAAAGCCGTGGTGGCCCTGACGGGCTCGAGCTAAAGGAATACGTTAACTGGCAGACGGCTCCTTACACCAGCGATACGCACTTCCAGGGCGCCGCCGTGGTGAACCTTTACGTCGCCCCGGACGGCTTCAACTACGACAATGAGGGTGAATTCACCATATATCTGCGCGACTACGACCCGGCATCGGGGACATATACCGAGATTGCCAGCGCCACCTATGAGGTTGAGGAGGACCAATGGGTGATACCCTGGCACTCAACAGCGCCTGAGGGCAAGTATGAAATCCAGGCCAGCACTGATGGAGCCCAGCTAAACAGCACCGCTGCCTTGGGTTTTGGTTATTTGAGGATTTTGTCCTTCACCAACGAGGGTGGGTGAGAGATAATGAAGCCTATCAAGCTGAGCAGAACTGGTTGGCTGATTTTGACCTTCGGCCTTTTCATCATCATGCTGGCAGGCCTGGGGGTGGTCCGCTTCCAGCAGGTGAGCCAGCAGGAGGCGCTCAAGGAGAAGCTGGAGCTAGTCCAGACTAAACTTGCCCGAATCCAGACGGAGAAGCTCTCCCAGCGCCAGAAGGAGCTGGAGCAGGAGCTGAGCCAGACCTTGGCGGAGGCTCAAGCTGCCAAAGAGATTCTCTCCCAGCCCCTAAACAGCCTGGCCATAAGCGATCTGCTCTGGGCCACCGCCCAAGCCAGCGGGGTGGAGATAGCCGAGCTCAGCTCACCGGGCATGAGCACTGCGGAGCTGGAGGGAGTCCCCTGCTCCGTGCTCTCGCTTACGACGAGAGTTGAGGGAGAACTAACTGGGCTAGTTGACTTCATCACCGGGCTGAATGATGCCTTGGTCAGCGGTGTGGTCAAGTCAGCGCAGATAAATATCCCCCCTCCCGGCGAGGCTAAGCCCTCAGCCTCCATCGAGCTTGCTGTTTATAGCTATCAGGGTGAGTGATTATGGCGCAGAAAGTGGTCACTTTATATCTTGATGATACCAGCATCCGGTTGGTGGTCGCCCATGAGCGGCGAATCAAGAAATGGGCTGACCTGCCCCTGGAACCGGGCCTGGTGAAAAACGGCGTCGTCCTTAAAGAGGCAGAGGTGGCGGCTAAAATCCGGCAGCTACTTAAACTGAGAAAGGTGAAGGCAAAGAAGGTCATCCTCGGCATAAGCGGGCTTCATTGTCTCACTCGGCCCATCATCTTGCCCCAGCTACCCAAGGAGATGCTGGAGGAGGCGGTGAGGCGGGAGGCGAAGAGGGTGCTCCCCGTGGCGCTGGAACAGCTCTATCTCTCCTGGCAATCCATCCCGGCTCCGGAGCAGAAAACACAGGTCTTCCTGGTAGCCGTGCCCTGCAAGACAGCCGATGCGCTCTTCAGGACGCTCCGTCAGGCAGGCCTGAAAGCAGAGCTTATGGACTTAAAACCCCTGCTCCTAGCCAGACTTGCCCCAGAAGCGACGGCGATAATGGTCGATGTTCAGGCGACCGAATTTGACATCGTCATCATGGCGGATAAAGTCCCCCAGCCCATCCGCACCATAGCGCTTCCCAGCCAGGCCCTGCCCTGGGAGGAGAAGCTGCTCATGATAAAAAATGACCTGGCCCGCACCATCCAGTTCTACAATTCCAATAATCCAGAAAGGCCCCTTGCCGATACGGTGCCGATATTTGTTTCCGGGGACCTGGCCAGCAAGCCGGAGCTATGCCAATCCCTATCCGGCGAGCTCGGGCACCCGGTTCTGCCCCTGCCCTCACCCTTGGAGTGCCCGGAGGAGATGAACCCCAACCTTTACCTGGCCAACATCAGCCTGGTGCTGAAGAAGCTCCACCCAGCCGGGGAGACGGCGCCCTCCATCAGCAGTCTGAATCTTCTGCCCGCAAGCTACCGCCCGGAGCCTATCTCTCCGGCCAGGGTGCTGGCCCTGCCTGGCGTGGTCGTTGCCCTAGGTCTGCTCTTCTTCCTGGCGGTCCTCATTCAAAATACCTCCGCCGAAATCGCCTCACTGCGCCGCCAGCTGGAGAGCACGGACCAGCTCCTCCAGCAGAAGATAGAGCTGAAACAAAGCTTGTCCCAGCGCATCGCCGAGCTGGAGAAGAAAATCGCCGAGGCGCAGGCCTCGGGAGACAGCCTCGCCGCCGCCGTGGCCACCCTGGAAAAGCAGCACGGCGCGGTTAACGGTGACCTGAAAGCCACGGTGGGCAGCCTCTCCAGCGCCATCACCCTGAGCAGCATCGCCCAGGCTAACCCCACCCTGACCATAGAGGGGAGCGCCCCAAGCGGCGAAGACATCCTGGCCTACCTCAAGGAGCTGGAGGCGAGCGGCCAGTTCTCCCACATCACCATCGCCAGCATGAAGAGGGTGGACGAGGAAAGGATGGATTTTGTCCTGATTCTCAGCCCCAGAGGAGAGTAAAAGATGGATATCTTCCCGGTGATAAATCTGGCGGCGAAAAAAGGTGCGTCTGACCTGCACCTGATTGCGGATAGTCCGCCCCTAGCGCGCATTGACGGCCAGTTGCAGCCTCTCGCCGAGGCCGCGCCGCTTACGCCCGAGGACATAGAGCAGGCCTTCCGACAAATAACCTCAGACCGGGAGAGGGAAGAGTTCCAGCGCCGCCTGGAGCTGGACTTCGGCTACACCCTCCGTGACGGCTGCCACGGCATCGGCCGCCTGCGCGGCAACGCCGCCAGGGAGCGGGGAAAGCTCAGTCTGACTATCCGGCTGGTGCCGGCGACCATCCCCTCCCTTGATGAGCTGGGACTCCCCACTATATGCCAGGAGCTGGTGCTGCGGCCCAGGGGGCTGGTGATAGTCAGCGGCCCCACCGGGAGCGGTAAATCCACCACCTTAGCTGCCATGATCAACCACCTAAACAGCGTGGCCAGCCGCCGGGTGGTCACCATTGAAGACCCAATTGAGTATATTTACACCAATGACAAGTGCACCATAACCCAGCGAGAGCTGGGCAGTGACACCCTCTCCTTTGCCCAGGCACTAAAGCACGTGGTGAGGCAGGACCCGGACGTTATTCTGGTGGGCGAGATGAGGGACCAGGAGACGGCGGCGGCCGTGCTCACCGTAGCCGAGACCGGTCATCTGGTGCTGACCACGGGCCATGCCCCAAGCGCCTCCCAGGCGGTGGAGAGAATCATTGACCTTTTCCCACCCCATGAGCGCCATCTGGTGCAGACGCGCCTGGCCTCCCTCCTCATCGGCATCCTGTGCCAGACATTGGTTCCCAGGGCTGATGAGACGGGCCGGATAGCGGCGGTGGAGATTATGCTGGCAAGCTCGGCGATAAGAAACCTCATTAGAGAAGGCAAGATTCATCAGCTGCCCAACACCATTCGCACCCAGGCCCACCTAGGAATGGAGCTGCTCGACCACTGCCTGGTCAGGCTTTATCGCGAGCGGCTGATCAGCCGCGAAAGCCTTTTTGCCTTCTGCAACGATGAGTATGAAGTGGCCCAGCTCTGTGACCGGGTCAGGATACCGTAGCTGTCTGTAGTTTCAGGCCTGCTTACCAGCCCTCACCTCCTCCTCACCTACCACCCTCCCCCAAAGGGAGGGTGGTTAAATTTATCCCTCCGCCTTGACTAGCCGGCCAAAAAAGCTCAAAATACGGCCAATGGAAGCCGCGCTTTTGCTCATCTTTGCCCTCTTCGGCGCCGCGGTGGGCAGCTTCCTCAACGTCTGCATTGACCGCCTGCCCGCGGGGAGGTCTCTGCTCTTTCCCCCCTCCCACTGCGATGTCTGCCAGCACCCCCTAGCGCCCAGAGACCTCATCCCGATCTTCAGCTACCTCTGGCTGCGCCGCCGCTGTCGCTACTGCCAGGCACTGATTCCCTGGCGCCCCCTCTGGGTGGAGATTGCCAGCGGGGGGCTGCTTGCCCTCACCTACTGGCATTTTGGCCTGAGCACCCAGTTCGCCACCACTGCCCTCTACGGCTGGCTATTCATTGTCATCGGCGTTATTGACCTGGAGCACCAGCTCATCCTGAACAAAATAGTCTTTCCGGCAGCAGCGTTCGCCCTGGTCACCTCCATCATGGTGCCCCCATCCGGAATCCTCTACTTCTCCCTGCCCTGGCCCTGGGCAGGGCTGGTTAGTGGCGTTATGGGCGCCGCCACAGGCTTTATCTTCCTTTTAATACCCTTTATTCTCTCTCTTATTGTCTACCGGCAAGAGGGAATGGGGTTTGGAGATGTGAAGATGGCGGGTTTGATTGGCCTGGTCACCGGCTTTCCCCTGGTCCTCTTGGCGCTGCTCAGCGGGGCCATCCTAGGGGGACTGGTGGCCAGCGTCCTCCTCCTGCTCCGGGTAAAGAGCCGGAAAGAAGCCATCCCCTTCGGGCCCTTCCTCTCGCTAACCACCATCGCCACCCTGCTCTGGGGGAATGATTTTCTCAGCTGGTATCTGGGGCTGTTTCAGTTCTAGCGCCATTTGGCCATTTCTTTTCCCCAGGACGCCATTTCCCACCCCCACCCAAGGCACTTTTTTCGCTGACTATTGACAAGTTACCAAATGGCTAGTACAAT
This sequence comes from Dehalococcoides sp. JdFR-56, assembly GCA_002011495.1. Classification (GTDB taxonomy): domain Bacteria; phylum Chloroflexota; class Dehalococcoidia; order Dehalococcoidales; family RBG-16-60-22; genus JdFR-56. Next base: position 439 of record MTNR01000017.1, on the reverse strand, counting down.
AGTCCTACTAGCAAACAATGGAGGTTAGCCGGTGAGGGTCAATCGGCGGCGTTCTGACATTGAGATAATCGCCGATATGCTGACGGTGGGTGAAAATGGCGCTGGCAAGACCGAGATTATGTACAGCGCCAACATGAGCTATAGCCAAATACAGAAGTATCTTGGCTATCTGGTGGCCCAGGGCTTCATTGACAAGATAAAGATGGGCAATCCCTCCGTGACCTACCGGGTGACCGATAGTGGTTTGAAGTTGCTTGAGCTGATAAACACCTTAAAGGAAATGCTTGGGCTGGATGAGAACCACAGCATTTAGCCACCTGAGAGGAGTTAGCTTTATCATGACCTGAGGACAGCGGGGGTCTTCAGGTTTCTTTTTAAATTCAGAGAAGGAGAGTAGCGTGGCAGAGAAAAGGATGTTAATCGTTGATGCTGAAGTAGC
>MTNR01000083.1 GCA_002011495.1 Dehalococcoides sp. JdFR-56 | reverse complement strand
TTTAAACAAAAACCCCCTCGCTTCCAGCCGAGGGGAAATAAAAACTCAACAAAAAGTCCTACTCCTCCCCGCGGAGCGATGTAGGAAGCTCGGAGGCTGGCGTTCTGGCTTTTGATGGTTTAAAAACCATCAATCACAGCGGCGCGGCCGCGTCGGACTTGCACCGACTTGCTCTCCAGTTAGGCCCTCACTCGCGCTCGGGCACCTCCGCTTACCTATATTCAGTTGTCACTCTAAAGTATAACGGGCGGGAGAGAAAAATGCAAGCCCTGCCAAACAATATTTTGGGTCAAGGCAAAATCAGCTTGACAATTAAGCTGAGCCGTGATTAAATTGGTATTAGAAGCCCATGGTCCCGAATCTAGTTCAGAGGAGGTGTCCGATGAGGCTTCACGAGATCTTCGGAGTTTGGCAGGTGGACAGTTGGTGCCCTGCCTGAGAGGGCAGGGCGGGGGGGAACCCGAACCCGGCTCGATAAGTTAAGTTGGAGGTCAGTCTGTAAAAAGAGACCTCATCCGGCGGTGGTAACCGGAAGGGAGCTGGGTTCGAGGGAGAAAGAGGAGACTATCCGTGGAGGGCGCTTCGGAAAAGCGCCCTCCATTATTTTAAACCAGGCTTGACATGATGGCCACGCCGAACCTACAATTTACTCCAGCCCAAGCCTTCCAGAAAGAGGGATGATGCCCAAACTCACCAGAATAGTGCCCGCCATCCTCACCGATGACCCCTCCACCCTGGAGAGCATGATACGTCAGGCGGAAAACTTCACCGACTATGTCCAGATGGACATCATGGACGGGCAATTTGTGCCCTCGCGGAGCATCACCTGGGAGCATTTGAGCCACATCCCCACCAAGCTCAGTTGGGAAGCCCACCTCATGGTGCTGCGCCCCGAGGAATACCTGGACGGCTTCCACCAGGCTGGAGCGCGCAAGGTGCTCTTCCATCATGAAGCCACCCCTTCGCCCCGGGAAGTTATCGCCCGGGCCAGGGCGCTGGGCCTGGGCGTGGGCCTGGCCATCAACCCGGAGACCGCCGTCTCCGCCATTCTCCCCTTGGTCGATGAGGTGGATAGCATCCTCCTCATGTCGGTTAACCCCGGCTTCTACGGGAGCCGGTTTATCCCTGAAGTCATGGACAAGGTAGAGGAACTGCGCCGCGCCCGGCCTGAGATGGAGATAGGCATTGATGGCGGGGTAAAGGAGGCCAACATCGTTCAGGTGGCTCGTGCCGGGGTTGATGTCATTTATGTGGGCAGCGCCATATTCTTGCAACCCAAGCCCGCGGAGAGCTTCCACCGCCTCCAAACTTTAGTCCAAGAGAGTTGAAGAATTCAAAAAGGGCGGCCAAAACCTAGTCCAGTATATTATTTCTTGGCCTTCTTTATTTCGTGTCCGCCGAATTGCTGGCGCAGGGCAGCCAGCAACCTAGCCCCGAATGGTTGTTCCTGACGCGAGCGGAACCGCGCCTGGAGGGAAGAGGTGATGACTGATGCTGGCACCGCCAGCTCTACTGATTCCTGCACCGTCCAGCGGCCCTCGCCCGAGTCCTCAACAGAAGCCTGAATGCCCCCTAACTCCGGGTTCTCCTCCAGGGAACGCGCCACCAGGTCCAGTAGCCAGGAACGCACCACGCTGCCGTAGCGCCAGAGCTCGGCAATCTGGGCTAAGTTTAAGTCAAACTCGCGCTTTGCCTGCATCAGTTCAAACCCTTCGGCATAGGCTTCCATCAGAGCGTATTCAATGCCGTTGTGCACCATCTTGACAAAATGCCCGGCTCCGGCGGGGCCAACATGGCCATATCCCTTATCTGGCGCTGGCGCCAGCGTCTGGAAAACCGGCTCCAGCCGACGGAATGCTTCCAGTTCACCCCCCACCATCAGGCAGTAGCCCTCCTTCAGCCCCCAAACGCCACCGCTGGTGCCAACGTCCAGAAAGAAGAGCCCTTTCTCCGCCAAAGCTCTCGCCCGGCGCATGCTGTCCTTATAGTTGGAATTACCCCCATCAACCACAATATCGCCCGGAGATAGACAGTCCTCTAGCGCCCTGATGGTGCTCTCCACAGCCTCCCCCGCTGGCACCATGAGCCAGACGGCGCGGGGCTTATCCAACTTCTCCACCAGCTCAGCAAGGGATAAAGCACCAACGGCGCCCTGCGCCACCAACGCCTGCACCGCTTCGGCAGCCGGGTCATAGACCACCACACGGTGACCTCTCTCAAGTAAGCGCCGCGCCATATGGCCACCCATCCGCCCCAGCCCGATCATACCCAGTTCCATAGCTAGCCTCCTCTCCCGCTACCCCAGCTCCTGAGCTAAGGCCCCAAAGGACGCCTCATCAGCTGAACCGAGGTGAACCCTGACCACACGCCGCCCCAGCGAGCACAGGGTCTGAAGGTCGCCCAGAGCTTGGGCATCCGCCAGCACGCCAAAGGTATAAGGTTCACCGGGGATGGGTAAATCAGGCTCATGGTCTGCCGTGACCATAAAGAACAGGCCAGAATTTGGCCCCCCTTTGTGCAGCTGCCCCGTGGAATGCAGCAGCCGTGGCCCATAGCCAGCGGTGGTGCTGATATGGTATCTCTCCAGCACCTTCCGGCGCAGGCCGGTCAGTGCCCCATCTATCTCAGGTGTCTGGCGCACATAGGCCATGACGGCGAAGTAATCACCTGGCCTAGCTTGAGCCAAGAGGTCACTTAGAGAGCCAGAGGTCTCCACTGCGGGCAGGCGACCAGAGGTTTGGTACTCCTCCAGCACCCTCTTGGTGGCATCCTTGGCCCCCTGCACATTGGGCTGGTCAAAAGGATTGATTCCCAGCATCGCCCCCACCACCGCCGTGGCCAATTCCCAGCGGAAAAACTCGGCGCCCAAGTCGTAACGGTCTCGTAATCTCAAGACCACCACTGGCTGTCCCGAAGCTTTGATGCGCTTTATTGCCCCATCAATGGCTGCATTATCATCTCCCTCAAGCCGTAGGTAGATAAAGAGCCGGTCATCCCCGTAGTGGGCAGGTTCCACCAAAGGCTCCCCGGCCACCGGCAGGATACCCTTACCCTCTTTGCCTGTGCTCTCGGCGATGAGCTGCTCCAGCCATAGCCCAAAGCTGCTGATGGAAGGGGAGGTGATCAGGGTGAGTTTATCCCGCCCCCGCTGGCCCAGAGCCCCGATGGTTGCCCCCAGCCAAGCGGCTGGGTTTTCTGCAGCCGATACTTCGGAGACACACCTCTGGCACATACCGTCCGCCCGACTGAGAAGTGAGGTGAGGTCAATCCCCATCAGCGCCGCCGGCACCAGGCCAAAGTAGGACAAAACGGAGTAGCGCCCGCCGATATCAGGGGGATTGAAGAAAACGCGCCGGAACATTTCTTCCTCGGCTAGTCTGGCCAGTGGCGTCCCTGCGTCAGTGATGGCGACAAAATTTCGCCCGGCGGCCTCTTTCCCCGCCGCTTCCTCCACCAGATGCCGGAAATACTTATATAGAAGCGAAGTCTCAATGGTGCCACCGGACTTGGAGGAGACCAGAAACAAGGTATGGGCCGGCTGAATAACCTCGGTCACCGCCCGCACCCAGGAAGGCACCGTGGAGTCCAGCACCATGAACTCGGGATGGCCGGCAGCACAGCCGAAGGTCTGGCGCAGCACCTCTGCCCCTAGGCTGGCGCCCCCCATGCCCAGCAGAACCACGTGCTGAAACCCCGCCTCCCTTATCTCCCCAGCGAAAGAGTTTAAGGCGGCTACTTGCTCGCCCATCAGACGTGGGGCATCCAGCCATCCCAGGCGGTTGGTGATTTCTCTTGGTTCAGGTTTCCATACCGTGTGGTCTTTCCGCCAGATACGGGAGACCACCTCCTGCCTCTGTAGGTCGGTTAAAGCCGCCTCCACCTCCTGAGAATACCTCCCCAGACCGGCAAGAGCCTCCCCAATCTGGTTCTCCATATTTAACTCTCATCTCCTTTCGTCCCCTGCCCCTCAAGCCCTTTGGACTCAATCGCCAGAACCTTTTGCAGGCGGCGCCGGTGGCGCTCGGCACCGGAAAATCGGGCGTTGAGAAAGGCGCTCACCAGCTCTTTGGCCAGCTCCACGCCGATGATGCGCGCCCCTAGGCAGAGGACATTTATATCATCATGCTCCACTCCCTGACGGGCGGAATAGGTATCATGGCAGAGACCAGCACGGACACCGGCTAGTTTATTGGCCACGATGCAGGCGCCAACCCCACTGCCACAGATGATGATGCCACGCTGGGCCTCGCCAGCGGCCACTGCTCTAGCTACGGCGGCAGCGAAATCAGGATAATCATCGGCGGGGTCAAGGGCATAAGCCCCCAGGTCCAGCACCTCATATCCTTGCTCTTTAAGCCAGGAAGATAGCTCAGCTTTCAGCGAAAAACCGCCATGGTCGGCCCCCAGGGCCACGCGCAGCGTCATTTTCTACCTCCTCCGAGCAGCTTCAGGGCTTCATCCGCCATGCGCTGAGCGGTCAATCCCAGCTGCTCATAAATCACCTGGTACGGGGCGGAGATGCCAAACTGGGATATGCCGATGGCCACCCCTTCTGAGCCAACGTAGCGCTCCCACCCCAGCGGTGTCCCAGCCTCGATGGAAACGCGCGCCTTTATCCCGGGAGGTAGCACACTATCACGGTATTCGGCGGGCTGGGCATCAAACAATTCCCACGAGGGCAGCGAGACAACACGGGCCGCCACCCCACTCTCCCGCAGCAACCTCCCCGCCTCCAGGGCGATATGGACTTCAGAGCCAGTCCCGATGAGGATGACCTCCGGGGTGGTGGCTCCCTCCCAGAGAATGTAGCCACCGCGCTGCACCCCACTGGCCGGGGCCAGGGTTTTGCGGTCCAGCACTGGCAAACTCTGACGGCTGAGTACCAGCGCCGTCGGGCCGTGGCGGCGCTGCAGGGCTACCTTCCATGCCTCCACCGTCTCAGTGGCATCGGCGGGGCGGATTACCACTAGATTGGGCACCGTCCTCAGCCCGAGGACCTGCTCGATAGGCTGATGGGTTGGCCCATCCTCCCCCAGCCCAACCGAGTCATGGGAAAAGAGGTAGACCACCCGCAGCCCCATCATCGCTGCCAGACGCACCGCCGGCCGCATATAATCATAAAAAATAAGGAACGTTCCAGTATAAGGGATGATGCCCCCGTGCAGGGCCATACCGTTGGCGATGGCGCCCATGGCGTGCTCCCGGACGCCGAAGTGCAGGTTGCGGCCATCATATCTGGCGGGGCTGAAGTCTCCAAAACCCTTGAGATAGGTCTTGATGGAAGGGGCTAGATCCGCGGAGCCGCCCATCAGGGAATGAATCTTTGGCGCCAGGATATTCAGCACCTGCCCTGAGGCGGCACGGGTGGCAAGGGGTTTATCGGCACTTTGAAACAAATCTGTCAAGCCACTATCCCACCCCTCTGGCAAGTCCCCGCTTAAGTCTTCCTCCAGCTGCCGGGCCTCGGCGGGAAAGGCCTGACGGTAGGCCTCAAACCTCCTCTGCCACTCATCTTGAAGGCGTCTACCCCGCTCCAGCGCCTGGCGAAAGTGAGCCAGCACCTCAGGCGGCACGGTGAAGGGCTCCTCATATTCCCACCCCAGGGCTTTCTTGGTCAGCCTCACCTCCTCCTCCCCCAGCGGCTCCCCGTGGGCAGCGGCGGTGCCGGCCTTGTTCGGGCTGCCATAGCCGATGACCGTCCGGGCTATGATCAGGCTGGGACGGTCTACCTCTGCCTGCGCCTGGCGTATCGCCTTAGCCACGCTGGCGATATCCATCCCGTCAACTGGCCCGATGACCTGCCAGCCGTAGGCCTGGAACCGCTGCGCCACATCCTCGGTGAAGGTGACATCGGTATCTCCCTCAATGGAGATATCATTATCATCATAAAGATAGATGAGCTTGCCCAGGCGCAGCGTCCCGGCCAAGGAGGCTGCCTCAGAGGAGATTCCCTCCTCCAGGTCTCCGTCAGAGACGATGGCATAGACGTAGTGGTTGAAGAGCTCATAGCCGGGCCGGTTGTAGTTTGCCGCCAGCCACCGCTCGGCGATGGCCATCCCCACCCCATTGGCAAAACCCTGTCCCAGCGGCCCAGTGGTCACCTCAACGCCACGGTCGGGAGCATATTCCGGGTGACCTGGCGTCTTGCTACTCAGCTGCCGGAATTTTTTCAGCTCCTCCAGCGAGAGGTCATATCCAGTGAGGTAGAGAAGTGCGTAGAGCATGGCCGAGGCGTGGCCACAGGAGAGAATAAAGCGGTCCCGGTCCGGCCACCTTGGGTCGCTGGGGTTATGCTTGAGAAACCGATCCCACAGCACGTAAGCCATCGGGGCCGCGCCCAGTGGCGCCCCGGGGTGACCGGAGTTAGCGCGCTGCACCGCGTCCACCGCCAGAAAGCGCACCGTGTTGATGCAAAGCTCATCAAGCTTAGAAGTGCTCATGCTCAAGCTACGCCCCTTCCCTTCCCCAGTTCTGCATGATTTCCTTGAGACGCTGGGCCAGTTCCGGGCTGGAGCGCAGGCGCGCAATGAACACGGGACAGCCCTCCAGCAGCGAGTTCTGGGCCGCGGTGGCCATGCTTGA
>MTNR01000056.1 GCA_002011495.1 Dehalococcoides sp. JdFR-56 | reverse complement strand
ACCTGCTCCTCCTGCATCGCCTCAATGAGGGCGGACTGGGTGCGGGGGGTGGCCCGGTTCATCTCATCAACCAGGAGCACGTTGGCGAAGATGGGCCCGGGCACAAATCTGGAACTGCCGTCAGGCTGATAGAGGTAGAAGCCAAGGATGTCAGCCGGCAGCAAATCTGGGGTACCCTGCACCCTGCGGAAGGTGCCCCCGACGGCGCGGGCGAAGGTGCGGGCGATGGTCGTCTTGGCCGTGCCAGGCATGCCCTCAATGAGCACATGCCCTTGGCTCAGCAGGGCCAGTAAAAGTATTTCTTTTATCTCCTCTTTCCCGATTACCACCTTGGACACTTCGGCGAGGATGTTATTTAGTATGGTGTATCTCTTGTCTTCTTCAGTCACTTGCGTCTCCTTTCCTGCCATAGCGGCATGAGGGTTATGGTCAAGGCAAGTATCACCACCCCCAGCGTTCCCAGCGGGGTGGTGAGGGAACCACGGAGATAAGCGAGCATACTCTTGGTCTGGTGCAGGTTTGACGGCGGCAGGTGCGATTGGTCAAGGAGGAGCTTGGCACTGGTGGCGGCGATGTTTTGCCTTAGCTGCTCGTTACCGGCCAGGGACATGCTGTTGATGAATAAACTCGGGTCGGCGATGAGCACTATCTCGCCCTTGCCCAGCGCGTGGCTGGAGACCACCGCCAGCGGGCCGGTGGGCTCACCCTCCTGCCACAGCTGGTCACCGTTGTGGTCAAGGAAGCTGAATGAAGAGGACCAGCCTAGAACATCGCTGTCCTCCACATTGGTTAGAGAAGTGGCGTGGTTCAGAACCAAGCTATCGATATTGGTGGTGAGGGCGCTTTCTTTGAGGCGGGAAATGCGGGGAAACCACTTGCTTTTATAGTTGGCCAGTGGGTCAAGGAGCGGGTGTCTGGAGAATCTCGCCTTGAGCCCCAGGTATTCCAGAACCTGGTTACCGTAGCCGTAGTCATCAGCCAGTATCAGCCTCCCGCCCTGGCTAACAAAGCTATTCAAAGCCTCAAGCTCGGCGGGGCTGAACTTGAGGTAGGGGATGAGGATGAGCGTTGCCCCCTGGGGCGAAGCGGGAAGGTTGAGCAGGGACTCCAGAGCCAAGACCGGGTAGTTGAGGCTCATCTCCTTGGCACCATTCCAGAAGGGGTTCTCGGTGCGGAAGTCCTCATTAGAGGGGAAGAACCAGGCCACTATGGCCAGGATGAGAAGCAGGGCGCCGCTGAGCATGGCTAGAAATTTACGCAAATTCATGGCAAGAGTCCTTTTTTGATAGTACTGGCTAGTTGCTCGGCTCTGGTGGCAGTGGTCTCGTCCAGCTCACGGGCAGAGTAGAGGGCAAGCTCAGCCAGGGTGGTGAGTTCCGTAAACGGCTCGGCTATATCAGGCAGCCGTGATGCGGCCGCTTTCAGGAATTCCCGGAGCGTGGTGGAGGCTGCCATGGCCATGGCAGTCCTCCTCTCCACCATCTCGAGGGCGCTGGTGTAGGCAGCTAGCACCTTTCCCCTGGTGCCAGCAAGCTCACCTCTGGGTCTGGGGGGCGGGGTAAGGGCGGGTATTTCTTCAGCCTGAGGCTGGGGGGTGGTCTTCTGCGCCTCCGGTTTGGGCGCTCTTACTCGCTTGTAGACCAGTAGCCCCAGGGAGAGAAAGCCGGCCAGCAGCAGTCCCAAGTTTGCCGGGTTAACTGTGAAGGTCTGTCTCCTCACCTCAAGCGGCGCATACCATGGCTCAGCCGGGCTCACCGTGATGGTTAGTTCCTTGGGGCCGACCAGAGAGAGGTCAAGCGGTGCCTCTATGGAGGTGCTGAAACTGCCGTCAGCGGCGGTTTTGGTCACTGCGGAGGCGCCTTTGAAGGCAAGGCTCACCCGGGCATCCTTAACCGCGCCTAGGTTATGGGACACTCTGCCGCTCGCCCGGATCGCGCTGGGCAGGATGATGAGTCTCGGCAGCTGAACGTCTATCTGTATGGGAAGGCGGAAGACACGGATGCTCAATCTCTCCCTGGCGCCAGCATAGCGCCCTTGAGGGGCGACCAGTACCGTGAGCTCATGTTTTCCCGTCTGGGCCCCTTCTGGCGTGGTTATCTCCAGGTCAAACTTGCCTTTTACTGTTTCCTCAGCGAGCTTAGCGTTATCCCAGAGCACCTGGAGGGTGCGGCTTACGCCATCAGTGGTTGAGCTGACCCGCCCGCTGATGGTGATGGGTAGCCCCGGGTAGGCGGTCTCGGGTGCTGACACCTCAAGGGAGGTGGGGTAGAAGCGGGTATCGATGGCCACCAGCGGGCTTTTGCTTGCCTGGTAGGTGCCAATATCATCTCCGGAGGGAAGATATACCGCCCTCAAGGTCATCTTGGCTACATATTTATATGGTATGGTTATGCTGGCGAGGTATGAGCCGGCGGCGCTGGTGGTGGCGCGAGCCAAGGGCTTATCATCCAGAAGAATGGTTATCTCTCGCTGGGGTAGGGGGCCGGTGTTGCTGAGTCTGCCCCAGGCGGTGAGGCTTTCGCCAATGAATACTGACGACGGGGCAACGCTGAGGCTGAGCTCGGTGGGGATTAGCCTCATCAGAATTATTTGGTACTGGTGAGCGAGGCTCTGCTGGAGCCGGGCAAGTTCATCCAGGAGCTCCCGCAGCCGCTCCAGGCTCGCTTCCAGGCGGTCATAGGCCCCTCTTAGCCGCTCTGTGGCAGAGGCGGCAAAAACGCCGAGAATATCTGCCATAGCCCCGGTGGCGGTCTCAATATCGCCCAGCAGGAGCTGAGCCTCGCGGGCAGCAGTCTTGGCGCTGGCCAGCTTTTCCTCGGCCTCTTCAAGCTGACTGGTGGCCAGTAAGGCTGCCGCTTCATCCAGAGTGAGCTCCAGGTTATCCAGGGTGGCGAACAATCGCTGGGAGAGAGTGCGGTAACGGTCGGCCAGATAGCGCAGCTCATCGGGGATGTTGGCTCTTTGTAGCTCTTGGAGCAGGCTTTGGGCATCATCATATTGCCTTATGCTGGCTAGACTGAATATCTCACCGTAGGAGAGCAGCAACGCCGCTGGGTCTGGGGAGCTTTTTATCGCCTCCGGGTTCTCATGAGGGATATTGGCGGGCTGGGCAAAGCTGGGAAAGCCGGGAACAAAGGCTGCCAGCAGTATTACCACGCCAAGGGCAAGGGCTAATCTTTTCATCTTTGGTCCAAGCGGCCGCGCTAAAAAACTTAAGCCAGTATCTTGATGGCTTCTATGGAGACGATGAACAGAAATCCCCCAAACAGTACCGCGCTGACCAGGTTCAGTCCCTGGCGGGCTTTCTTGTTCAAGTGGGCGAATAGCTCGGTGATGGCCAGGGCCTCCGCGAGATAGGTGATGTAGTAAACATTGAGCGAAGTCTGCCCGAGGGCAATCAGGATAACGGTGGTGAGCAGAAGCAAAAGAGCGGTAATGATGATGTACCTGTTATATATCTTCACTCAGTTACCTCAAGCTCAATGGAATATCTTCCCCCGCTGTGTTCCTCCCGCGCGATGGTGACTGGTTTATCCCAGGCCTCGGCGGTCACCGAGGCGACAATTGAGGCCAGTGGCCCCCCTAGGCACTCTTGGCAACGGGTGACGCTGTCTCCGACGCGGGGGTTGGCGATCTCTACCTTGATCAGGTGATTCTCCAACGAAGTAACCGTGGTGCCATCGGCGGCGTCAAGAGTCCCGGCGAGCAGCGCGGTCAGCGCTGCCTCCAGGGCTTCTGGGGTTGGGTCTGGCCTGGCCTCCAGGAGAGCCACCGCCCGGCTCCCGATGGTGGAGAAGAGAAGCCCAATGTCATCAGGGCGGCTTCCGTATCTGGCGATAAATCGCTGGGGGAGGGCTCGGGTCAGCGGAGGCAGTGCCGGATTGGCATGCAGGGGGATGAGCGCCTTTGGTGAGCCATTGGTCAGTGAGGAGGGGAGATACACCGCTCTAGCTTTGATTCCTAACTCCTCCACTATGGTAGCCATATTGTCCACGCCGGCATCAAGGAAGAGCCCGCAGACCTCGGGCGGCAGCTTGGGGATGGCCCTGCCCAGGGCCAGCAGGATGGCGCCCAGAATAACCATGCAGAGCCCCAAAGCGGCAAGCCAAGTCAGTCCCAGAATAAAGTGGGCGAAAAGAGCAACCAGACCGCCGGTGATGAGTAATCCGAGACCAGCCCAGGTGTATGGATTTTTCTTTATCAGCACTTCTCCACACTACCCCCTGCCAGGTGGCATATTTTAGCAATTAATAGTGACAATTGTCAAGGGGTAGTATTCCCCTCCCCGGCTAGGCATATGCTGCATCACGTGCAACACCATATTATACCAGACAAGGGAGGGGAAAATCCACTAGAGGCCGGGTAACAAAGTACGCCCCACTTTGGGTGGGGCGTACCCTTTAGCAGGGGGTAAAATGACCTGGGGAAAGCGGCTTTTGGTTAGTATTCGCGGCGCAAGCTGAAGTACAGGATGAGGACCACACCGCCGACCACTATCACCGCCAGGGCGATGATCAGCCACAGTGGCATGGGCGCCGGCGCCGGTGGTGGCGGCAGGGTAGGTGCTGGTACCGGTGTTGGTGCCGGTCCAGGTGGCGGTGAAGGCACCGTGACCGTGGGCACCGGTGGCGGTATCACTATCGGCGGGGTTGGGGCACGCTTGACGCTGAAGCTGCCGGTAAGCCCATTGACGTCCACCTTGTAGCTTCCCTCCTTGCCATGAACGGTGATGAAGGTCACCTTCTCACTGCTATGGCCAGCGAGGGTCACTTTCTGAGTGGATACCGCCTCATTATTTATCTTGAGGGTCACCTCATAGCTGCCGGCAAGGTCACCGGAATTGGTGACGGTGACGCTGATGGTAACCTTCTCCGCAATGTCCGCCTGCGACGGGGTTATGGTCAGGTCGCTGATAGCGAAGGTGGCCGGGCGCGTGAAGACGATGACGCTGAAGTAGGTGAAGTGGCTCACCCTGGCGCTGATGGTGTTGGTCAGCGGGTCAATGGTGATGTCTTCAGGAGGCAGCTCCACCCACTCGCCAGCGGCCTCATCCCAGAAGGCGACGCGCAGGTTCTCCACCCCAACGCCAGCCGGTATCTGATTCGGGTTGTAGCTGAAGGTAACGGTTATCGGCGGGTCAAAGGTGGCCCCGTCAGGCTCAAGGTCATAGACGAAGCCGACCACATTGGCGTCAGCCGGTGGCTCAGGCGGGTCTGCCGGCCTGAGTATGGTTATCTTGGGCACCGGCTCGCCTTCCTTGGTCTTGCCGATGGTGCCCTCCTCAATGGCCACCGTCACCTTGCCGTCGGTGGACTCAAGAGTGAATGGTTCGGTGAATACACCCTGCTCATTGATGGGCACTTCTTCCTCAGATGGTGCTGACGGTGGGCTTGGTGGTGGCGCTTCTACCGCAGCGCTCAGGGTGAAGGTGCTGCTGGTTCCGGAGAACTTCTTGGTGCCGTTGCCATAAACGAGCACTTTGACCTTGTAATCACCTGCTGGCCAGCCTGATGGCGATGTCCAGTAAATGGTATAGGTAATAGAGGTCGCTCCCTTATAAGGGGATTGACCGTAGCCATAGCCGCCGCGGGTGCCGAAGTAATGCCAACCCCAGCCCTGAGGCTCCCGGTAGCCGTAGCCGTAACTATAAGCAATCCCATACCCCCAGACAGAGGCGGCGCTGGCCGCCACCTGGGCTTCGCCACTGGAGGAACCTTCCTTTATAGTATGGGCTTGCTTGGACTTGGTCTCCAGGGGCAGGCTTTCCAGAGTGGCCTTTTTGGTGCTGTCAGTTACATTATAGATTTCCAGGTCAATCCTGGTTATCGGCAAGACGTCCATATCTTGGACATCCACCTTCACGGTGAAGGTATAGGTGCTGCCCAGAGTTCCGGAGGAGGGAAGGGAGGGGAAGCTTATCTCAAGTGCCTGGGTCGGTGAGGCAAACCATAGTGAGCTGCCAACTGCTATCACCAGAATGACGGCAATGGCCACCCGAGCCAGCTTTCGATAATCGATGCTGGGAAGGGTGAGCCTTCCTAGGCCAGCAAGCTTGCCCAAATCCCTTATCGGGTTGAACTTCTCTCCCTTTTTGGCCATAGCCTTCTTCTCAGCGTGCGCTGACCTCAGGAGCTCCAGGGCCTCCCGGTTCTTGAGAAGCTCGGCGATATCGGCGGGAATCCTCCCCGCCAGGATGAAGAGCTCATCTTTATCCGCATTCAGGACTTCGGCCAGGCGGAGCAGCGTCTTCTCGCTGGGGGGTGGGAGTACCCCGTTTTCCAGCTTGCTTAAATAAGAGAAATCAACGCCAACCTTCTCCGCCAGCTCACGCTGGGTTAGTCCTGCCCGCGTCCGCAGCTCTTTTAATCTTTGGCCAAACTGTTGAGCTTCATCCATAACCGTTCAAACCTGGTTCTATAGCTTGAATTTATAGTATAAGGTATGTTGAGTAAAAAGTCAAGTCTTGATGAAAGACTTTCCCCGGGAAAAGCACCATGTTGAGTGGGAAATCAAAAATGGGCCCTATTTGCTTGGGGCCCACTATCTTGGCTGGTGGAGACGGGGGAGAGTCGAACTCCCCGTCCAGAAGAAGCGACCCAGAGTCTGCTACAGGCTTAGTCAGCTCTTTCATCTCACCTGGCT
>MTNR01000062.1 GCA_002011495.1 Dehalococcoides sp. JdFR-56 | reverse complement strand
GGCCTGAAAAAGTACATGCCCTGGACCTATGCCACCTTCGTCATCGCCTCTTTGAGCATCGCCGGCATCTGGCCCCTTTCCGGCTTCTGGAGCAAGGATGAAATTGTGGTCAGCGCCCTAAGCCAGCCGGTGCTGTTCGCCCTAGCCATGATCACCGTCTTTATGACCGCTTTTTACATGTTCCGCGCCGTATTTATGACCTTTGGTGGGGAATACCGCGGCGGGAGCCCAGAGGCCCACGGGGAGCATCACCCTAGCCACCCCCATGAATCGCCCAAGGTGATGGTGATACCGATGGTGATTCTGGCCGTTCTTTCGGTGCTCTCCGGTCTGTGGAACGTCACCGGACACTTTGGCGCCTTCATGGGCCATGGTGAGATCCACAGCTTCGCCGAGGGCTTCTTCCACCCCCTAACCCAAGCCCTGCCCTGGGTCTCACTGATACTGGCTGGACTGGGTATCCTGCTTGCCTACGCCATGTACAGCAAGGGATGGCTTTCGCCGGAGCGAATCGGCACCACCTTCAAGCCGCTCTACACCCTCTTCTACTCTAAATACTGGTTTGACGAACTTTACGAGGATGTCATCGTGAGAGGAGTGCTGCTCAAGGGACTTTTCCGGGGCATGGAGCAGTTTGATAGCCACGTTGTTGACGGAGCCGTCAATACCGTGGCCGATGGAGCCATCGCCGGGGGGAGAACCATCCGGCGTGCCCAGACCGGGCAGCTCCAGCTCTATGCCCTGTTCATCGGCATAGGGATACTGGCTATAGTTTTCGTCATTTATTTCTCTGGCTAAAATGACCATATGAGGAGTAAGCGCAGTTGGGTTCTGGCTATCTGACAACCATACTCTTCCTGCCCGCGGTGGGGGCCGCCCTCATCGCCTTCGCGCTGGCTGGCCGCCCCAGGCTGATCAAGTGGACCGCGGCCATCTTCACTGCCATTCCCCTGATTTTGGCCATTGTGCTTTTCGTCCAGTTTGACCGCTCACCTGAGGCCGCCGGGCTCATCCAGTTTGAGGAGAAGGTGCTCTGGATTGCCGCGCTCAACGCCAACTATCACCTGGGCGTGGATGGGCTGAGCTTACCCCTGACCCTGCTCACCGCCTTCCTCGGATTTCTGGCGGTCCTCATCTCCTGGAAGATTGACTTAAGGGTGCGGGAGTACTTCGCCTGGCTCCTGCTTCTGGAAACAAGCATTCTGGGCGTGTTCCTCTCCCTTGACCTTCTGCTCTTCTTCATCATGTGGGAGATAGAGGTCATCCCCATGTACTTCCTGATCAATATCTGGGGGTCAGGGAGAAAGGAATACTCGGCGATCAAGTACGTGGTGTACACCCTGTTTGGCAGCGCCTTCATGCTGGCCGGTATTTTGAGTATTTACTTCACCACCGGCAGCCTGAACATGGTGGAGATAGCTCAGGGCGGACTGGCCATGGTGCAGACAGCGCTGCCGGCGGCGGCTATCTTCTGGCTGCTTCTCATCGGCTTTGCCGTGAAGCTTCCCGTCTTCCCGCTGCACACCTGGCTCCCTGATGCCCATACTGACGCGCCCACCGCGGTCAGCGTCATGCTGGCCGGGGTGCTCATCAAGATGGGTGGCTATGGAATGCTCCGGCTCTGCGTCAGCCTCTTTCCTGAGGTGGCCAAGGGCTACGCCCTGCTGCTGGTGATACTGGCGGTGGTCAACGTGCTCTATGGGGCAGCGGTGACCATGAGGCAGACTGACTTCAAGCGGCTCATCGCCTACAGTTCCATCAGCCACATGGGCTATGTGCTTCTGGGCATCTTTGCCCTGGGCCAGCTGAGCATGGTCGGCGCCACCTTGCAGATGTTCAGCCACGGTCTGGTTACCGGACTGCTTTTCGCCATGGTGGGCCTGGTAATGCACAACGCCCATGAGCGTGACCTGCGCCAGCTCGGCGGGCTGGCACGGCAGATACCGATTATCGCCGTGGTCTTCTCCATCGCCGGGCTAGCCTCCCTGGGGCTGCCCACCACCAGCGGCTTTGCCGCTGAATTCCTCGTTTTCGTGGGCAGCTTCTCCTCAACCATCGTTCCTGGGATTCAGGTTTACACTATCTTGGGCGTGCTTGGCGTCGTCGTCACCGCTGGCTACATCCTGTGGATGCTCCAGCGGGCCTTTTATGGACCAGTGCTGGAGCGCTACAACGGCACACCCGATGCCGATATTCTGGAGCGAGTTTACATGTTCGCCTTCGTCGCCGTGATTATGCTGGTGGGCATTTACCCAGCAATCCTAACTGATGTCATCAAGCTTGGTATTTCGCCCATCGTGGGACTATTAGGTGGGTAAAAATAGCCGATGTTAGGGAGTGAGAGTTTGAACCTGGCGCTGTTCATACCAGAGCTGGCTTTGGTGGCCACTGCGGTAATCGTCATTCTGCTTGATTTGCTCACCGAGCAGAAGAGGCTCCTAGCACAGGTCAGCATCTCCGGACTGGTGGTAGCGGGTGGGGTCACCGTGGCCATGTGGGGACACAACTTCCCGACCATCTTCAACAACATGCTGGCCGTGGATAACTTCGCCCTGTTCTTCAAGATGCTCTTTCTGGGGGTCGCCTTCCTGGTAATCCTATCTTCGGTGGACTACGTAATCAAGTTTGCCCGCTTTCAGGGTGAATATTACGCCCTGGTGCTGCTTGCCACCCTGGGCATGATGCTGATGGCGGCCACCACCAATCTCATCGCCATCTACATCGCCATAGAGCTGACCAGCATCTCCCTCTACGCCTTGGTTGGCTTCCTCAAAGATGCCAAGTCAACGGAAGCCTCCCTAAAGTACCTGCTGCTGGGAGCGGTGGCCTCCGCCGTCCTGCTCTACGGCATGGCGCTTATTTTCGGCTTTACCGGCAAAACCAACCTGCATGACATCGCTCAGTCCATCCAGGCACTCTCTCCGCCGACTCTGTTTGCCAGCCCGGCGCTCATCCTGGGCATCGTGCTTCTGGTGGCTGGTTTCGGCTTCAAGATCGCCGCCGTTCCCTTCCAGATGTGGGTGCCAGATGTTTATGAGGGGGCACCGACCCCCATCACCGCCTACCTCTCCGTGGCCTCCAAAGCCGCCGGCTTTGCCATCATCCTGCGCGTTTTCTTCTCCGCCTTCGGGCAGCCTGATTGGCTGAGCCAGAACTGGGGGCTCATCTTCGCCGGGCTAGCGGTGATCAGCATGACGCTGGGCAATATCATGGCCATCCCTCAGAGCAATATCAAGCGCCTTCTGGGTTACTCCAGCATCGCCCAGGCTGGCTACCTGATGGTGGGCCTGGCTGCTCTGGGAGTTTCCCCGGTGGGCGATATTCTCGGGCAGAGCGGCGTCCTCTTCTTCCTCGCCAGCTACGTCTTCACCAATATGGGCGCCTTCATCGCCGTGATCGCCATCTCAGGTAAGCTCAATAGCGACCTCATTGATGATTACGCCGGCATGGGCAAGCGAGCACCGCTCCTGGCTCTGGCCCTGACCCTATGCCTTATCTCCCTCATCGGCATGCCGCCAGCTGCCGGCTTTATGGCCAAGTTCTACATTTTCAGCGCCGCGGTGCAGCATGACCTGCTGTGGCTGGTGGTCATCGCCGTGCTCAACAGCGTTATCTCCGCCTACTACTATCTGCGGGTGGTGAAGGTGATGTGGCTGGGCCAGGCAGCTTCCCAGGAGAAGGTGCCCTCCTCCGCCGCCCTGCGATTGGCGCTGGTGCTCTCCTGCCTCGGTGTGTTGCTCCTGGGCATTATCCCCGGCTACATGATGAGGCTGGCTGAGCTCGCCGCCCGCATCTTTATTCCCTAGCCTTGGGGCTCGGGGCTAATATCTTGTCTCTCTCCTCACCAGCGCGACGAGCAGGGTTGCCCCCAGCAGCACCACCGCCCCGATGAAGAAAGCCACTGAGTAACTGCCACTCAGGTCAAAAATAAGCCCCCCGACCACAGGACCGATGGCCGCGCCAATGCCAAAGCCGACCTCAAGCAGCCCGAAAATAGCGCCAATGTTGCCCAGAGGAAAGGTATCGCTGAGCAGCGCCGCCCCGCTGGAGCCAAAACCGCTGTAGAAGAAGCCAAAAGCTATGGCGAAAAGATAGAGGCTCCATAAATCCCGAGCCCAGACCAGCAGCACCATGGCTCCCGCCTGAATCAGAAGACAGGTGATGGTGGCCAGCTTCCGGCCCAGCCTATCAGAAGCGATGCCCATGAGCAACCGGCCGGGAATGGCGGCCACGCCGACCACGCTGAGAACGCCAGCCGCCTCCGCAGCGGAGAAGCCGATGTCGGTAATATGCGGCACCAGATGGGCGAAGACCAGAAATATGTTGGCGGCAAAGAGAAACCACAAAGACGCGAGAAGCCAGAAACTCCTCATCCGGAGCACCGGCAAAAGTGAAGCACCAGCTGGTCTAGTGCCGGCCTCTTCGCCTTCCACATCTCCAGCGCCAGATTTCACCCCATCGGGCAGGGCGCCAACCTCATACGGGTCCCTCTTCAGCAGCCTGGAGAGCGGCAGGATAATCAGCCAGGCGATCAGCCCGATGATGAGATAGGCGGTACGCCAATCAAAGCTGGCGATAAGGTAGGTGGCAAAAGGCGCCATCACCACCGTGCCCAGCCCGCTGCCCAAACTGGCCAGCCCCATGGCCAGGCCCCGTTTTTTGATAAACCACCTGGAGACCGCTGACATAGGCACCACATACAGCGGACCGGTTCCCATGGCCAATAGCAGGCTGTAGGTGAGGAATAGCTGCCAGAGGGCGTTGGTCTGGCTAGTTAACACCAGGCTCAAGCCGGCGAAGGCGCCCATCAGCAGGACGACCACCTTTGGCCCGTAGCGGTCAATCGCCCAGCCGGCAAAAAAGGAGCATGCCCCAGCCAACAGCAAATTGGCCGATAGGATGGCGGAAGTCGCCGCCCGGGTCAAATTAAACTCGCCCTCTATTGACTTGAAGAAAACGCCGAAGGAAAAGTGTATCCCGTAAAGCGTGATGCCAATGACCAGAAAGACAGCCACCACCACCCAGCCATAAAACAGCCCCTCTTTAAGCCTCAGTGGCGACGGCAATGATACTCCTCCTTGCTTTTTAAACAGGAAATGGCTACGGTTTCCTGAATCTAACCGTATAATTCCACAGATTGCCCAGGGCGGCATCCAGAATAAACCCGTGGCGCTCGCCTATCTTGATGGTGGTTGAGCGCCGGGGATAATCCGGGTCAGGAAGAAATTCACTCACCGCCAGGAGCCCGCCTGGCCTTAGCACCCTGGTTATCTCCCGCAGCGCCTGGCCCTTATCAGGTATCTCCTGAAGCACGGTTACCATGTATACTAGGTCAAAGGAGGCATCGGGAAAGGGAAGTGCACCGGCGCTGGCCTGTGTTAGCTCAATATTCCTTATACTCTCATTCTCCGGCCGGGCCAGCTTCCGTTCCAGCTGCCGCAGCATGGCCGGCTGAATATCAACCGCATACACCCTCCCCTGCTCCCCCACCGCCTGGGCGACAGAGAGCGTGAAGGCGCCGCTGCCGCAACCGAGGTCCATCACCGTCATGCCCGGTTTGATGCCGCTGCGCTCAATAATCTTATCCGCCGGCTGCATCCAGCGCCTGAGGTCACTATCCAATCCCCGCCCGATGAAAGCCGGCGCCGGGGCATGATGCAGCCTCCTTATGAGGCGAACCAGCACCTGCCAGCCCAGCATAGCGCCCAGAACGATGAGTACAATCTTAACCGCGGTCATCTTGAGCACCCAAGTTGACTCATTATAGTTGATATCGGCTGGAGTGAGCAATATCCAAAGCATCCGGCCTTAAACTCCTCTCATGAGGTATAATATCAGCTAGAAAGCCGAGCAAACATCATAACGATGGAGGTGAGAAAATGGGGTTACTGGACTGGGGGCTTCCCATAATGGCCGGGATATTCTGGTTCATCATCCCGCTAGTGGTGGTGTGGTCCATGGCCTGGAAGGGCATCGCCTTGTGGAGAGCCGCCCAAAACGGGCACCTGGGCTGGTTCATCGCCCTGTTTGTCCTCAACACCGCCGGCATACTGCCCATCATTTACATCCTTGCTTTCAGCCAGAAAAGGGGCTAAAATCTGCTAACAGTGGGGAAACGATGAACAGGACCAGAGGTTTCGTCAACCTGAACCGGTTCAAGTCAGCCAAGGCGATAAAACGCCACAAGTTGCCTCCGGATAAGCATAAAATGAAAGGTAGAAGGGTAAACAGGAAATAGGCTGCACTTATCAGCCCCCTCTTGGGCCCAGTGGGCCTCAATCAAGCTCAATTTTGCCCATTTTGATATCAATAGCTATTGACATTAGGAAGAGAATGGTTTATTCTGCTACTAATCTTAGCAAGTGGAAAAGGAGGTAAGGAATGCAGGCTTATTGTGTCAAGTGCCGCGCCAAGAAGGAAATGAAGGACGCCAAGTCCATCACCATGAAGAACGGCAAGCCGGCAACCCAGGGGACATGCCCCACCTGCGGCACCAAGATGTTCCGCATCGGGAAAGCCTAAAAGCCGAATACAGTAAAGAGATTATCGGGGAGGCTGGATAGAAACAAAATATCCAGCCTCTCTTTATTCCCCCGCCACTCTCCAAGCCACGCCTGTTGACTAAGGCTCCCCAGTTAAGTTAGACTTATATCGGCCACAAGCTACTGCGATATCTTTTTAAGCGCCATGCAGGCGCCACGGTGAGATAGAGGGGTTTTACCCCCTCTCCTTTTAGAGAGCTGGCCCAAGAGCTTTCACAGGGATGGAGGATAGATGACCATCAAGTATAACCCTCAGCAAATAGAGAAGAAATGGCAAGAGAGATGGGAGAAGGACCGGCTGTATGAGGTCAAGGAGGAT
>MTNR01000077.1 GCA_002011495.1 Dehalococcoides sp. JdFR-56 | reverse complement strand
TCGGGGGTCACCACCTTGCCGGTGAGCCCCACCTGGAGCACATCGGGCACCCAGCCATTGTCGCAGGGGGGCCGGCTTGCCCCCACCGCCCCTTTGAGCAGCCTGGCCAGCTCCTCAAGCTGCTTAAAACCTTCAGGGCCACCGATGCCTCGGCCGCCGCTGACCACCACCTCAGCTGCCTCCAGCCTTACCCCCTCCACCTCCTCCGAGACCTTCTCTAGCACCCTGGTTCTTATGGCTTGGGGATCCAAATCCGCCTCAAGCCTGATGACCTCGCCCTGCCTTGAGCTGTCCCTCTCCAGGGGTGACATGGCTTTGGCCCTGACCGTGGCTATCTGCGGGTCAAACTGGCTTGTGAAGATAGCTTGGGCGTTGCCGCCATAGACCGGCTTGGTCTGCAATAGCCGCCTGGATTCAGGGTCAATGGCAAGTTCAATGCAGTCTAGCGTGGCCACCGTCTCCAGCCTGAAGGCCAGCCGGGGCGCCAGGTCACGGCCGATGGAGGTCTGCCCCATAAGGAGAATCTGGGGGATGAGCTCTCTTGCTACCTTCTCCATAACCATTAGGTAGGAATCGGTCTGATAGTCCCCAAGTAAGGGGTCCTCAATGACATACGCCCTATCGGCACCAAAGGCGATGGCTTCCTGGGCTAAAGCGCCCACCTGGCTGCCAACCAGCACCGCGCTTAATTCCTCCCCTAGGTCATCGGCCAGCCTCCGGCCACACCCCAGAAGCTCCGTGGCGATGGCGGCCAGCTTTCCTTCGGCAACTTCAGCAAAGACCATAACCCCTTTAGCCTGAGACATACTCTATGCCCTCCTGATGTAAGCATAAAGGATTCCCCTTCACAGCAGCTTGGCCTCCCTGAGTTTCAGGGCGAGGTTAACCCCAGCCTCCTCCGGGCTCTCCCCCTCGATGAACTCACACTTGCCCTCATGAACCGGCTGGAATAGCTTGAGCAATCTGGCGCGCCGGCCGGCGGCACCCACCTGAGATGGCTCAACACCGATATCCGCCGGCTTCCAGACGATGGGCTCCATCTTTTTGGCCGCCATGATGCCCTTTATCGTCGGGTAGCGGGGCTCGCCAAGCTCGTTGCTCACCGTAATCAGGGCGGGTAGAGACACCTCCACCACCTCGTAGCCATCAGCCACTACCCGCTCTACTCTGGCTTTCCCGTCCGAGACGTCCACCTTCCTGGCGACGGTAACGCTGGGTAGCCCCAGCATCTCGGCGATGCCCGAGCCGACCTGTCCCGCATCCCAGTCCGCCGCCTGGCGGCCGCAAAAGATAAGGTCATAGTCGCCAATCTTCTTGATGGCCATGGCTAAGGCATAGGCGGTTGACCAGCTATCCCCGTCGGCGAAGGCCTCATCCTCAAGCAGGATGAGCTCGTCGGCACCCATGGAGAGCGGCTTCTTCACCACCTCCCGAAGTAGCCCAGTGCCCAGACTTAACACCGTGATCTTGCCCCCATAGGCGTCCTTGAGCCTGAGTGCTGCCTCCACCGCGTTCTCGTCAAAGGGGCTGATGACCGGCGATACTCCGGGCGGCGGCACCACCCGGTTACTCGCCTCATCAACCTTGAAGCTGGCCGGGGGTGCTTCAGGGTCAATCACCTGCTTGATACAGACGATCATGTTCATACCTGACTTCCTCCGCTGCCAAAATAAATGGACATCATCCCACTGGATGGGAAGGGCTGACGGCTGGGCCGTCAAGCGCCCTCGGCTAATCTAGCACCAAGGCGGTTGGGTGTCAAGCACAGGCTGACCACCCGCTCGATGCCGCTTAAGTCTGGGGTTACTTCCACCAGGCCGGAGGGGAATAAGTGCCGCAGCAGTGCGGTCACCGCCTCCCCCTGCCCCTGCCCTATCTCCAGTAGCAGGCAGCCCCTTGAGGTGAGCTTGGCGCCCGCCTTGCGGCAGAGCTTGAGTATCTTCTCCAGGCCAGCCGGGCCGCCATCCAGCGCTATCTTTGGCTCAAAGCTAACCGGCCCGCTCTGGGGGAGTTCTGACTGCCTAATATAGGGCAGATTGGCGATGATGAGGTCAACCGGCTCAGGCAAGGGCTCAAGCATATCGCCCGCCAGGAGACAGATTCTATCGGCCACGCCGTGGTTAACGCAGTTGATTCGGGCAACCTCAAGGGCGGAAGCGGAGATGTCGGTGGCATAGATTTTGGCTCGGGGTAAGTTCCGCGCCAGGCTGATGGCGATGGCACCACAGCCCGTGCCAATATCAGCGATGGTGGCGATGCGGTGAGTCCCAGCCAGCTCCAGAGCCTTCTCCACCAGCAGCTCGCTTTCCGGCCGGGGGATGAGCACGCGGGGGTCAACATAGAAATCAAGCCCGTAGAACTCACGATGCCCGATGATATAGGCGGTTGGCTCCCCCTGGCAGCGGCGCTCAACCAGATGCCAGAAGGCTTCTTCCTCCTCTGGAGTTAGCTCACGACCGAGGTCCAGATAGAGCTGCACGCGGTCTATCTTCAACGCGTGCCGCAGGAGCAGCTCACCCTCCAGAGAGGCTTCCTCAACACTGTTTGCCGCCAGAATCTCCCGAGCCCGACCTAGCGCCTGCTGCAGGGTCACGCCAGCTGTTCCTCTAGCTGCTTCGCCTGGTAACTGGTGGCCAGGGCATCAATAAGCTCGTCAAGCTCCCCCTCCAGGATGCGGGGCAGGTTATGCAGGTTCAGGTTGATGCGGTGGTCGGAAACACGGTCCTGGGGGAAGTTGTAGGTTCGTATCTTCTCGGCGCGGTCGCCAGTGCCCACTTGGGAGCGCCGCTCCTTGGTTATCTTCTCCTCCTGCTGGCGCCGCTCAATATCAAGAAGGCGGCTGCGTAGTACCGAAAGCGCCCTCAGCTTATTCTGAAGTTGCGAGCGCTCATCCTGGCAGGTAACCACCATACCGGTCGGCAGGTGGGTGATGCGGACGGCGGTGGCCACTTTATTGACATTCTGCCCTCCAGCCCCGCCGCTGTGGAAGATGTCAATCTTCAGGTCATCCGGGTTGATTGATACGTCCACCTCCTCAGCCTTGGGCAGCACGGCCACCGTGGCCGTTGAGGTATGGATTCTCCCGGAAGATTCTGTGGTGGGTACCCGCTGCACCCGATGCACGCCACTCTCGTACTTGAGCCGGCTGTAAGCGCCCTTGCCTTTGACCTCAAAGATGACCTCCTTGATGCCGCCAATGCCACTTTCACTCAGGCTGATTACGTCTATCCCCCAGCCTTTAGCTTGGGCGTAACGGGTGTACATGCGGAAGAGGTCAGCGGCAAACAGGGCGGCCTCCTCACCACCGGCCCCAGCCCGAATCTCCATGATGATGTCCTTCTCATCATTGGGGTCCTTGGGCAGGAGCGCGATTTTGAGCTCCTGAAGAAGGCGGTCCTGCTGGGACTCAAGGTTTTCTATCTCCTGCTTGACCAGCGCCGTCATCTCCTCATCCAGCCCATCACCCAGCATGGCCCGGGTCTCCTCCAGCGACTTGGTGGTGGCCTTATACTCCCGATACTTGGTGACCACGTCCTCAAGGCTGGCCCTCTCCTGAGCTAAAGCCTGAAGTTGCTTCAGGTCAGAGGCCACCTCTGGCCGCGCCATCTGCTCATCCAGTTCCTGATAGCGCTTCTCGATTCTTTCCAGTTGTTCCAGCATGCTCACCATACCTCAAAATAATTATATCACAGCCTCAAATAGCGCTCAAAAGGAACTAGCCTCACCCCCTTAACTTGGTGAAGGAGAGTTCCTGTAACCTAAATTTAATCTGATGGAAATATTCTGGAAACAATCGCCGTCTAGACTGTAAGTAAGAGGAAGGGAGGTTGGATGTCTATTAGCTCCGGTGATACCGCCTGGATTTTGATCGCCTCAGCCCTGGTGATGCTGATGACGCCAGGGGTAGCCCTTTTCTACGGGGGCATGGTGCGCCGGAAGAACGTTCTCTCCACGCTCATGATGAGCTTCGCCGCTCTCGGGCTGGTGGGCCTGCTCTGGGTGCTCTATGGCTACAGCCTGGGCTTCGGCCCTGACCTGGGTGGCGTCATCGGCGGGCCTAGCTTCATCGGGCTGCGAGGGGTAGGCCAGGAGCCCTCCCCGGTCTACGCCAGCACCGTTCCTCACCTCGCTTTCATGGTGTTTCAGGCCATGTTCGCCATCATCACCGTGGCCCTGATCACCGGGGCGGTGGTGGAGCGGATAAAGTTCAGCGCCCTCCTCGTCTTCTCCGCCCTGTGGCTGACCTTTGTCTACGCTCCGGTGGCCCACTGGGTGTGGGGCGATGGTGGCTGGCTGGCGAAACTGGGCGCACTTGACTTCGCCGGGGGCACCGTAGTTCACATCAACGCCGGCATCTCCGCTCTGGCTTTGGCCATGCTCCTCGGCCCACGCAAGGGCTTCCGGGATGGGGAGCCCATGGAGCCCAACAACATCCCCATGGTGATGCTCGGGGCCGGGCTGCTCTGGTTTGGCTGGTTTGGTTTCAACGCCGGCAGCGCCCTCACCTCCGGCGGGCTGGCGGCGAGCGCCTTTGCCGCCACCAATATTTCAGCGGCGGCCGCCGCCTTCACCTGGATGATGCTGAGCTGGGCTTACCGGCGCCCCACCCTTCTTGGCACCGCCACTGGGGCAGTTGCCGGGCTGGTGGCGATTACCCCCGCCGCCGGCTTCGTCTCACCGCTGATGGGGATACCGATAGGCATCGGGGCCGCGGTGGTGTGCTATTACGGCATACTCCTGCGCATGAGATGGCACATCGACGAATCGCTGGACGTGTGGGCGGTTCACGGCCTAGGAGGCACCTGGGGAGCGGTGGCCACGGGCATTTTCGCCAGCACCGCGGTCAATCCGGCGGGGGCTGATGGCGTGCTCTTGGGTAATGTGCTACAATTGGGTAAACAGTTGGCTGGTGTGGCTGCGGTCTGGCTCTTCGCCTTCGCTGCTACCTGGGTCCTGGCCAAGCTGGTGGACGCCACCATCGGCCTGAGAGTGGGAGGAGTGGAGGAAACGGTGGGGCTGGATATCTCCCAGCATGGCGAAAGGGCTTATGGAGGAGTGCTGCGATGAAGAAGATAGAAGCCATTATCCGGGAGGAAAAACTAGAGTCAGTGCGCCGGGCCCTCGAGGACAGCGGCTACTTTGGCATGACGGTAAGCCAAGTCAGCGGCCGCGGGCGGCAGAAAGGCGTCCCCCTGCAATGGCGGGTGGGAGAATACCGGGNGGATTTCCTGCCCAAGCTAAAGATTGAGCTGGTTGTCCTCGATGAAGATGTGCCCAAAACGCTGAACGTCATCACCACCAATGCCCGCACCGGCGAGATGGGAGACGGCAAGATATTCGTCCTCCCAGTGGAGAACGCGGTGCGCGTCAGGACCGGCGAGAGCGGCGAAAACGCAATCTAGAAAGTTAGAGAGAAGGAGGCTAAAATGACCGCTAGAAGCAAAGAAGAAAGCAAAGAATACGTCCTTAAGATGGCCAAGGAACACGATGTTAAATTCATCAGGATGTGGTTTACCGATATCCTCGGTTTTCTCAAATCCTTCTCCATCACCGTGGAGGAGTTAGAGGGGGCGCTGGAGCAGGGCATGGGCTTTGATGGCTCCTCAATTGAGGGCTTTGCTCGCATCGATGAGAGCGATATGGTGGCCATGCCTGACCCTGACACCTTCCAGCTACTGCCCTGGAGACCGCGGGAGCATCGGGCGGTGGCGCGGATGTTCTGCGATATCCTGCGGCCGGGTGGCCAACCTTTTGAGGGCGACCCCAGATATGTGCTCAAGCGAAATCTCAAGCGCGCGGCTGACATGGGCTTTACCTATTACGTGGGGCCGGAGCTTGAGTTCTTTGTCTTCCGGGATTCCAATGCCACCGAGTTCCTGGACCAAGGCGGGTACTTTGATCTGACCCCTCTGGATGCCGCCACCGACCTGAGGAAGGAGACGGTGCTCACCCTGGAGGAGATGGGCATTGGCGTGGAGTATTCCCACCATGAGGTCGCCCCCAGCCAGCACGAGATAGACATGAGGTATACTGATGCCCTGACCATGGCGGACAACGTGATGACCTACCGCTTGGTGGTCAAGGAGGTCGCCCTGAAGTTCGGGGTTTATGCCACCTTCATGCCCAAACCGGTCTTCGGCATCAATGGCAGCGGCATGCACGTGCATCAGTCACTCTTCCGAGGGGATAAAAACGCCTTCTTTGACCCCAATGACAAATACCACCTCTCCAAGGAGGCCAAGTGCTTCATCGCCGGGCTGCTCAAGCACGCCCCCGAAATCACCTCAATAACCAGCCAGTGGGTTAACTCCTACAAACGGCTGGTCCCCGGCTATGAGGCCCCGGTGTATCTCTCCTGGGCACGGCGCAACCGGGCTGACCTCATCCGGGTGCCGGAGTATCAGCCGGGCAAGGAGAAATCAACCCGGATCGAGTTCCGCTCCCCTGACCCGGCCTGCAACCCCTACCTTGCCTTCAGCGTCATGCTGGCCGCTGGGCTGGAGGGAATCGAGAAGGAGTATGAGGTGCCCGAGCCGGTAGAGGAAAATGTCTACGAGATGACGGAAGAGGAGAGGCAAAAGAGGGGGATAGGCACGCTGCCCGCCAGCCTGAATGAGGCCATTGAGCTAACCGAGAAGAGCGAGCTAGTGCGCAAAGCGCTGGGGGACCACGTCTTTAATGCCTTCATCGCCAACAAGAAGATAGAGTGGGACCACTACCGCGCCCAGGTAACCGAGTATGAGCTGAAGAGATACCTGCCTATTCTCTAGCCCCCTCTGGAGGGAAGAAAAAATGCGTCGGCTGCGAATTGGCCTGGCCCAGCTCAACACCACCGTCGGCGATTTTAAGGGCAACACCAGGAAAATTGTGGAGGCCATC
>MTNR01000069.1 GCA_002011495.1 Dehalococcoides sp. JdFR-56 | reverse complement strand
TTTAAGGAGCGCTCGATCATGGCGTTGAAGAACTCGTTGCTGGTGAAGACCTGGGTGCAGGAGCGCAGCCAGTCCTGATAGGAGGTGGTCAGCTTTTTGAATTCGGTGGGGAAATGAGCGCCGTCTTGCGCACCATCGGGGCTGATGGTCACCCTGATATTGGCGCTCTCCCTGTGGCCGAGGGAGAAGCTAAACAGCGCCCCATCCTGCCAGAGCTGGTCTGGGGCTGGGGAGAAGGCTATCTGGGTGCTGCGTGAGGTTCCGTCCAGCCCTTGGTATCTGAAGATAACCTTGTCCTTCTCAACTTGAGGGCGCAGGAGCCTGCCCCGCGGGCGCTTTCTCTCCCCTCTCACCTCAAAGATGTCCAGAAAATCGGCAGCGAAGCTAAAACGCAGGCTCACCCTAACCTGGGAGATGTTGAAGTTGGTGACCTGAATGGTCTCATGGAGGCATTTATTAATCAAGCGCTGGCGTCTGACCTCCAGGCTCTCCTTGGGTATGACCTTCTGCTCCAGGGTGGCCATGGCGTGATTGGTGAGGTGGTGCTCGGAGCTGTAGCCCAGCTCGGCGGTGGAGAGAAGCACCGCCGGCCTTACCCCATCAAAGGAGAGGTCATAGACCGAAAGGTATCTCGTGTCCCCCTTGTAGAAGCCATAGCCGGCCCGGCTCTTTGGGGGGAGGTTGCCTTGGGCATCGGTCAAGAGAAATAGGTTCCCCTCCTTGATGACCAGAGCATCCTGAATATCCGCCAGAGCTATGGGCTCGCCGTAAGGCAGGAGATAGCTGCTGGCTAGCGGTCTAGTTTTGCTCCTCGCTTGCTGCTTGGTCGCCATAGGGACTCTCCTGGTTTTGCCTAGGTGCCATCATCAAAGCTGTGATGCTGCCTGCGCTGGGCGTTCCAGACAATCCTCACTGGAGGACCTGATGAGTCTGGGGCGGTGGCCTCTTCGGGAGCCAGGCCAGTCCAGCACTTCAAGCTCATTGGTAACGCTATTCACCGATGGCGTCCAGCTGGCCAGCTCCTCCGCCGCCTCCTTGAGATAGGCGCTGGGCACCGTGCCGCGGAGGCGGATGGTGCCATCCTGAAAGTCCACCGCTATCTTGGCGAGGTCAAGCCCCAGGCAGTAGGAGAGGCCCTCCAGAATCTCCCCGACGATCTGCATTTCGCTCTTGGGGCTTGCTGAGAGCACTTCAATCTTGTTGATGATGTCCCTCACTCCGGGCGTCGCCCAGGCCTCATGCTCCGCCAGGTGCTTTTCCGCGGCAGTGCCGGCGAAGCCGCCGAGGTAGACGACGCCGTTTATCACCTCTATGGACAGCTTGGTGTGGTCAATCCTGGGGTTTCTGACCAGCGCTCGCTTGAGGTGCTGTTTCAAGCTCTCATCATCCACTACCGGCAGGGGCATTATGCGGAGCATGTTGACCACCTCACGGATGCCCTCCACCTCTGAGGCTAGCTCTCCAGCCAGCTTCTTCTGCTTTAGGTTGGGGACGGAACCCTCAATATAGGCGGTGCCCTGCCGCACCCGCACCTCGAGGTTAGCGATTTCTAGCAGGCCATGCTCTTTAAGCCGGTTGAGCAAGGCTAGCTCCGCGTCCGGAGTTTGAAACTGGGGGGACAATTTTACCACCTCCTTTGGCTCAAGCCCGCTAGCACTGCGCTTTCTCCTCTCGGGCAGGGACGCCGCCCCGAACCTGGCGCTTTGAAGTCATAAGCTCAACGAGGTATTCCTTCAGCTCCTCGGCCATCTCCGGGTTCTCCAGGGCGACGGCGATGGATGCCTTGAGCAGCCCCAGCGGGGTGCCGGTATCATAGCGCCTTCCCTCAAATCTGTAGCCGAACACGTTTTGTCTCTCTAGCAGGGCATTCAGGCCATCGGTGAGCTGAATCTCGCCACCTTTGCCGGGAAGAGTTTCCTCCAGCACGGCGAAGATGTCAGGCGTGAGCACGTACCTCCCCACTATCCCCAGGTTGGACGGGGCCTGATGCATATCCGGCTTCTCCACCAGGCCGAACACCTGACATAAGCGCTCATCTAGCTGGCGTGGCCTGATGATGCCGTAGCTGCTTATTTTCTCCTCGGGCACCTCTTCCACCGCCAGCACGCAGCCCGGGTGTTGCTCAAACACCTCAATGAGCTGCCTTGTTACTGGCACTTGGCTAAGAATGACGTCATCGGGCAGGAGAAGGGCGAAGGGCTCCTCGCCGATGAAGTCGCGGGCGGTGAGCACGGCGTGCCCCAGGCCTAGCTGCTCCC
This sequence comes from Dehalococcoides sp. JdFR-56, assembly GCA_002011495.1. GTDB lineage: Bacteria > Chloroflexota > Dehalococcoidia > Dehalococcoidales > RBG-16-60-22 > JdFR-56. The sequence goes on along the minus strand of MTNR01000069.1, from coordinate 4,726 downwards.
GCTGGCGAACGTAGTAGATTCGGCTGGAATTGCCGATGGCAGATATCTCGGCCAGGGCTTCGGTCATGCCTTTCTGCTGGAGGACATATTCAAGCTCAAAGCAGCGGTCAAAGTGGTCCTCAACCGAGTGCTTGCCCATGGCGGTGACGATGACGATCTGCTCAATGCCGGAGGTAGCCGCTTCCTCCACGGCGTACTGGATAATCGGCTTATTGACCAGGGGCAGCATCTCCTTGGGCTGTGCCTTGGTTGCCGGCAGAAACCTGGTCCCCCAGCCGGCAGCTGTGATCACCGCTTTACGAACCTTCATCTCCGCTCCCTCCAAAGTTGGCCATCAGTTTCTGGCGGTGGTTACCTTGTCCGAAGCCTCGCTGTCCAGGGTAAAGCGCACCGTGTTCTCCAAGAGCCTCTCGGCGCTGGCCGCTGCCCCGATGTCCATGAGCTCACCTTGCTCGGACAGTATCCGCTCGTAAGCGCGGAGGTAATCATCCGCCATTCTGGGCGCATCAAAGTTCTCCTCCACGTACTCGCGGCAGCGTCTCCGGTCGATGCGGTAGACCTCGTCAACCGCCGCGGCCATTTCCTCCAGCGTGTCCACCACGTAGCCGGTCTCCCCGTGTTTTACCACTTCCGGGGCTGAGCCCCGGTTGAAGACCACCACCGGCGTCCCGCAGGCCATGGCCTCAATGAAGAATAGCCCGAAGGGCTCCTCCCAGGTGATCGGCGCCACTAGACAGTACGCCTGGGACAGGAGCTCCCGCTTGCGATGGTAGTCTGCTTCACCGACGTACTGGATAAGGTCACCATCCACCTCTGGCATTACCATGGTGCGGAAGTACTCTTCGTCGTGTGGGTGCACGTTGCCGGCGATGATCAGCCGGCGCCCCAGCCTCCTGGCCACCTGGATGGCCAGGTGAGGCCCTTTCTGATAGCTGATGCGGCTGAGGAAAAGGAGATGAGGCTTGCGAGGAGCGCCGTTGAAGGGGTAGGACTTAACGTCTATGGCGTTATAGATAACACCCACGAAGCGCTCCTTATCCGGCAAGAGAGACTTGGCGGAGCGGCTGATGGTGTTATACCAGCCCTTGTAGTGACGGAATAGCTCAAACCAGTCCCCATCAAGGTTGATGTGGATGGTGGTGAGCATCGGCGTCTTGACCAGCCCGGCAAGGGCCATTCCTTCAAAGCAGGTATGAGCGTGGATGATATCAAACCTGTCCGCCTGCTCTAGGCAAGTGACCATGTTGAGCATGTCAAGGATGCTGGCGTTCCTGCCTGAACTGTTGAGGTAATGAGGGCAAACGGATACCAGCCTGGCGCTGGTCACGGAGTCACCGCTGGCAAAGAGGGTTACCTCATGCCCTCGCCGTACCAGCTCCTCGGTGAGCAGGCTCACTATCAGCTCGGTGCCGCCGTAAGCCACTGGTGGCACCCGCATGGCTAGCGGAGAGACCATGGCAATGCGCATCTTCAAACCTCCCACCAAAAAGCATCAAACTTCGCTCTCTTGAGTCGGTTCTGGCTCAAAGACTTTATTGCATAGTCAAAAATCCTGGCCTGGCACTAGGATGCGGTGCAGGCCACAGAACCGGCAGTGCTCATAGCGCCGCGGCATCTTGTAATATCCCTTTCTGCCGCAGTGAGGGCAGCGCTTGAGCTCAAGCCGGTGAGCCTCAGCGCGGGTTTCCTTTCCGCTCTTCGTCTTGCTTTCTACCACACTTGCCACCACCACTTCCTCCTCAAACCGCCAGCCCAGGACGCCGAAGGGAACGCCCTTGCTGGTTATTTCCCGGCGGCATTAGTCATTGCCTAGGTCTTGACCTTGATCTGCTTGGGCTTTATCTCCTCAGCCTTGGGCAGCCTCAAGGTGAGGATTCCATCCTCAAAGACCGCCTCAGCCTTATCGCTTTGTACCTGGACGGGGATGGTTACCGAGCGGCTGAAGCTGCCGTGATGGCACTCCTTGCAGAAGTAGTCTTCCTCTCTTATCTCCTGTTCCTCCTTGTGCTCCCCCTTGATGGTGAGAGTATCTCCGGTGATGGAGATATCCACCTCCTCCGGTTTCACCCCAGGGAGAGCTGCCCTCACCACCACCTCACTAGCGGTCTGGTACATATCAATGGGTAATTCCCTTCCTAGCTGGTCAGGCCAGAGACGCCAGGGCTTGGCAAAGCTATCCTCAAACAGCCGGTCAATGGCATCTTTCAGGCTTATCATCTCCCGGAATGGTTCCCAGCGCACTATAGCCATCGCTTCCACCTCCTTTATCTAGCTTTTTCGCCCTGGGCGCTCCCCTTGGCTTCTCCAGGGCTGGCCTTGCCCACCTTGTCCCTTACCTCAACCACGGTTTCCAGATAGCTGGTATGGCTGCACTGGAGACACTTCTCATACCAGCCGTAGTAATCTCTATCCAGGTAGATATTGCCGCCACATTTGGGGCAGCGCTTCTGAATGAATCCCTCTCGCATTTTCTCTCCACCCCCTTGACCAGTTATTAGCAGTCAAATGGTCTGACTGCTAGTTCAATTTTAGCCCGATTTGTATTAGAATAATGCTAGAGAATTGTTAGAAATCTGTTAGAGTCTCTGGGTTAGCTGAGATGGCGGTGGTCGAGATTCCAAAGACGCTGGCGCAGGAGGTGGCCCTTGAGGCCACGCTGGAGCTTATCCTGAAGAATGCGGTCAATGCCTTGGGGGGGAGCGCCGGGGTGGTGGCTATCTGGGACGAGGCGGAGCATCGCTTTACTACCGCCGCTTCCTGTGGCCTGGACGCTAGGGCCTTGAGCCGCCTTGAGCCAGTCCTCGCTGAGGCTGTGCCTGACCTTGCCGGGAGCAGGAACAGCTTTGACCTGCTTTCCGAGCTTCACCCTGATTCCGTTTTGCCCCTCTCTGAGAGGGGGGAGAGGCAGGACCCCATTATTGCGCTGCCACTTGAGGTTGGGGGCAAATGGGTGGGGCTGATTTACGTGCTGCGCCCGGTGAACGCCGGCGCCTTTTCCAAGCTGGACCAGCCGACGCTAGCCGCCTTTGCCGGGCAGGCGGCGGTGGCGGTGCAGAACGCTAGGCTAGCCCATCTGCTTAGTGAGGAGAAACACCGCCTGGAGTCCATCCTAGAAAACAGCGCTGAGGGCATTATGAGCTTGGATAGCGAGCGGCGCATCACCGGCTTCAATGCCGCCATGGAGAGGCTGACCGGATATCCCCGGGAGGAGGTTCTGGGCAAGGAGTGCCTCGGCGTCTTCCGTCTGGAGGACGCTGAAGGGAAGAGTCTGTGCCAAACCCAGTGCCCCATGCGGGTGACCCCTGAAGAGGGAAGCCGAACCTTCGAGCGCTGGGGAGTTATCCGGACCAAGGATGGGCGCCGCGTTGATGTGGCCATGGTGTACTCGGTCATCTGCTCCCCAGAGGGTAAGCCGATAAACGCGGTGGTCAACGTTCGGGATATATCTAAGTTAAGGGAGCTGGAGAATCTGCGGGAGACCTTCCTCAGCATGCTGGGCCATGAGCTCCAGACCCCGCTCTCCATCATTAAAGGCTACGCCAGCACGCTAGCTAGAAGCGAGGGCAGGTGGAACAAAAAGACCCTATGCCAAGGACTTAAGGTGATTGAGGAGGAGAGTGACCGCCTCAGCAAAATCGTAAATAAATTGGTTTTGGCGTCGCGAATATCAGCTGGGGCAACTGTCTTGGAGAAGGAGCCGGTGCAGCTAGCATCCCTGGCGAGTAAGGTGGTGCGCCGATTGCGCTCCATGACCAAGAGCCACACCTTTGAGATTGACTTCGCCCCCGATTTCCCCTCGGTGATGGTGGCGCCGGAGCTGATGGAGGAGGTGTTCACTAACCTCATTGAGAATGCGGTGAAGTATTCCCCAGAGGGGGGCAAGATAACCATACGAGGTAGCTGGAGCGATGCCGAGGTAATGATAACCGTTGAGGATGAGGGCATAGGCATCCCGGTAGGGGAGCTGGAGCGCATCTTCGAGCGCTTTCACCGTGTGGACAGTTCTCAAACGCGGAAGGTGCCGGGCGTAGGGCTGGGGCTGTATATCTGCAAGGCTATCATCGAGGCTCACGGAGGCAAGATTAAGGCAACTAGCCAATTAGGGAAGGGGTCTTGTTTTAGCTTCGTTCTCCCATTAGGAGAGGAAGCTTAAAGAGTTTGGGGATTGATTTGATATGGTCAGTGACAAGACGATATTGGTGGTGGATGATGAGCCGCGGGTGGTTGAGTTCATCACCATGAACCTGGAGCTGGAGGGTTTCCGCGTCATCAGCGCCTCCAGTGGCTATGAAGCGCTGGAGAAGGTGACTAGAGAACTCCCGACGCTGGTCATTCTGGATATCATGATGCCGGATATGGACGGTTTTGAGACGCTGAGGAGGATTCGCCAAGTATCCTCGGTGCCGGTCATTTTCTTGAGCGTCAAGGGGGAGGAGGTTGACCGGGTGCGGGGGCTGGATCTGGGCGCCGATGACTACATGACCAAGCCGTTCAGTCCCAGGGAGCTGGTATCACGGATAAAGGCGGTACTGCGCCGCACAGAGTCCAGCGCTCTGGCTGCCGGGTCTGAAATAGTGGTTGATGATGACCTGCGCATCAACTTTAACGAGCGGAAGGTCATCGTGAGGGGGCGGGAGGTGCCGCTGCGGCCCACGGAATACCGGCTTCTCTACCAGCTGGTGAGCAACGCCGGCCGGCTGCTCAGCCATGAGACCTTGCTCTCCCG
>MTNR01000054.1 GCA_002011495.1 Dehalococcoides sp. JdFR-56 | reverse complement strand
TTGCTTACGCTATATTCTATCTCCGGGGGGCGGCTGATCCATCGCTGGGGGTAACCACGGGTGACATCATCCGGGGGGTAGTTCCCTTTGTTATTCTGATCTTGGTAGCGCTCGGCTTGCTGGTCGCCTTTCCCCAGATAATCCTCTGGCTCCCGTCGCAGATGATAGTCGGCTTCAAATGATGGGAGAATTCGTTATCTGGCAACCGCCTCCCCGAAAAGAGGCGAGCGGTTGGCCTAGCAAGCGATGGGTAGCTTCGCTCCAGGCGATCTTCCAAGCAGTTTGCCGCTATGTCCCGCACTGGACTCCCCGATTTTCATTCCACTATTGAGGACAGGATCGTCGAAGGGGACAAGGTGATGACGCGATTTACAGTGCGTGGCACACAACAGGGTGAGTTGATGGGCATCGCGCTTACTGGAAGGCAGGTAACGCTGACCGGAATCGCCATCCATCGCATTAGTGGAGGCAAGATCGTAGAGAACTGGCTCAGCATGGACATGCTGGGCATGCTACAGCAGCTTGGTGTGGTTCCTCCGCCGGGACAGCTTAGTACCTAAACCTCTTTGACTCACCTTCAGATGCTGGCTAAGGCTGTCTGCTTCGCTGTCCCATCCCACACGCGCCTGGATAACTAACTTTGCTCTGCCCGACGGTAAGATACACCCACAGTGTCCGGGGGCTGAGGACGGCATCTGTGTCAGGCACGGATTACGGCATGGGAGCGGAGATGTCGGCCCTGTACGATTTTCACTCTCCACTATCACGGAGGGCCTGTGCTTGTTCTGCAAGCGTGGTTAGCCAGCCCCTGGGAAGATCCTGCGGCACCTCGGGAATAACATTTGGGCCAAGTGCTGGAGGCCCCGTGCTCGCGGCAAAGTCCAAATATGATTTAGGTCATAGAACAATGCCATCAGAACTTCCTAAAATCAGATATCATGCTAGCGTGGGAACCAATGAACAGCTAGCTGAGAAAACTGAAGCGGTAATCGTGGCAGGCAGAAGGAGGTTTTGCTCGGTCTTCGATTTGGCTACTGCCAGGCACGTGGTTTGCCAATATTACGGGGAAGGCAGTGGGCATGCCAAATACCAGCTCGAAGAGAGAGCAGCCTCTGAACAAGTCGAGCGAAATGGGACAGCGGATTGCGGAAGGGGAAGAAACCCAAAGCGAGCGTGGGGAGCAGGAGAAACCCGGTGTCCGGCAACAGTTAGAGGTAGCGTGGGAACTTGCTCGCCTGGTTGACCTAGACCGTCGCACTTTGTGCAACTACCTGTTGGCGCAAATTGTGGCCCTGACCCAAAGCAGGTATGGCTTTTTTGGTTTCCTCAATGATGACGAAAGTGTGATGACACTTTATTCCTGGTCCATAGGCGCGCTGTGGCATTGCCAAATCAAGGACAAGCCTTTTGAATTTCCCATTAGCAAAGCCGGTCTGTGGGCGGAGGCGGTGCGTCAGAGAAGGACGCTTATCATCAACCACTATCAGGCAGAGCACCCGGCGAAACAAGGACTTCCCGAAGGGCACATCCCGATCACCAGGATACTGGTGGTTCCCGTTATAAGAGGGAATCGCGTTGTGGCAGTGGCAGCTGCGAGCAACAAACCTACCGAGTACACTGAGGCAGACGCCAAACAAGTCAATGCTTTGGTTACCAGCGCACAGCTTATTCTGGAGCGCCAGCAGGCAGACGAAGAGCTTAGAAAATTACGGCAGAATTATGAGGCTTTAATGGCCTCGATTGATGGTATTGTTTGGGAAGTAGACGCAGGCAATTTTCGGTTTTCTCTGGTCAGCCAGCAGGCTGAGCGAATCCTCGGCTATCCCATCGAGCGCTGGCTAGCTGAGCCTACATTCTGGCAGGACCACCTCCACCCTGAGGATCGGGAGAAAGTGCTTACCCTTTGCCAACAAGCGGTAGCTGAAAGAAGAAATCAGGAGTTGGAATACAGGATGATCGCCGCCGATGGACGCATCGTGTGGCTGAGGGATGTCGTTTCGGTTGTTGTTGAGGACGGCCAGGTGGTAAAACTGCGGGGAGTAATGGTGGATATTACCCGACATAAGCAGGCAGAGGAGAAGATTCGTCAGCTCTCTCACGCTGTGGAACAGAGCGCGAGCACGGTGGTGATCACCGACGCTAAAGGCGACATCGTGTATGTTAATCCCAGGTTCACCGAAACAAGTGGCTATCTCCCCGAAGAAGTAATTGGCAAGAATCCACGCATTCTAAAATCGGAAACAAAGCCGTCTGAAGAATATAAGGAACTGTGGGAGACGATCACCTCAGGCAGAGACTGGCGGGGCGAGTTCTTGAACAAAAGAAAGGACGGTAAGCTGTACTGGGAATCAGCAACTATTTCGCCGATTAAAAATTCTGATGGCCTCATCACCCATTTCATCGCCATCAAGGAGGATATCACTGAGCGCAAGCAGCTGGAAGAGGAGTTAAATAAACACCGCCACCACCTTGAAGAGTTGGTGGCCGAGCGCACTGCGGAACTCGAACAGGCAAACAAACAACTGCGAGAGGAAATTGTCGAGCGCAAACGGGCGCAGGAGGAAATCCAGAAAAGCCGGGAATATATCCAGAATATCCTGAATAACTCCCTTGACCTGATATTTACCATCAAAAGCGATGGCACCTTTAGCTTCTTCAACAAAAGCCTTAAGCCGATGACGGGCTACAGGGAAGAAGAACTGCTCGGGCGACCATTCATAGATTATGTGGCGGCCGAGGAAAGAGCAGAGGTCATGAGAAGATGGCAAGAGGTGCTTCAAGGCATCCCTGGCTCCTACGAAACGAAAATCATCAAAGCAAACGGGGAGATTGCCCATGTCTTTTTCTCCTACTCCCTAGTTAAGGAATATAATGAGGTACTGGTGGTCTTAAGGGACATCACCGAGCGAAAGAAAATGGAGGAGCAGCTCATCGTCGCTGACCGGCTAGCTTCCCTTGGTGAGCTGGCATCAGGCATTGCCCATGAACTCAACAACCCATTAACGGGTATCATTGGCTTCTCGGAACTGTTAATGAGCAAGGACATCCCTGACGACATCAAAGGAGATTTGGTCATTATTAACAAGGAGGCCAAACGTACTGCGGGGATAGTCCGGAATCTGCTCACCTTCGCCCGACACCATCCCGCAGCCAAAAAGCTGGTGGACATAAACAAAATCATAGAGGCAGTACTGCAACTGCGCGCCTATGAACAACAGGTGCACAATATCGAAGTCAATACTCGGTTTGCCCCTGACCTGCCGAATGTCATGGCCAATGGGTTTCAACTGCAGCAAGTCTTTATCAACATCATCATTAACGCCGAGTATTTTATGATTGAGGCACACGGGAGAGGCACCCTTACCATTACTACGGAGCACGTGGGAGACATGGTCCGGGCTTCCTTTGCTGATGACGGCCCAGGCATTGCCAAAGAAAATTTGCCACACTTGTTTGATCCATTCTTCACCACCAAGGGGATGGGCAAAGGTACCGGGCTAGGCCTGAGCATCTGTCACGGGATAGTGACCGAGCATGGCGGGAGGATTTATGCGCAGAGTGAACCCGGTAAAGGAGCCACCTTTGTCATTGAGTTACCCATTCAAGCGGCGCTCAGTGGATAGAACGATGTTCTGTCTGAGGTTCAGTCTCCGCCCTGACTCGCCCTGTTGATCAGTGTATTGCTGAAACAAGGCGCCCTAAACCCAAGATTAGAGACACTTCCCTGTTTTCGCTGCCGCACGGTTGGGCAGATTGTTCCCAGTTGCACTCTTTAGCCAATTTAATAAGGCCCCCAGCTTACCAGCTGGGGGCCTTTCTTGAACCGACCAACTTATCAGCTGCTCAGCAGAGATCAGAAACCGGCTGACTTTTGTTTGCCCACGGCTCTTAGTCTGGTTATGGCCAGGTAGACTAAAACGACAGCCAAGACAAAGAGCACCACAGCAACGATTGACTGCACAATGTTGGCCGCGGCAATCGTTTTGAGGAACATCACCACCAGAGCCGTCAAGGTAACGGCCAGCATGAAAATCATGGGAAAAAGAACAAACTTGTTGTCTTTACCCATCCTAGCCAGCCAGACAGTACCTGACAGCAGCGCTAAAGCGGCAATAAGCTGGTTAGCTGAACCGAACAGGGGCCAGAGTGTCTTCCAGCCGCCACTCAACGCTAGCCAGGCAGCCAAAGCCACGCCAATTATGCCAGCCACATAGCGATTGGTCACAAGGGCGACAATGGCTGAGGGTTTTCCCTCTTCTTTTTCAGTTAGTTCCACAAGCATAAAACGGCACAACCGGGTGGCGGTATCCAGGGTGGTCAGGGCAAAAGCGCTGAGAACCAGGCCGGCGAAGCCAGTGCCAGCCGCCAGTGGGATCCCTATGCTGGTCAGGAAATTACCGATACCTTGGGAGAAGACACCTCCCCAGCCGACTTCCTTCAGGAGGGCGGTGTAGTCACCCAGCAGCAGGTAAGCCACGGTGGTGAGGGCAATCACTGCCAGCAGGCACTCCAAGAGCATAGAACCATAGCCAATTGGCTTGACATGGGCTTCGCTGCTTAACTGCTTGGAGGTGGTTCCCGAGGAGACCAAGGAGTGGAATCCGGAGATGGCACCACAGGCAATGGTAACGAAAAGTATCGGGAAGAGAAAACCAAGGTCGGTCTCAAAGGAAGTAAAAGCAGGCATCTTGATTGTCGGGTTGCTAGCCAGAATAGCGATAACCGCGGCAATCAGAAACCCATACAGCAGGAACGAGTTCAGGTAGTCACGGGGCTGCAAAATGACCCACACCGGCAGGCTGGCAGCAATAAAGGCGTACGCTAACAAAATAGGTATCCATGCAGTGAGTGGCAGACTGATTGGAAACAGGACACCCAGCCATACGCACAGTGCCAGAAGCACCACACCGCCTATGCTGGTCACCAGCAAGGGCGCCCCCCTCCGGTAGATGGCATAACCAAACAAAATGGCAAGCCCGATAAACAATATGGAAGCGGTGGCTACCGATGGAATGGCGGCGAAGGTCTTGGCAATGACGTAAGCAAAGACAGCTAGAATCAGAATCAGGGTAAGCCAGGCGAAGGCGGCGAAAAGCTTCTTAGCACTGATGCCGACGTTGTCCTTAAGGATCTCGGAGATGGTCTTGGCCCGGTGGCGGACCGAAGCAAATAAGGCGGTGGTGTCATGCACAGTACCAATGAAGATACCGCCCAGCACGATCCACAAGAACCCGGGTAGCCAGCCGAAGGCACCTGCCACTATCGGACCCACAATCGGGGCAGCACCGGCAATGGAGGCAAAGTGGTGGCCCATCAAAACCGGCGCCCGCGTGGGGACATAGTCTACATCATCGCGCATGGTATGAGCTGGAGTCTTGACTTTGGGGTCGATCCCTAGTTTTCTGACTATATACGACCCGTAAGTGAAATAAGCGGTCACGAACGCGACCAGCGCGATGACCAATAACACTATCGCACTCATATGTACCCACCTCCTTTCTTAGTATTGTTTGGGGGATAAAACACTCTGCGTCGATGGCATCGGCCTTGGTTGATAGCTCTTCATCACCTCCTTCCCCCTAGAGTTGGCATAGACTCGACCTGATGAGAGGTCAACCAGAAGCAGACAAATCGAGTACCAGCCATGCAGTCCAAACCAAAAACTACGGCTGTGCTTGAACCTTGTCCCAAGGTGAATAGCCTGGGGGTCAAAGCCTTGTTCTGAGACCAATATTCCGGTCACCACGCTGGACATGTGTTCCTTATGAGGCTTGACCAGCTCATCGGCGGCATTTACTAGAAAGGTGGTGAACTCTTGGACTTCGGAGGCATGGATTTTAGCGGAGTGGCCCTCTATCAGACAGTATTCGTTGGTTTCCCAGGCAGCAAGGGTCACTTTTCTGCTAAGAAAAAATTTCTCGCTCCTGACATGGGAGCGAGCATAAAGGTCTAACCTACGGCCCAGAATGGAATAATCCGGGTAAATATCAAAATAAGCTTTGTATTTACGCTGCAGGGTTTCCAGATATTCTTCTAGTTTCATTTCTTCCTCCTCATTAAGGGCGGAGGAACTCTTCGCTTTAAGTCAAATCTGAAGCAGCGCGATCACCCCTTTCCATTTTCCACACTTGAAGAAACGGTAACTGAATGTTACATCGCCAAACACAGCTTGTCAATAAGTATCAGGCGGTTTTATGGGATTAATACGGTAAAAAAAGTGGCCTGATGTGGCCTCTGCGATAGGTCCTTTGGTCTACTATGCTATAATAGCTTCTAGGACAGTCTGGTTAGTAATGAGGTGCTGGCAGCGGTGATTTGGGAAAGCTTGACAGGTATTAATATGAAAATACAAGTTAAAGAAAAGATATTGCCGTTTATCCAAGAGTTTTTGGAGGCCTGGCATAGGACATCTGCTACAGGCGTTCTTAGGAAAGAGGCATTTGATAGCAATGACAACTTCATTATCCTTTTATTCGGCGACCTTTTGGGGATTCCTAATCCGGTTTCATATTATACTTTGGAACTCCTTCCTTATTTGGCCGAGGAGCTCGAAGGCTGGGAGAGAAGGATGCAAAATAGAAAAAGCATCGTGGCTGAGAAATTTGGCCAGTTTGATTTCTGTTGCTAGCTTGAAAATGCCCTGATGTTTACTGGTGCCGCGTTACATGGCTTTCCTTTGTTGTTCCACCATTAAGGCATACTGAAGTGCTTAAGAAATCCGTCAGAGAATAGCCCTTAAGCGTAAGACTTTGCAGAATTCAGCTTATGAATGACGTTTTGAGTCGAAAATTTATTTTCTTCGCCGGTAAAGGTGGCTCGGGAAAGACAACCTGTGCTGCTGCCTTCTCACTTTGCCTAGCTCAATCGCAACAGCCGACTTTAGTTGTTTCTACTGACCCTGCTCATTCTCTTTCTGATATCTTTGGGACAAAAATTGGCTCCAAAGAAACCAAAATAATCGATAATCTATGGGGAATCGAGATAGATCCCGAGAGAGAAGCGAAAAGATACACGGAGACAATAAAAGAAAAGATGCGAAATGTCGTGAGTAGCGTGATCGTAGATGAAATAAAAAGACAAATTGACATCGCGTATCTGTCTCCAGGCGCAGAAGAATCAGCGATATTCGATAAATTCATAGAATTAATGGAGAAAATAGACAGGCCCTATGAGAAAATTGTCTTTGATACCGCTCCCACCGGGCACACCTTGAGGCTACTTACCTTGCCAGAAATCCTGGGTGCCTGGATTGAAAGACTGATAAAGAAAAGGGAGCAAGC
>MTNR01000042.1 GCA_002011495.1 Dehalococcoides sp. JdFR-56 | reverse complement strand
CAGCTAACAGCGGAGCGTCATCCACTCGCCTTTCGCATCATGCATGAGGTCATGATGGCGTCAATCCTGCTGCTCATCGTCACCGGGCTTTACATCCACCGCCCCTTCGTCGGTGGGGGTGGCTTCCTCATGGCCCTGGCGCGGGGGGTGCATTACTTCTTTGCCGCGGTCTTGCTCATCATCATAGTGACCCGCCTCATCAGCATGTTCTTCGGGAAAAACCGTGACTGGCCGTCCTTCATCGGAAACTTTGAGGACCTGAAGCTGATACCCCCGGTCATCGCCCATTACCTCCACCTGCGGGAAATGCCCGAACTAAAGAAGAAGTATAATCCCCTGCAGATGCTCTCCTACACCGGGGTCTTCATATTGGCCATTTTCCAGGGAATCTCCGGCCTTGCCCTTCAGTACCCGGAGGCGCTGGGCTGGTTCACCTACGGCATCTTCAATAACGAAGTCGAGGTTCGCCTGGCCCATTACATCACCACCTGGGCCTTCATCCTCTTCCTGATGGTTCATGTGTACCTCGGCATCCGCGAAGCCCAGCAAGAAATGAAGCAGGTCCACCTCATGCAAAGAGTGGAGGTGGAGGAAGAGGTGGAAATGGCGGAAGAGGTACCGGTCACTGAAGAGCCAACTGAGGAGCAGAGCCACCCGTGAGCGAGAACGCCTCGAGCAGGACAACACTCGTCTTGGGAGTGGGTAATCCCCTCATGGGAGATGAGGGCTTCGGCAACCACGTCATCCGCCGCCTGAGAGAGATGAGGCTGCCCAGCCATGTCAGGGTGGAGGAGGGAGGCGTTGGTGGGTTCAACCTGCTGGGCTCTGTGGAGGGGGTGAAGCAGCTGCTGGTGGTGGATGTGATGATGATGGGCCTACCTCCCGGGGAGCTGCGCCTGCTCAAACCGGGACCGGAGCTCCGGGAACCAGGCAAACGCATCATCTCCTTTCATCAGGTGGGCGTGATGGAGCTTGTGTCCATGTGGCGGTTGCTCGGTTACGAGCCGGAAATCCAGTTCCTGCTCGCCCAGCCGCAGAAGATAGAGTGGAGCACCGAGCTTTCGCCGCCCCTGGAGCTGGCGGCGAAACGGGCGGCTGAGATGATACCGCGTTTATGCCAGGAATCTTTTGAGAAAGGGACTGAGGAAATATGCTTACGGTGACCTTTGCCGTTGCTTTGGCGCTATTTCTGCTCGCCGCCGGAATATTCAGCCTGGGACTGGCGAGACTGGCCCGTAACGACCCACGGGCCGGAGGCACGCTGAGCATGGGCTTCGCTATCGGGCTCTGCGGCGTCATCGCGGCGGCGATAATCTTCGGTTTCTTCGGCTAGATTGACTCTCAAGCAGCCTATCTGGCCGAACCAGGGGAGAGGCCAGTTTTCCCTGCTTCTGCCGGGGCTAGCTACTTGCCGATGTTCACTTTCTTGCTTGCCTTGCGGCGAGGCAACGTGTTAATCTTTGGGGTGGCGGGTTATGATGGATGCTTCACTGAAAACAGCTCGCCTGGCTCGGCTGCATATTGAGGTGAGCGGGATAGTCCAGGGGGTGGGCTTTCGCCCCTTTGTCTACCGGCTCGCCCAGAAGTTCAAGCTTAACGGCTGGGTGAGGAATACCTCGGGAAACGTGACCATTGAGGTTGAGGGGCCAAAGGAGAGCCTGAAACAGTTCCTCATCTCGCTAAAAGAGGAAGCACCCCCCGCCGCCCGCATCCATGACATCACCACTGCCACGCTACCCCCAAGAGGGGACACTAATTTTGAGATTTGGCAGAGCCAGCCTGAAGCGGGGAAATACCAGCCGGTCTCGCCGGACATCGCCACCTGCGCCGAGTGCCTGGAGGAGGTTTTCACCCCGGGGAACCGCCGCTACCTCTACCCGTTCACCAACTGCACCAACTGCGGCCCCCGCTTTACCATCATCAAAGACATCCCCTATGACCGCCCGCTGACTACGATGAGCCGTTTCACCATGTGTCCCGAGTGCCAGGCTGAGTATGATGACCCATATGACCGCCGCTTCCACGCCCAGCCCAACGCCTGCCCCCGATGCGGGCCCAGCCTGGAGCTCACCGACGGCGCCGGCACCCCCATTCCCTGCCCGGACATAATTCGGAAAGCGGCTGAGCTCCTCGGTCAAGGCGGTATCATCGCGGTCAAGGGCCTGGGTGGCTTTCAGCTTGCCTGCGACGCCACCAATCCTGAAGTGGTGAAGCGGTTACGGGAGCGAAAAAGACGGCCGGGCAAACCCTTTGCCCTGATGATGGCGTCCTTGGAAGAGGTGAAAAAGCACTGCCTGGTATCAGCGGAGGAAGCCAAATTACTCCTCTCCCCCCAGGCCCCGATTGTTCTCCTCAGGTGGCGCAAAGATACTTCAAACGTCACGCCACTGGTTGCTGAGCGCAACAAATACCTGGGGGTGATGCTCCCCTACACCCCGCTGCACCACATCCTGCTGCGCGATGCGGCACGCCCGCTGGTCATGACCAGCGGCAACCTGAGCGAGGAGCCAATCTGCCGGGATAATGATGAGGCCTTACGTCGTCTGCGCGGCGTCGCTGACTATTTCCTGCTCCATAACCGTGATATTCACGCCCGCTATGATGATAGCGTTTACCTGGTGGAGAGAGATACTCCCCGAGCCATCAGGCGTGCCCGGGGCTACGCCCCCCAGCCTATCATGCTCCCCTTTCAGGCCAAGCAGGTGCTTGCCTGCGGCGCTGAGGAGAAGAACACCTTTTGTCTGACCAAAGATGAATACGCGTTCTTGAGCCAGCACATCGGGGATATGGATAATGAAGAGACCATGTCACATTTTGAGAATACGGTCAAGCTTTATGAGCGGCTGTTCCGCGTCCAGCCAGAGATCATTGCCCATGACCTGCATCCGGAATACCTCCCCACCAAGTACGCCCTGAAATACGCTGCCGAGCAAGGAATAAAAATTATCGGGGTGCAGCATCATCACGCCCATATCGTCAGTTGCCTCGCGGAAAATGCGGCTCAAGGCCCTATTATCGGCGTCGCCTTTGACGGCACCGGCTACGGGACTGATGGCAACCTGTGGGGAGGCGAATTTCTAGTTTGCGACTGCCGGGACTTCCAGCGAGCTGCCCACCTGGAGTATGCGCCCATGCCCGGTGGCGCTGCTGCCATCCGCAAGCCATACCGTATGGCGCTGGGTTACCTCCATGCTCTGCTTGGGAAGGATACTTCACTTGATGGCTTACCCATCCTCGGCCAGATACCGGATGCAGAAGTTAGCATAATCAGCAAACAGTTAGAGCGGGGGCTCAATTCCCCGCTTACCTCAGGGACTGGGCGCCTCTTTGACGCCGTTTCAGCGCTGGCCGGAGTCAGAGGAGAAATTGACTACGCGGCGCAGGCCGCCATCGAGCTTGAGATGGTAGCCCCGGATGACGTGGCCGAGGTTACCCCCTATCCATTCGCCATCACCGAGGAAAAAGAACCGATGGTGATAAAGCTCGGCGAGCTTATTTACGCCATCGTCAAGGATGTGAAAAACGGAGTGCCAGCGCCAGTTATCTCCGCCCGCTTTCATCAGACCATGGCACGGATTATCGTGGAGACCTCAAAGCTCATCTCCAAGAAGACCGGCCTCAAGACGGTAGCGCTGAGCGGCGGCGTTTTCCAGAACCGGTTACTGTTCAACCTGGCGGTAGACGGTCTGGAAAGGGAAGGGTTCCAGGTGCTGAGCCACCGGTCTGTTCCCCCCAATGACGGCGGCATCTCCCTGGGGCAGGCGATAGTCGCCAACTATCGAGAGATGAGGAGCTAGCCAAGTGTGTCTTGCCGTACCAGTGCGGATTAAGTCAATAGAGGGCACCGAAGCCGAGGTTGAAGCTGGCGGCATCACCCGAAAGGCAAGCTTAATCCTTACCCCCCAGGCCAAGGTGGGTGATTATGTCCTGCTTCACGCCGGCTACGCCATCAACATCGTAAATCAAGCTGAAGCAGAGCAGACCCTGGCCCTCTTTAGCCAAATGAGCCAGCTTATGGAGCCAGAATGAAACTAGTCAGCGAGTTCCGCCAGTCTGAGTTAGCTCAAGGCCTAGTGCGCAGCATCCGCCGCCACGCCACCAAAGAGGCGCGCTTCATGGAGTTCTGCGGTGGGCATACTGTGGTCATCATGAAGTGTGGTCTGCGCCAGCTGCTCCCCCCAACGCTGACGCTGACGGCGGGCCCGGGCTGCCCAGTCTGTGTTACCGACAACGCTGACCTGGATAAGGCCATCGCCCTGGCCAAGCTACCCAACGTGATCGTGGCCTCCTTTGGGGATATGCTGCGGGTACCAGGGAGCTGCTCCAGCCTGCAGGAAGCCAAGGCTGCTGGGGGAGACGTGCGCATCGTTTACTCCACGCTGGATGCGCTCACCTTAGCCAGAGAGAACCCGGAGAAGTCAGTGGTCTTCATCGGCATTGGTTTTGAGACCACCGGCCCCACCGTAGCCGCCTCGGTGCTGCAGGCTGCCCAAGAAGGGCTAACCAATTACTACGTGCTTTCCCTGCACAAGCTCTGCCCACCCATCATCAAGGCACTCCTTGACTCCGGCGAGGTCAATCTGCAGGGACTGATCTGCCCCGGCCATGTCAGCGCCGTTATTGGCGCAAACGCCTGGGAATTCATCGCCCGCGATTACGGCATCCCCTGCGTGGTCTCTGGCTTTGAGCCACTGGACATACTGCAATGCGTGGACATGCTGGCCCAGCAGGTGGCTAGAGGCGAGGCCAAGGTTGAGATAGCTTACCGAAGAGGGGTTACGCCAGAGGGTAACCAGACCGCGATCAAGATTATGGAGCAGGTATTTGAGCCCGCCCCGGCACGCTGGCGGGGGATTGGCGAGGTGGCTGGTAGCGGCCTGAAATTGAGACCAGAGTTTGAACGCTTTGACGCCGAACTTAACTTCGAGTTTGACCCCGGCCCTACGATAGAGCATAAGGGGTGCCTCTGTGGTGATATCTTGAGGGGGGTAAAAACGCCGCCCCAGTGCTCTCTATTTCGCCGCGTCTGCACCCCCATAAATCCGGTGGGGCCCTGCATGGTCTCCTCCGAGGGGAGCTGCGCCGCGTACTATCATTACGGTGAAGAAAATGACGGATAAAATTCTGCTCGCCCACGGCAGTGGCGGAAAACTGGCCCGCGAAATCATCCAGAACAGTTTTCTCCCCGCCCTGAGTAACTCAATTCTAAATAAGCTTGATGATGCCGCGGTCATTGAGCCCGGTGGCAGGCTGGCCTTCACCACGGATAGCTACGTTGTCCAGCCCATTTTCTTCCCCGGCGGGGACATCGGCAAGCTGGCCGTCTGCGGTACAGTGAATGACCTGGCCATGGTGGGGGCCACGCCCCAGTATTTAAGTCTATCTTTTATCATTGAAGAAGGACTACCCATCAATGAACTGGAAAGGGTGGTAAACTCGGTCAAGGAAACCGCCCAAGCCGCCGGCGTTGAGATTGTGGCCGGGGATACTAAAGTGGTCAACCGCGGCGGTGCCGATAAGCTCTTCCTAAACACCGCTGGCCTCGGCACCATACCGCCGGGGGCGAACATATCGGGCCATAACGCCCGGCCCGGGGACGTGGTAATATTAAGTGGCACCATCGGTGACCACGGCATCGCCGTGCTCAGCCAGCGTGAAGGTTTGGACTTCGCCACCAAGCTCCAGAGCGATTGCGCTCCCTTAAACAAACTAGTGGCGGAGATGCTGGAGGTGAGCCTCGATATCCACTGCCTCCGCGACCCCACCCGTGGCGGGCTGGCCAGCACCTTGAATGAGGTGGCAGAACAGTCAGGCGTAAGCATCCGGATAGAGGAGGAGAAAATCCCGGTTAGGGAGGAAGTCTTGAGCGCCTGCGAGATGCTGGGGCTGGACCCGCTGTATATCGCCAATGAGGGCAAGCTGATGGCCACGGTGGACCCCAAGGACGCCGAGGCTGTGTTGGCGCAGATGCAAAAGAATGAGTACGGGCGTAACGCGGCTATTATTGGCGAGATAAAGGAGGGAAACCCGGGGCGCGTGGTCATGCGCACCAGACTCGGCACCTCCCGCATCATTGATATGCTGGTCGGTGAGCCGCTGCCCAGGATATGCTAACCATGCACGAGATGGCCGTAACCATGAGCCTGCTTGACCTTGTCCTGAAGGAAGCCACCAGGGCTGGCGCCAGCCGGGTGGTGGCGGTGAACGTGGTGCTGGGCGAGATGACCGGCATCGTTGACCACTGCGTTCAGACCAACTTTGAGCTGATGAGCCGGAATACCCCGGCGGAAGGGGCGGTGCTCTCCTTCCGCAACGTGCCCAAGCAGGCACGGTGCCGCAAGTGCGCTCATGTTTTCCAGCCCACGGGTATCTGCTGGACGTGCCCCAAATGCCAGTCCGCGGAGCTTGAGATAATCGCCGGAAATGAACTCTATGTGGAAAGCATTGAGGTGGAGTGATGGAAGTAAAAGTGCTGAAAGATATCCTAAGCGCCAATAACCAGATTGCCGAACAGAACCGCCGGCTGCTAGCTAGTAAAAAGATTATGGCGGTAAACCTCATGTCCTCCCCGGGGGCAGGCAAGACCACCCTCATCCTGCGCACCGTGGAAGCGCTCCAAGGTAGGGCGCGTATCGGCGTGATTGAGGGAGATGTCAGCTCCAGCATTGATGCCGAGAAATTGAGCCAGGCGGGAGTAACCGCCATTCAGATCAATACTGGCGGGGGCTGCCACCTTGACGCCAGCATGGTGAACTCGGCGTTGGCCAATCTCCTCCTTGACGATATTGACATCCTCTTCATCGAGAACGTGGGCAATCTCATCTGCCCCAGCGGGTTTGACCTGGGCGAGCACCTCAAAGTGGTCATTTTAAGCACCCCGGAGGGGGATGATAAGCCCCACAAGTACCCCATGCTCTTTGCCAATGCCGATGCACTAGTAATTAACAAAACTGACCTGTTAGCTCACGTCAACTTTGACCTGGATGGTTTCAAGAGCACCTTCAAGGGAGTCAACCAGAGAGCGGCGCTTTTCGCGGTCTCTGGGGTGAGTGGTGAGGGCATCAGGGAATGGGCGGCTTGGATTATGGAAAAACTGGCCAGCGTTCGCTCCGGTAAGTGAAAGACCCCCGCTCCCCTACTTTGGAGCCACGACCCTGTTCCTGAGAACGCCAATGCCCTCAATCTCCACCTCGATGACGTCTCCCACCTTGATCGGGCAGGCCCCTCCTCCGGGTGTCCCAGTCCAGACCACATCCCCAGGACGCAGCGTCATGAAAGCCGAGATGTGGCTGATGAGCTTCTCCACGCTGA
>MTNR01000065.1 GCA_002011495.1 Dehalococcoides sp. JdFR-56 | reverse complement strand
ATTAAGAACATGTTCCGGGAGATGGCCCCGGGCTACCGGTTCATCGTGGGGATGGGGGATAACCTGCCCTTTGATGGTGATATCAACCGGGTGCGCCGGGTAGTAGAGCTCATTGACCAGTACGGCAAACTGCCGATTGAGGTTTAAGCTAGCCGGAGGGAGAAAAGATGCTAGATGCTGGTGAGAAGCCTGACCTGACGCCAAGGCGGAGGTTTCTAGCTAGTTTGATGGGGGGCCGCAAGGGCAAGCGCATCTCCGTTTCCAACCCCACCTCCATCGCCTGCGTGGAGCTGATGAATAAGGTGGGGGTTCACTTCCCCCAGGCCCACCTTGACGCCCAGGCCATGGCGGAACTGGCCGCGGCCGGCTATGAGATCCTGGGCTTTGACACCATCATGCCCGAGTTCAGCGTCCAGCAGGAGGCGGCCGCCCTGGGCTGTGAGATAAACTGGGGCAGTGACGAGATGATGCCCGAGGTGCTGACGCACCCGGTGAAAGAGATAAGCGATGTGGTCATTCCGGAGAACCTCTTGGAGAAACCCTCAATGCGGGTGGTCTTGGATGCCATCTCTATGCTGCGCCGCGAATATGGGGACCGGGTGGCCATTCTGGGCAAGGTCATGGGCCCCTGGACGATATGCTACCACACGGTGGGGGTGGAGGACTTCCTCATCCTGATTCGGCTTGACCCCGATAAGGTGAGGGCGCTCCTGGAGGCGTATCTCCCGGTGACGGTGGCCTTCGCCAACGCGCAACTGCGCGCTGGCGCCGATGCCGTGGTGCTTCCCGACCATGCCACCGGTGCCATGGTGAGCGCCAAAACCTACGCCGAATTCCTGGTGCCCATACACCGCAGGATGCTCGCCGAGATAGGCGGGCCGACCATTCTCCATATCTGTGGCAAGTGCCTTGACCGCATTCCCCTGATCGCCACCGAGGGCTATGATGGCTACCACTTTGAGTGGCAGAATGACCCGAAGCAAGCGGTTGAGGCCGCCGCAGGTCAGATTTCACTACTTGGGGGCATCAGCAACATTGAGGGGCTGCTCCAGGGAACCCCGGAGGAGGTCTACCGGCAGGCGAGGTACAATATCGAGGCTGGGGTGGATTCCATTGGCCCGGAGTGTGCCATCTCGCTGCAGACCCCGCTGGAGAACCTTAAAGCGATCGTGGCCGCGGCGGAGGAGGGCTACTAGGTATCCTCCTCTTTTTTCTTCAGGAGCTCCTCGGCGATCTCCACCGCTTCATGGGGGGATATGTCCAGGGGTTCTTCGTATTTGACCTCGACGAAATCCTTCTCTAGCTGCTCAATATAAGCCTGGAACTTAGGGTTGTGGCTGGCCATGAAGTTGAGCTTTAGCTCCAGCTCCTCGCTCTCCCGTTCTAAGTCAGCAAGGTCCAGATGGAGGCGGAGCAGGCTATTTAGCCTCACCACGATGGCTCTTATCGCCTTGGGGTTACGGGGGATGACGATGTTGAACTCGGGGTAGTAGGTGGCGCGGGCGATGAGGTTCACCATCTCCAGCCGCCGCGCTCGAGCCAAATGAAGCAGCGTTGAGCCAAAGCTCCCCGGCCCCTCGTAGTTGCCCAGCGCCAGGCGGTATCTCAGCATCTCCTCCTTGAGCGCTTCAGAACTCAAGGTGCAGAAAACGCCGGGTTCCCTGGTGTGCGGGGTCTTGTCCAGGACGCCGCCCAGAAGATAGATTCGGGCCACGCCGAACTCGCTGACCACGCTGAAGATGGCCTCGGCGTACTCTTCCCAGTTGAGATTGGGCTCCGTGCCCAAGAAGAGGATCAAATCATGCTCGCTATGGGGGTTCTGCCAGTAAAAGAACTGGTTTTGGGGGAAGTGGTGCTCTTTGAGCAGGCCGTCCTCTATTTTTATCTGGGGCCGCAGCGCCAGCTGCCCGGGCACCTGAAAGATATGAAACCTGCCGATGGGTATCTCGGCGAATCTCCGCGCCCCCAGCTTACTTACCAGATACTGGATGCTGCCGGTGGCCGCCTCCCCGCCATCAACCCAGCCGTTAAGACCGCAGACGAGATAAGGCTGCCTCAACTTCGGCTTCTCGGTGAAGACCACGTTTCCTCGCCGCTCCATCTGGCCCCTCCAAGCCTATCTTATTTGGCTGTCCCCTTATAATTATAATATTTGCGGTGGCGTTTGACGAATAAGGCGGGATTGTAATAAATTTAACTAACGGTCTTGTCTGAGCCAAAGTCCACGGTTACCCATCTCAGCAAGGTATAGCGGAGGTTAGCATGCTGCCAGCAAGGGCATTTCGCGTTCCCCGGCTCATCATCACCGGCTGTGGGGCCTCAGAACAGGCCGGCGAGGAGATCGGGAAACTGGGGCTAAAGAGAGGCCTCGTGGTTACCGACCGGGCGCTGGTGAAGATGGGGGTGCTGGATGGGATAACGCGAGCGCTTGAGCGCAGCGGGATAGGGTTCGCCCTATTTGATGGCGTCTTCGCCGAGCCTACGGTGGAATTCGTCCGGGAGGGGCTGGAGATTTACCGCAAAAATGGCTGTGATTTCCTGCTCGCCGTCGGCGGGGGGAGCCCCATTGATACCGCCAAGGCGATCGCGGTCATGGCCACCAACCCGGGGTCAATTGAAGATTATCAGGGCTTGGGCAAAATAAAGCAAAAAGGGAGCCCAATTATCGCCATACCGACCACGGCCGGCACCGGCAGTGAGGTCACCCCGTTTACCATCATCACGGACACTAGGCGAGATGTCAAAATGCTCATCGGCAGCCCCTACCTTATGCCGGAGATAGCCATTGTTGACCCTCTCTTAACGCTCTCCTTGCCCAAGGAAATCACCGCCACCACCGGGATCGATGCCCTCACCCACGCCATTGAAGCCTACGTCTCGCTTAAAGCCCAGCCGATGAGCGATATTTTTGCGCTTTCCGCTATAAAGCTCATCGCCGCCAACTTACCGCGGGCGTGGACCGATGGCGGTGATATTGAGGCCAGAGAAAAGACCATGCTGGGGGCGCTTCAGGCGGGAATCGCCTTTGGCAATTCTTCGGTGGCGCTGGTTCACGGCATGGCCCGGCCCATCGGGGCCTGCTTCCACGTGCCTCACGGGGCTTCCAATGCCGCCCTTTTAGGCGTGGTCATGGATTTCAGCCTGGAGGGGAACCCAGCTCGCTACGCCGATATCGCCCGCGCCATGGGAGAAAAGGTGAGCGGTCTATCCGATTTGGAAGCCGCCCGGCTGGCAGCCCGAGCGGTGAAGAGGTTGATCCAAGATATCAAGGTGCCTTCGCTTCGCGAGCTGGGGGTGGAGAAAGAAAAACTGGAGAAATTAGCGCCCAAGATGGCGGAGGATGCCATCTCAAGCGGCAGCCCGGCGAACAACCCCCGCCAGGCGAGCAAAGAGGAGATTATCGAGCTCTACCATCAGGCGTACCAGGGATAAAACGCGGGAAAGGAGAGACTATATGGCCATTTTAGAGGAGCCGATAAAAGAGGCGATCACGCTCAAGAACTATATCAATGGGGAGTGGGTAGAGTCCAAATCCTCCGAGGTCTGGGACGTGATCAACCCGGCCACCCAGAAGGTTATCGCCCGGGTTCCCATGTCCACCCGCGATGAGGTAGAGGCGGCGGTAAGAGCGGCCAAAGACGCTTTCCCTGACTGGCGCCGGACGCCGCCACTGGCGCGGGCCAGGTGTCTTTTCCGTCTCAAGGAGCTCTTAGAGGAGAATTTTGAGCGTTTGAGCCGAATCCAGACCATGGAGCACGGCAAGACCATTGATGAATCAAGGGGGGAGACCAGGCGGGGAATTGAGATGGTGGAGGTGGCCACCGGCATCCCCTCCTTGATGATGGGCTACAATCTGGAGGACATCGCCACCGGGATTGACGAGTACGTCATCTACCAGCCCCTGGGTGTTTTCGGCCACATCGCCCCCTTCAACTTCCCCTTCATGGTGCCGCTCTGGTATTCTCCCTTTGCCCTGGCCACGGGGAACACCTTCATCGTCAAGCCATCGCCCCGAGACCCTATCAGCCAGGTGAAGCTGGCGGAGCTCGTGGAGGAAGCCGGTTTCCCGCCGGGGGTCTATAACGTGGTTCATGGCGGCGCAGAGGTCGCCTCAGTATTGCTGGAGCACCCTGATATCAAGGGGATGACCTTTGTCGGCACGAGCAAAATAGGCCGGGAGATTTATAAAAAGTGCGGCGAGACGGGCAAGCGAGCCATCGTGCAGGGGGCGGCCAAGAACTTCATGGTGGTGATGCCCGATGCCAATGTTGAGGCCACCATACCGGCGCTGATGACCTCTTTCTTCGGCAACACCGGCCAGCGCTGCCTCTCCGGGGCCAATCTGGTCATCGTGGGCAAAGACGACTCCTTCTACCAAAGCTTCCTGGAGGCTTTCCTTGAGGCCGCCGCCAAGATAAAGGTTGGCTACGGTCTTGATGAGTCAATTCAGATGGGCCCGATGCAGTCAGCGGATGGTAAACAGCGGGTCTCGGGCTATATTGAAAGGGGCCTCGCCGAGGGAGCTAAACTTATCCTTGACGGCAGAAAACCAAATATCATCGGTGATTACCCTGACACCTGTTTCCTCGGCCCCAGCGTCTTTGAGGGGGTTACCCCTGAGATGACCATCGCTAGAGAAGAGATCTTTGGCCCGGTGGCCAGCGTGATGAGGGCGGCGGACCTGGATGAGGCCATAGACCTGGTGAATAGCAGCCAGTATGGCAACGGCAATGCCATCTTCACCTCCAGCGGCAAGAACGCCCGGGAATTTCAGTATCGGGTCGAGTCGGGAAACGTGGGCATTAATATTGGCATCGTGGCCCCGATGGCCTTCTTCCCCTTCGGGGGGATGAAGGATTCCTTCTTCGGCGTCCTGCACGGGCAGGGACGGGATGCCATACGCTTCTTCACCGAGAGTAAGGTGGTCATCCAGAGGTGGCTCTAGATGGGGCTGAATACCGCTTCAGAAGTGATCAGCCTCTCCCGGCAGCTTGAGGAGGCGGGGGCCAGGTTCTATGAGGAGCTGGCCCGGCGCTACCCAGCGCATGGTGAGGATTTTCTCTCTCTGGCCAGAGAGAATAAAAAGAATATCGTTCAGATTGAGCGGGCGTACTACGGAGTTATCACCGATGCCCTTGAGGGAGGCTTTGCCTTCAACATCAGCCAGGACGAGTATGCCTTGCCCACGGAGCTTGCCCCAGAGACAAGCTCTGAGGAAGCTCTGGCCAGAGCCATAGAGATGGAGGAGAAAATGAGGCGATTTTACGCCGAGGCCGCCGAACAGTCTAGGTCACTGATGGCGGATGTCCCTAGGGTTTTTGCCCAAATCGCCAGAAAAAGGGACGGCCGTCTTTCCACCCTGAAAGCGCTATTGGCATAAACGAGATAAGGAGGAGCATAATGTCAGACAGATTGGAAGCTGCCCAGAAGTTAGCCGGCAACATCTTTGCCATGGGGCATGGTGTCCTCACCCCAAAGGTGATCTGTGACCATGGTGAAGGCATCTACCTCTTTGACCATACCGGCAAAAGGTACATTGACTTCAGCGGAGGCCCGCACGTGGTCACCCTGGGGCACGCTGACCCGAGGGTGATAGGGGCCATGACGGCGCAGATGAAGAAGGTGTCCTATTTCTTCCGCGGCTTCTGGCTGAGCGAGCCTTTGCTGGCTCTGGCCGAGCGCATTGTCAAAGTATCCCCGCCCAACCTCAAGATGTGCTGGTTCTGCGGCAGCGGCTCAGAGGCCACCGAGACCGTGATCAAGCTCGCCCATCAGTACCATGCCGAGCGGGGAAAGCCGGAGAAATACATGGTGATCGGGAGGTGGCAGGGCTATCACGGCATGACCGTGGCCGCCCTAGCCGTCTCAGGCCACAGCGGACGCCGCCGCCGGTTCGTGCCGCTTTTGCACCAGTGGCCCAAGATAGGGGCACCCCTGTGCTACCGCTGCCCCCATGACCTGAAGTATCCGGGCTGCGGCATCAAGTGCGCTCGGGAGCTGGACGAGCTGATAAATCAGGTGGGCGCTCAATACGTCTCCGCCTTTATCGCCGAACCCATCGGTGGGGCGGGCACCGCCTGCATGGTGCCGGTGCCGGAATATTACCCCATGATCCGGGAGATATGCGATAAGCACGACGTGCTCTTCATCGATGATGAGGTTATCTGCGGCTTCGGCAGAACCGGCAAGTGGTTCGGCATCGAGCACTGGGGGGTGAAACCCGATATCATCACCTCGGCCAAGGGGATGACCAGCGGCTATACGCCCATGGCGGTGGTCATCATTGACGAGAAGATCGCCGAGGTGTTCCATGAGAAGGGCGCCGTCTTCCTTCATGATTTCACCATGGCGGGTAACCCGGTTTCGGCCGCGGCTTGCCTCGCTGTCCTGGACATTATTGAGAAGGAAAATCTGGTGGAGCACGTGGCCCGGGTGGGCGAATATTTCTTCCAGCGAGGCCGGGAGAAGCTGGCCCACCATCCCACGGTGGGGGATATCCGCGGCAAGGGGCTGCTCATGGGCATTGAGCTGGTCAGGGACAAAGAGACCAAGGAGCCCTTCCCTCCAGAGCGCGGGGCGGCCTACCGGCTCCAGCAGATCGCCATGGAGCACGGGGTCATGGGTTACCCCACCACTGGGGTGGACAACGGGGTGCGGGGAGATACCCTCCTGCTCTCGCCGCCGTTCATCGTCACCGAGAGCCAGATAGACGCCGCCTTTGACCTGCTGGACGACGCCCTCACCGATTTTGAGAAGGAATTTCTCTAGCGCGCTCTCATGGCAAAGCTACCTCTCCGGGCCAAATTCCTCGGCGCTTTCCTGGGCACGAGTGTAGGGGATGCCCTGGGGGCACCGTTTGAGGGCTATCCTAGTGTTGAGCCAGAGAAAATCGAAGAGGCGGCTGCAAAGCAGAAGGTTTTAACCTACACCGATGACACCCATATGATGATAGGGGTCGCCGAGTCTCTCATTCGGTGCCGCGGGTTTGATGGCGAGGACATGGCCCGCACCTTCGCCCGCAACTACCAGCTTGAGCCTTGGCGCGGTTACGGCCCGGGGCCACCCCGTATTTTCCGCATGGTGAGCGCCGGTGTCCCCTGGGAGGAGGCGGCGCTAAAGCTATACCGGGGAGGTTCTTTTGGCAATGGCGCCGCGATGAGGGCGGCGCCCATCGGCATCTTCTATCATGATGACCCCCTAAAACTGCGGGAGATCGCCCACCGCTCAAGCCATATCACCCATGCCCACGAGCTGGGCAAGGAAGGGGCCGCCCTGCAGGCTTACGCCGTGGCCCTGGCCACTAATTTAGAGCCAGCCGCCGGCTTTGACCGGAGGGGCTTTCTGGCCAGGCTGCGTGATTTCGTCTCGGCCGGAATTTATCGGGAAAAGTTAAACAAGATAGAAGCTCTTCTCTTTTCCCCAGACAGGGAGAGCATTGTCCTTGAGCTGGGCCATGGCATTGAGGCCCCGAGTTCCGTGCCCACGGCGATATATTCCTTTCTCTCCCACCCAGACTCCTTCGCCCGGGCGGTGCTTTATGCCATCAGCCTGGGAGG
>MTNR01000013.1 GCA_002011495.1 Dehalococcoides sp. JdFR-56 | reverse complement strand
ATCTTCTCCTGAATCTGGGGGCGCTTGGCGATGATCTCCACCACCCGGGCCAGTTTGCTGATGCCGACGATGCGTCCCTCATCATTGGGGATATAGCCGATATGAGCCACGCCGAAGAAGGGCAGGAGGTGGTGTTCGCACATGGAATAAAAGGGGATGTCCTTCAGCACCACCATTTCCCGGTGCCCGAGCTCAAAGCCAACTTTAAGCTCCTCTCTGGGGTCTTGGTGCAGCCCCCCGAAGAGCTCGGCGTACATCTCGGCCACGCGTTCGGGAGTACCCGCCAGCCCCTCTCGGGTGGGGTCTTCCCCGATCGCCTCAATGATGGAGGCTACGGCGGCTCTGATCTTAGCCTCATCGAACATCGTCTGCCTCCTTATGCCTGTAACAGGCATTAACTCCAGCCCAGGGCCTGCTCCACCGCGGCGATATCAGCCGGAAGCTGAAGGAAGGGTGGGGCGTCCTTCAGGGCGGTATCAGTATCCTTTAGTCCGGTGCCGGTGATAATACAGGTCACTCTCTTCTGAGAGAAGTCCATCCCCTCGCGGGCGAGCTTGATAAGTCCAGCCAGGGAAGCCGCTGAAGCTGGCTCACCAAAGACGCCGGCCTTGGTCGCCAGCAGCCTCTGGGCGGCGAGGATCTCCTCGTCACTTACTAGGTCAATAGTTCCCCCTGATTCATCACGGGCGGCCACCGCCTGGCGCCAGCTGGCCGGGTTGCCGATGCGTATCGCCGTGGCCACCGTCTCTGGCCGCTCAATGGCGTGACCACGGACAATGGGGGCGGCCCCCTCCGCCTGAAAGCCCATCATCTTTGGCTTTAATTTGGCTCTGCCGGCGCGGTGATATTCCTGAAACCCCTTCCAGTAGGCGGTGATGTTGCCGGCGTTGCCCACTGGGATGAAGAGGTAGTCTGGAGCCTCGCCCAGGGCGTCAACGATCTCAAAGGCGGCCGTTTTCTGCCCCTCGATGCGGTGAGGGTTGAGGGAATTTACCAGCGTGACCGGGTGCTTCTCGGTCAGGGTGCGGACTATCTTCAGCGCCTGGTCAAAATTGCCCTTTATCGCCAGGATTTTGGCGCCGAAGATGATGGCCTGTGCCAGCTTGCCCAGGGCAATCTTGCCCTCCGGGACGACGATGATGGCGGTAAGACCTGAGTAGGCGGCGTAGGCGGCGGCTGAGGCGCTGGTATTGCCGGTGGAGGCGCACATGATGGCCCGGCTCCCTGCCTCTAGCGCCTTGGCCACAGCCACCACCATACCACGGTCCTTGAAGGAGCCGGTGGGATTGCACCCCTCCAGCTTGAGGTAGAGCTCCCCGCAGCCGACCTCCTCGGCCAGCCGGTCACACCTGATAAGAGGTGTATCTCCCTCCCCCAGCGAGAAGAGGGGGGTGCTGGGGGTGATGGGGAGGAAGTCCCGGTACTGGAAAAGAACTCCGGTTTTAGCCATGACGCTAGCCAGCCTAGATATTCTCCACGCGAATGAAGTTGCTTATCTCCTTGACCACCTCAAGCTGTGCTATCTTGCTGAGGGCCTGCTGCATCGCCTTTTCCGGGGAAGGGTGGGTCATGAGGACCAGTTCCGCGGTCTGGGCGGTCATATCTGCCTCCTTCTGAATGGCTGAGGCGATGCTGATCTTGAGGTCCCCCAAAATTTTAGATATCTGAGCTAGAACGCCGGGACGGTCGGCACAGTTCACCCGGAGGTAGTACTGGGTTTCAATCTCCGCCATCGGCTTTATTTTCTTGCCTGACTCCGCCTTCCACTTGAATCTGTTGCCCACGCCGAGAAGGATGTCCTGCGCCGAGGCGACGATATCGGCGATGACGGCGCTGCTGGTGGCCGAGGGCCCAGCCCCCTGACCGTAGAAGAGCACCTTGCCGATGAGGTCCCCTTCCACCAGGATGGCATTATACACCCCATCAACCTTAGCCAGCAGCGAGTCTTCAGGGATAAGCACCGGGTGAACCCTGGCCTCGATGGCGTTATCAACCAGTTTGGCGATGGCCAGAAGCTTGATGGCAAACCCCAGCTCCCGAGCATAGCGGAAGTCACGGCTGCCGATGCGCGAAATCCCTTCGCAGTAGATATCCTCAGGCCTGACCTCATGCTGGAAGGCCAAAGAGGCCAGGATGGCCAGCTTATAGTTGGCATCTATGCCCTCAATGTCATTTTCCGGGTTGGGCTCGGCATATCCCAGCTCCTGGGCGCTCTTAAGGGCGGCGGGGAAATCGATGCCCTCTCTGGCCATGCGGGTGAGGATGTAGTTGGTGGTGCCGTTGATGATGGCGTAGATGCCGCTTATCTCGTTGGCCACCAGGTCATGTTTAAAGGGGGCGATCAGGGGGATGCCACCACCGGCGCTGGCCTCATAGCGCAGCCCCACGTGGTGCTCCCGGGCCAGAGCGCGCAGCTCCGCGCCGTGCTTGGCGATAACCTCCTTGTTGGAGGTGACCACATGCTTGCCGCTGGTTATCGCCCGCTTGAGATACTCCCGGGCGGGGTTCTCCCCACCGATGGCCTCGACCACGATGTCAATCCCGGGGGTGTTGAAGAACTCGTCATCATCGGTGGTGAATAGTTCGGCGGGAAGCTGGTGCGCCCGGGGACGCTCCGGGTCTATTCTTCTCACCTTTATCTTGCGCAGGACGAGGGGGCAGCCAGCCTGCTCCGCCAGGGCGCTTGCTTTCTCGGTCAAAACCTTGGCCACCTGTCCGCCGACTACTCCCAATCCCATTAACCCGATGCCGATGCTCTCTTTCTTCATTTCCTTCCACTACCTCTTTTTCTAGCCTCTTCTTGCCCGCTGCAGTGCCCAGGACTTTTTCTCCAGGTCAAGATAGCTATCATCCACCTGGTTTTGTGGGTCATCCCAGAGCGAGGAGAGCCATTCATTGAAGGCTTTGGCTTTGAGCAGGTCCCGGTCGTCTTTATCCAGCTTGCGGTCTTTATCCTCCGCCACCACCTTGATCAGCCAGTAACCCCCCTCGGTGGTGACGTCACTATCGCGGATCGGCTCGCTCAGCGTCTGCGGCTCCGTTTCCGGGTCAAAGACAAACGCGTCAACCGGAGGGCTGGTCATCCCCGGGCCGATCTCGTACTCTCCCTCGTTTTCCTCCACCCCTTTAAGCTGGGAGAACTCTTTGGCCAGGGTGCCAAAATCCTCGCCCGCCTCGAGCCGGCTGATTATCTCCTGTGCCAGAGCTTCACTGCCCAGCAGCATCAGCTGGATATGGGCTTCCTCCTCCTCTTCGTTTCGCTCCACCACTCTCACCACCCAGTAGCCGATGCTCTTGCTCACCTCCTCATCATATACCGGCTGGCTGAGCGCTCCCACCTCGGCGCTGAAGATATAATCAACCATGGGCGCATTGAGCCACTCGTTCAGAATTTCCCTGGGGTGCCACCCCAGGTCCCCCTGCTTACTTTTGGAGAAGGGTTCCAGAGACAGCTCCCCCGCCAGTTCGGTAAAGCTCTCACCGCCTTCCAGCCTGGCTCTGACCTCGTTTGCCTGTGTTTCGCTCTCCAGCAGCATGGCCATAACGTGCCTCTGCTCCGCGGTCACCGGCACCTGCTGGTCAAAGTATTCCTCCAATAGCTTATCCACCAGTAGCTGGTTTTCCACCAGGTCCCGGTAGGCTTCCCCATCAGGGAGGCCAGCCTTTTTCAGCTCCTTGATGACCTCCTCGTCGCTCACGCTCAGCCCCAGCTCCAAAGCCTGCTGCCTGACGAGCTCATGCTGCTCGATATTCTTTATCACCATGTCCGCCAGCGATAGGGTATAGGCGGCGGGCTGGTCCCCCCCGTGGGCTTTGAGCATCTCGACGAAGTACTTCATGCTGAATTCGGTGTCATTGACCTTGATCGCCGTCTGCTGCATGGGTTGGTACTGCCCGAGATACCACCCTGTCCCTATGATGCTGAGAACGGCGACGATGATGAAAATGCCCACGCCCAGGATAATCCGCTGTCTCTTCCTCTCTTGCTCCCACCGGGAAAGCTGGCGCTTGGTGGGCAGGCGCTGGGGTTTTGCCGCCTTCTTTTTCGCCAAGCTCGGTTCCTTTCTTCATGGAGTTTGAGGCACCCTTATATTTATAGCTTAAACGCCCCATCTTTTCAAATGGGGACCTCCCCAAAGCTCCGAACATAGGGGGATATGCCAACTGTCCATTAACTTGACAATGAAAGTGACAGTAGGTAATATTCTGGAATGGGATGGTTACTTGAGGGGGGAGCAGGATCAGGCGAGATGGCCGCGCGAGAGAGCATCCTCATCGTCGATGACGATGAGGGCACGGTGATGGCCCTATCTCTCATCTTCCGCAGGCAGGGCTACGAGACGGAGTCGGTGAGGAGGGGGCGCGAGGCACTGGAGAGGGTGCGGCGGAGATTCTTCCACGCGGTGCTGCTTGACATCAAGCTGCCTGATATGGAGGGGATGGAGCTGCTCGTGTCTTTGAAGAAGCGGCACGCGGACATGGTGGTGATCATGATCACGGCCGATGCTTCGGTAGAAACGGCGGTTGAGGCGCTAAATCAAGGGGCTTCTGCCTACATCACCAAGCCTCTCAATGTGGACTTGGTTCTGGCCACCGTGGCCCAGGCGCTGGAGAAGCAGCGCCTGGTGATAGAGAACAGGAGGCTGTACCAGGCGGCACAGCGGGAGCTGGTGGAGCGCAAGCGCGCCGAAGAGGAAAGCCGGCGCTACTCGGAGAAATTGCAGGAATTGATTGAGGATATCATCAAGGCCATCGCCCTAACCACCGAGATGCGTGACCCTTACACCTCCGGCCATCAGCACAGGGTGACCCAGCTGGCCGACGCCGTGGTCAGGGAGATGGGCCTGAGCAAAGAAGTGGCCGCCGGCATCCGGGTGGCCGGGAGCCTGCATGATATCGGCAAGATGTATGTGCCTGGCGAAATCCTGTCCAAGCCGGGCAAGCTGACGGAGATCGAGTTTGACATGATCAAAACCCATCCCAAGGCTGGTTACAACATCCTGAAGACCATAGAGTTCCCCTGGCCGGTGGCCCAGATTGTGCTTCAGCATCATGAGCGGATAGATGGCTCCGGGTATCCGGCCGGGATATCAGCCCGAGACCTCCTTCTTGAGGCCAGAATCTTGGGGGTGGCCGATGTGGTTGAGGCGATGGCCTCCCACCGCCCCTACCGGCCGGCTTTGGGCCTCGCCAGAGCGCTGGAGGAAATCTCCCAGAAAAAGGGGAGTCACTATGACCCCGAGGTGGTGGATATCTGCTTAAAACTTTTTGCCGAGAAAGGGTTCAGATTTCATTAAAGGGGCTCGGCTTAAATCAGGCATATTAAGAACGGGCCCCAGCTCTATCTAGTACTTTTGGCCTAGTATCTTTTTCCTACCTTGGGGATTCGGTATCACAAATATATGGGCTGCTGGTCTGAGGGTGCCGCTTGTCCTTGACCTAGGTCTCAAGGCATTTTTCCTCGTTCAAAATGGCCCGTTTTGCATTTTAGCCAAATTTCAAAGGTTGGTCGAGGCTGGTTCCGCCGGCATTCTTGGGGAATAGTTGACATTTGCCATTTGGCAAGTTAAGATTGTTTATGTAAATCGTGGGTGGGGGAGGAGAGATAACAGTTCTAGGGGGAGGTTGAGCGTGTTCAAGTTACTCGGTCAGCGACACAAAACCAAGGAGCGGGAAGAGGGAGCAGCGGAGGCTCTGCCTGCGGGCAAGGATGTGCTGGATGAGGAGCAGGTGGTTGACCTGGTGAGCGAGCTATCCGAGGAGCATGGAGTTTCCCCTTCGGCCTCGGTGCGTTCCATTCTCAAGGCGGCGATACGGAGCGCTGACCAGATAGTGGAGAGCATCAAGATGCGAGCCAGGGCGGAGGCAGAGGAGGAAGCTGCCCGAATCATCGCTCAGGCCAAAAAGGAAGCTGAGGAGATAAGGAGGGGACTGGCCACCACGGTGGAGAAAGAGGCGGAGGATATTCTCTCCGCGGCTGAGGAGGTGGCTGAGAAGGAGGAAGGGGTGCTGACTCAGCTGGAGAAGGCTGCCGCTGAGCCAGTGGCGGAGGAGAAGGACTTTACCGAGGCAGCTCCTGAGGCGGGCCGTGACCGGCAGGAAGAAGCTGAGCTCAGCGCGCTCAAGCGGGGCAAAGGCTCCCTTTATGCGGGAGAGGTGGAGCTAGCGCTGGGTGTGCCCATGGACCCAAATCTGGTGGCCAAATTATATAACTACCTGCAGATGACGCCGGAGATAAAGTTTGTCCGCACCAGCGGCTCATGGAATCGCGGTGCCACCATAACCGTCACCCTGGATAAGCCCATCCCCTTGGTCAGCGTGCTCTCCTCGAAACTACCCGAGGCGGAGGTGACCCCGGCGCCACCCGAGAAAGGTGACTTGGCCAAAAAGGGGAAAGGGATACGAAGAATCAACATCGCGCTCAAGGAGAGCTAACCCTTTAATCCTGGGGCTTAAGGCTGCCCAGGTGGGGCAGAAGAGATGGAGCTAGCGGAGAAACAGAAGAAAAAAGATATTGGTCAGTTACTGGTTGAGGCAGGGATTATCACCGAGGAGCAACTGGAGCGTGCTCTTGAGCTGCAGCAGAAGAGTGGCAATCGGCTGGAGCAGGTTCTCCTCCAGCAGCGGATGGTCACCCCGCAGCAGCTAGCCTTCTTCACCAGCATGCTGCTGGGCATTCCCTTCATCAATCTGAGGAAACAAGGGGTCAAGTCCGAGGCGGTGAAGCTGGTTCCGGAGTCCATCGCCCGGAAGTACGGTGTCATCCCGGTGGATGTGACTGATGGCGCCCTGGTGGTGGCCATGGAGGACCCCAAGGATATTGAGGCGATTGAGGACCTGGCAGCGGTGACGCTGAGGAGAATCGAGCCGGTGATCAGCACCTCGCAGGATATCCAGGAGATGATCGACCTCAACTACCGGATCGGTGGCGAGCTTGAGGAGCAGCTGAGTCAAATTCCCACTCGCTACCGTGGCGGTGCCGGGGTGAGGGAGGCGCGGGTTTCGGCGGAGGCAATCGCGCAAGCGCCCGTGGTCCGGGCGATTGACCTTCTCATCAAGCAGGCGGTGAGAGACCGAGCCTCTGATATTCATATTGAGCCGCAGGAGGATAAACTTAGGGTTCGTTACCGCATTGACGGTATCTTGAGTGATGTCATGTCACTACCCTTGAGTGTGCACGCCCCCTTGCTTTCCCGGCTCAAAATCATGGCCGGGCTTAATATCGCCGAGCGGCGCCGCCCCCAGGACGGGCAGATCACCTTTGACATGGGGGATAGGGAGGTGGACATCCGGGTGGCCACGGCGAATACCATCTATGGCGAGATGACGGTGCTGCGTATTCTGGACAAGGCCTTTGCCTTCATGCCTTTGCCTGAGATCGGCTTTACCCCCGATGTTCTCTCCAGATATATGCAGATGCTGAAAACCCCCTTTGGCATGATACTGATCAGCGGCCCCACCGGTTCTGGCAAGACCACTACTCAATATGCCTCGGTTAATCAGCTTGATGCGGTGGGGCGCAAGATTATCACCATTGAGGACCCGGTGGAGTATCACTTCGCCAATATCAATCAGATCCAGGTCAACCCGGCGGCGGGGGTAACCTTTGCCAGCGGGCTGAGAGC
>MTNR01000073.1 GCA_002011495.1 Dehalococcoides sp. JdFR-56 | reverse complement strand
CATTGATGGCATCACCCGGGCGACCAATATTCTCTGGGCGGGGAAGAAGGTGGTGGTCTGTGGCTATGGCTGGTGCGGGCATGGCATCGCCCTGAGGGCCAGGGGGCTGGGGGCGCAGGTGATCGTGGTTGAGGTGGCGCCGGTGCGCGCCCTGGAGGCGGTCATGGATGGTTATCAGGTGATGCCGCTTGCCGAGGCGGCCAAGGTGGGTGACGTCTTCATCACCACCACCGGGGACAAAAACGTGATTGATGAGGCCCACTTCCAGGTGATGAAGGATGGGGCTATCCTGGCCAATAGCGGCCATTTCAACGTTGAGATCAATATCCCGGCGCTGGAAGGGCTGGCTCGGAGCAAGCGGCGCCTGCGCAGCTTTATTGACGAATACACCCTGGCGGATGGGCGCCATCTATATCTGCTCGGAGAGGGAAGGCTCATCAACCTGGCGGCGGCGGAGGGGCATCCGGCCAGCGTGATGGATATGAGCTTTGCCAACCAGGCCTTGTGTCTGGAATATATGGCCCAAAATAGAGGCCGGCTTGAGCCCAAAGTTTACCCGGTGCCCCAGGAGATTGACCAGGAGGTGGCCCGGCTCAAGCTTAAGGCCATGGGCGTTGAGATCGACCGCCTAACTCCGGAGCAGGAGGAGTACCTCGCCAGCTGGGAGGAGGGCACCTAAGGATACACAGGGAGGGAGAAAGATGACCAGCAGTTTTGCTAGCTCGCCCAAGTACTTGCTGACCTCAGAGTCAGTGGCAGAAGGTCACCCAGACAAGCTCTGCGACCAGATATCAGATGCCGTCCTGGATGCCATTCTGGCCAAAGACCCTTATGGGCGGGTGGCCTGTGAGACCGCGGTGACCAACGGTCTGGTGATGGTGCTGGGAGAGATCACCACTGATTGCTATGTGGAGATCCCGCAGATTGTGCGCGAGGTGGTTCGGGATGTAGGCTACATTCGCCCCGAGTATGGTTTTGAGTATCAGTCCTGTGGGGTGGTAGTCTCCATCAACGAGCAATCCAGGGACATCGCCCTGGGGGTGGATGAGTCACTGGAAGCCAAGATTGGGGCTGCGGCTGATGACCTGGATAAAATCGGGGCTGGTGACCAGGGGATGATGGTGGGGTTTGCCTGCCGGGAGACCCCGGAGCTTATGCCGCTGCCCATTTCGCTGGCGCACCGGCTCTGTCAGCGTCTGGCGCAGGTGAGGAAGGATAAGACTCTGCCTTATCTCCGCCCTGATGGCAAATCGCAGGTAACCGTGGAGTACCACAATGGCGCCCCCAAGCGAGTTGATAGCGTGGTCATTGGTGCCCAGCATGATGATGGCGTCAGCCACGATAAAATCGAGCAAGACATCATTGAGCAGGTGGTGAAGAAGGTTATTCCGTCATCGCTCATTGACGATGACACCGTCTACTACGTGAATGCCACGGGGCGGTTTGTCATCGGCGGGCCCATGTCCGATACCGGCTTTACTGGGCGGAAGATTCTGGTTGATACCTATGGCGGCGTGGCCCGGCATGGTGGTGGGTGCTTCTCCGGGAAGGACCCGACCAAGGTTGACCGCTCGGGGGCTTATGCCGCCCGCTATATCGCCAAAAATATCGTGGCTGCCGGGCTGGCCGAGCGGGTGGAAATCCAGATTTCCTACGTTATCGGTGTGGCCCGCCCGCTGTCTATATCCATTGAGACCTTTGGCACGGGCAAAGTTGACCACGCTCGCCTCCTGGAGCTGATAGATAGGCACTTTGACCTCAGGCCCGAGGCCATCATTCGGGATTTGGACCTGCGCCGCCCCATCTACCGCCCCACCGCCTGCTACGGACACTTCGGCCGGACTGACCTTGACTTGCCCTGGGAGAGGACGGACAAAGCTGAAGTGCTGCGCAGAGAGGCGCTGGGCAAATAGCAAGGTTAGAGGAAAGCCCTTTTTGAAAGATATCTCCTCCTTAATGTATGAATTAGTAAGAGGGCAACTATAAATGCCTCTCGGCGCTTTATTCTGGGCGATGGCAGTGGCCTATTTAGTCCACTGCCTTGAGAAAAGATAGCGGAAGTTGAGGAGGGAAAGCCTCTCTAACCAAATTAAAAATTATTGGGAGTTAACATAAAGTTATGATAGTTGAGATGGCCAAGGGCGTCGGTGTGGAGGAGGTGGATGGGGTGGTGCAGCGGGCCAAGGCGCTCGGGTTTCAGGTTCAGCTGAACTTAGGTACGGACAAGATAGTGGTCGCCATTCTGGGCGGCCATACCGGGCAGGTGTCCACCGATACCTTCGCCGTGCTTCCCGGGGTGGAGAGCGTCACCCGGATAATGAAGCCCTACAAGCTCGCCTCCCGGGAATTCAAGTCAGAAAATACCGTAGTTTCCGTTGGGGGCGTTGAGATTGGTGGTGAGCGTGTGGTGGTCATGGCAGGGCCCTGCGCCGTGGAGAGTGAGGCGCAGCTGATGGAGGCGGCCGAGGCGGTGAAGGAAGCCGGCGCTGCAGTTTTGCGCGGAGGCGCCTTTAAGCCGCGCACCTCTCCTTTCAGCTTTCAGGGTCTGGAGGAAAAGGGGCTGGAGCTGCTGGCCAAGGCCAGAGAGCGTTTCCAGATACCGGTGGTCACTGAGGTGGTTGACCCGCATGACGTTGACCTGGTGGCCGGGGCGGCGGACATCCTTCAGGTTGGTGCCCGCAATATGCAGAATTTTACCCTGCTGACCAACGTGGGCAAGAGCCAGCGGCCGGTCCTGCTCAAGCGTGGCTTTTCCAGCACTATCACCGAGTGGCTCACCGCCGCCGATTATCTGCTGGCCGAGGGAAATAACCAGGTTATTCTTTGTGAGCGGGGAATCAGAACCTTTGAGGATAGCATTCGCTTTTCCCTGGACGTCACTTCCGTGCCGGTGGTGAAGAAGTTCAGCCACCTGCCGTTGATTGTTGACCCGAGCCACGCTGCCGGCCACTACTCACTGGTGCCGGCGCTGGCTAAGGCGGCGGTGGCGGCAGGGGTTGATGGGCTGCTCATTGAGGTTCACCCCAATCCAAAGGAAGCCCTGGTGGATGGCCTGCAGTCACTCACCTTGTCGGACTTCGCCCAATTGATGGAGGAGCTGCGCTCAATCGCTAAGGCAGTAGGGAGATACCTCTAGGCTGCGTAATGGGAAGGGTGAGGCAGATGAAAAGCGAGATTAAGTTTGGCACTGATGGCTGGCGGGGCATTATCGCCCAGGATTTCACCTTTGATAATGTGCGGGCCTGTGCTCAAGGGGTGGCCGATTACCTCAAGCAATCTGGGCTGGCCAGCCGCGGGTTGATTATCGGCTATGATACCCGCTTTGCCTCAGAGGACTTTGCTGCGGCCGCCGCTGAGGTGGTGGCTGGCAATGGGATAAAGGTCTATCTCTGCTCCAAGGCAACGCCAACGCCGGTTATTAGCTTTGGGGTTCTCGCCAAGAAGACAGGCGGCGCCATCATCATCACCGCCAGCCATAACCCAGGCATCTGGAACGGCTTCAAATATAAAGATGAGCACGGCGCAAGCGCCCCGGGGGAAGTTACTGCGCAGATTGAGAAGTTTATCGCTCGGGCTCTCGCCGCCAGAGAGATACCGCGGCTGCCCTTGGATAAGGCGCTGGGGCAGGGGCTGGTGGCCTATCTTGACCTGGCTCCGGTTTACCTAGAGCAGATTTCCCGGCTGGTTGACCTGGACGGGATTCGCCAGGCTGGGCTGAAAGTTATCGTGGACTCCATGTATGGCGCCGGGGCTGGCTATCTCAAAAGGCTGCTTGAGGGTGGGGCTACCGAGCTAGTTGAGATAAACGGGGAACGCAACCCGCTTTTCCCGGGCATGGTGCGGCCGGAGCCGATCGCGCTCAATTTGGGGAGGCTCTCCACCATGGTCAGGGAGGAGATGGCCAATGTAGGCCTGGCCACTGATGGCGATGCCGACCGGATGGGTGTCATTGATGAAAAGGGAGTGTTTCTCACCCAGCTTCAGGTCTTTGCCCTGCTCTGCCTCTATCTATTGGAGGTGCGGGGTGAGCGCGGGCCTCTGGTCAAGACCATCACCACCACCAGCATGATTTACCGCCTGGGTGAGATATTCAAGGTGCCGGTGTACGAGACCACGGTGGGTTTCAAACATGTCGCCCCGATAATGCTCACCGAAAGGGCGCTCATCGGCGGGGAGGAGAGCGGTGGCTACGGCTTCCGGGGTCATGTGGCCGAGCGTGACGGCATCCTGGCCAGCCTCTATT
The DNA here is from genome assembly GCA_002011495.1 of Dehalococcoides sp. JdFR-56. GTDB lineage: Bacteria > Chloroflexota > Dehalococcoidia > Dehalococcoidales > RBG-16-60-22 > JdFR-56. The sequence continues at coordinate 3,493 of MTNR01000073.1, read as the reverse complement.
TTCTTGACCTGATGATTAAAACGGGGAAAACACCATCGGAGCTGCTGGAATATCTTTACCGTAAGGTGGGCCCTCACTACTACGAGCGGGTAGATATTGAGTTCCCCGAAGGTGAGCGCCAGGCCATCATTGAGCACCTGAAAGAGAGTCTCCCGCAGTCCATTGAGGGCGTCAAAGTAGCCAGAATAGACACCAGCGATGGCTTCCGCTTTATCCTGGTGGACAACACCTGGCTGCTGATCAGATTTTCCGGAACGGAGCCAGTGCTCCGCATCTATGCGGAAAGCGATTCCCAGGCCCGGGTGGAGAGATTGCTTGAGTTCGGCAAGGAATTGGCCGGGGTCAAGTAGATAACTATCTCCCTCTTGCCGAAGAAATTCCCCGAGCTTATCTCTTGGTGTATTGTGGTGCTTTGCGGGCGCGCTTGAGCCCAGGCTTCTTGCGCTCTTTTACTCTGGGGTCCCGGGTGAGCAGCCCGTGCTGCCGCAGGATGGGCCTGAGGCTTTCATCAGCGGCCACCAGAGCGCGAGCGATGCCGTGGGCGATGGCTCCAGCCTGCCCGGAAATGCCGCCTCCCTTTACCTTGACGATGGCATTATACTTGCTCAGGCTCTCGGTGACCATAAGGGGTTGCAATATTACCCGGCGGTGCTCAAGGCTGGGGAATAATTCCTCATAGGGCGCGCCATTGACGATTATGGCGCCATTGCCCGGGAATAATCTCACCTGAGCTACTGCCGTCTTTCTCCGGCCGGTTCCGTGGACGTAAGCTTGTTTCGTTACCATGTGAAGTATCCTCTTCTACTCCTTTTTCGGTGCTGGGCTGGAAGTAGCCTTTATCTGAGCCAGGTGGGGGTGGGTATCACCGACGTACACCCTGAGCTTCTTCCTCATGCTGGCCCCCAGGCGCGTGTGAGGCAGCATGCCTTTGACCGCGTGCTCAATGACGCGGGCTGGATTGGTCTGCATCATTTTCTCTAGGGTGATGCTCTTCAAGCCCCCGGGATACCCGGAATGGCGGTAGTAGAGCTTCTGTTTCAGCTTGTTGCCGGTAACCCGAACTTTCTCCGCGTTGATGACGATGACAAAGTCACCGGTGTCTAGGTTCGGGCTGAAGATCGGCTTATGCTTACCCGTGAGCAAACGGGCCACTTGGGTGGCCAGCTTGCCCAGGGTCTGGCCTGAAGCATCGATAACATGCCACTCACGCTTGATATCGGCAGGTTTGGTGCTGTAGGTTTTCAATTGCGTATCTCCTCCCAGGAATGTGGGTAGCTCACCCCAATCAAGCACAGCCCGTGGGCGGGGGCGGTTGGCCCTGCCAGGCCAGGCTGTCTAGCTTCTAATATACTACGAAATTCATTAACTGTCATCTTTCCCTGGCCAACCCTGATGAGGGACCCGGCGGTGTTGCGCACCTGGTGGGGCAGAAACGAGTTGGCCACCATGTTGAGGATGACCAGCTCCCCCTCCTTCGCTACGCTGGCGTGGTGAACCCGGCGCACCGTACTTTTCACATTGCTGCCCTTTAGAGAGGTGGCAAATGAGGCAAAATCATGCTCGCCAACCAGGTACTGGCAGGCCTCATTCATCAACCCGATGTCCAGGGGCTGAGGCACCAGGTAAGCGAAGCTGCGCCTCAGTGGGGAGCGGGTGGGGCGGTTCAGGATGTAGTAAGCGTACTCCCGGCTGATAGCATGGCGCCTGACGTTGAAGGACTCCCTCACCCGGAAAGCCTCTTTAACGGCGATGTCCTGGGGCAGGTAGTAGTTCAGCCCCTTGATAAATGCGGTTGAGGGTAATGAAGAACTAGTCCGGAAGCTGACCACCTGTCCCTTGGCGTGGACTCCGGTATCAGTTCGGCTGGCTGCCATCACCCGCGTCCTCTCTCCGGTGAGCTTCCATAAAGCCTGCTCTATCTCCCCCTGAATCGTGGGCAGGTCAGCCTGCAATTGGAAGCCGTAGTAATTGGTGCCGTCGTATTCCATAATCAGTACCATCTTGGAGCTTGTGGCCAAGGTTGAAAACCTCTTATTCCCTGACCCCCAGCCGGGCGGCTCACTCCACCAGCGAGAGTTGAACCATGGGTGCTCCATCGCCCAGCCTGGGCCCCAGTTTGACTATGCGGGTATAGCCGCCGGGGCGTGAGGCGTACCGGGAGGACAGCTCGGAGAACACCTTCTCGGCGACTGCCTTATCCGTGAGGAATGACAGCGCCTGGCGGAAGGAGCTGAGCCCGCCCTCTTTGCCCAGGGTGATTATTTTCTCGGCCAGGATGCGCACTTCCTTGGCCTTGGCCTCGGTGGTGACGATCTTTTCATGCTTAAGCAGGTCGGTCACCAGGTTGCGATATAGCGCCCGGCGGTGCCCCGTTGACCTGCTCAGCTTTCTGCCAGCTACTCTGTGCCTCATGTTATCCTACTCTCCAGATTGACTCTCGCTCTCAGCTGGACCTTCCGCCTCGGCGCCGGTTTCAGCTGGGGCCGCCTCCGCTGATGGTGCTTCCTTCTCCTTCTTCAGTTGTTCAAGGTGAGGGGATAGGGACAGCCCCAGTTCAGCCAGGCGCTCCTGTATTTCTTGGAATGATTTCTGCCCGAAGTTGCGCAGCTGCAAGAGGTCTTTGGGTTTTTTGCTGATGAGCTCGCCCACGGTGGTGATGCCACCCCGCCTCAGGCAGTTCATGGTGCGTACCGAGAGGTCCAGCTGCTCCACCGGCATGTTGTATTTCTCATCAGGGATGGACAGGCGCAGGAGCTGCTCCTCCGCCTTGAGCTGGGAAACCTTGACGTACTCGACAAACGGGGAGAGTTGCTCAATCAAGATGCTGGCGGCCTGGCTGATGGCATCCACTGGTGAGGTGGTGCCATCCGTCCACACCTCGAGCAGCAACCGCTCCCGGCTGGTCTCCTGGCCGATATGGATCGGCTCGATGGTGAAGTTGACCTTGCGTATCGGTGTGAAGATGGCGTCCACTGGGATGGTGCCCACCGGCATATTATCGGCAGATTCAGCCGGCCGGTAGCCCTCGCCCAGCTCGACGTTGAACTCCACATAGAGCTTGGCTTCAGGTGAATCCAAGGTGATGAGGCAAAGCTCCGGGTTGGCGACTTCAAAATCGGTTGAGGGCTTGATATCAGCGGCGCAGACCCTCCCCTCTCCCTGTACGTCCAGTATCAGCTTGCCTGGGCGGTTGGAAAGGGGTTTTATCCTTAATGCCTTGACGTTGAGCAGAAACTCGATGACATCCTCCTTGGCGTGAGGAATGGTGGTGAATTCATGCCCCACCCCCTCAATCCTGACCTGGGTTACCGCGGCGCCGGGGAGGTAGCTGAGCAACACCCGCCGCAGAGCATTGCCCAGGGTAATGCCAAAGCCCTTCTCCAGCGGCTCAACCTGGAACCGCCCGAAGTTCTCCGCACTCTCCACACACTCAATTTTGGGGATTACCAAACGGGACAAAAGGCTCTACCTCCTTATCCATTATCGCGAATAG
>MTNR01000068.1 GCA_002011495.1 Dehalococcoides sp. JdFR-56 | reverse complement strand
CTGCTCAGGCCGGAGGAGAAAACGGCCAACTTCCGGTGCTACCTTGATGCCGGCGTCAATGGACTGATGGTGCCCCAGGTTAACACCGTGGAGGAAGCCCTCTACGCCGTCAATCAGTCTTACTTTCCACCCATCGGGCACAGAGGGGCAGGAATCGGGATGAGCCCTTATCTGCTTGACTTCCAGAACCTAGCTGAGATGCCCTTGCGGGAGATGATCGAATACGTCAATAACAACGTTGTCCTCTTCCCGCAGACGGAAACCCTGGAGTGCATCAGCAACCTGCGCCATATCTTGAGCTTGGATGGCGTAACCGGAACCATTGTGGGCACCAATGACCTGGTGCTTGACATTGGAGATATTCCCCCCAAGGCCCTGCGCTCAGAGCTGGTGGCCACAGAGGTGGTGGAGGAGAAGCTGAGAGAGATCGCCCGCATATGCCGGGAAACGGGCAAGGTGGCAGGCCTCGGTGGCCCCTCCCCCAAGGGCATGGCCAAGTGGGCCAAGGAAGGCTACCAGCTCCTCATGATCGGCCACGTCATTGACGGCAACCTGGACAGTCTGCGCGCCCGTATTGAGGAAGTGAAATCCCTCCTCGGCTAGACGGGGCCACCTCCTAGGGCAAGCTAAATACGGAGGATGCGCTTGGCATTCTCTGCCAGAATCATTCGCTTCTCCTCGCTAGTCAAGGGGAGCCGCAGAATCTGCTCTAGTTGAGGCTGCGGGGCAATCGCCGGGAAGTCGGTGCCGAACATTATCCTGTCCACACCGATCTTGCGGAAAATCCGCACCGCGTCTTCCTCCGCCAGCCCCCGATGGGGGGTGTAGGGAATGCGGTCTGGCGCCGAAAAACCCTGTGAAGTATCAAAATAGATGTTGGGATACTTCTGGGCCAGCTCCACCCTCTCATCCCACCAGGCAGAGCCGAGATGGGCGAGGATGATGGTCAAGCGAGGGAAGGCCTCAGCCACCCGGGCCCAGTTCTTGGGCTCAGCATAATCGGGCAGCTCACGCTGCGCCGGAACCGCCACTGGGGAGGGGTATTCCACCAGGACATGCGGGGCGGGCCAGGGGCCGGAATCAGCTAGGACCGGCAAACCTAGCTCTTGGCATTTTTCATAGGCCGGCCACATCTCCTCATCGTCCGGGAAGAAGGAGAACATGCCCGGATGGAGCTTTATTCCCTTTGCCCCTTGACTTGCTCTCAGCTCCACCTCCTCAACCATGCCCTTGGCACCTCCCAGTTCCGGGGCAAGGCAGCTGAAAGGAAGCAGCCGAGGAAAGCGCCGCCCCACCTCACAGCCCCAGGCGTTGATTTCCCGCATGATTGGGCCGATTTGCTCGCTGATTTTCTTTTCCTTTTCCCGGCGCTCCCGCTCCGGCAGCTTTATCAGTTTGGCTTTCTCCGCCAGAGGCCCTCGGTATTGGCGTGGTATCAGGGTCATAAAAGCCATCTTGGAGATGCCTTCTCGGTCCATATACTCAATGGCTCTCTCCGGGGTTCCATAGCGGTCACAGTTCCGGCGCCCGGGAAAGAGCCAGTAATTGCTCTCCTCTTCCACCGTCCTGGCCAGGTGGATATGGGCGTCAATAATCTCAAAGTCGTCCATGCTTCCTCCTTCCTTGATTTCTTAGTCAGGATTTCAGTAGCTCGCGCAATTTCGCGGCGGCTTCTTCGCTGAGTGTCCCCTTGGCTAGAGCGATGGGTATCGTCTCCATTCCCAGCGCCCTATAAAGGCTGATCAAGGAGGGAGAGGCTCTTTTCTCCAGGGCATCAAGATGCTTACGCACCGTGTTTACGTCGCCGCGGGCGATGGGGCCAGTGAGACATCCAGGGAGGCCAGTGTGAGCAATGTTGTTTACTGCACCGCGCAGCAGGGGTAGATAGGCTTTGGTTGCCTCATCGGTGGATTTACCAAAATTCTGCCAGAGGTCGGTAGCTAGCTTGACCAGAGTGATAAAGTAGTTGCAGGCGATGCACGCCGCCGCATGGTAAAGGGCTTTATCCTCGGCGCTAAGATAGACGCAATCGCCACCCAAAGCCCTGGCCATATCCGTCAAGATACCTCTTACCGGCTCTTCAGCCTCAATGGCGAAGGTGGAGCCAGGCAAATTCTCGATGGCCTGGTCAACGCCGGCGAAAGTCTGGCAGGGATGAATAGACCCCACCATGGCCCCCTTCTCTCTGGCTGGCGCTAGAGCCTCAACCGAGGTAGCGCCGCTGCAATGGAGCACGGTTTGCCCCTCATGCCACTCAAGCTGGCGAGCCACCTTAGGGATGATATCATCAGGGGTAGTGATAAAGATAGCCTCGGCGTCATCAACCATGTCTTGAGCCTTCTCGTAAACCTGGCAGCCCGCCACCCTCCCGGCAAACCGCTGCGCAGCCGCAGCGCTTAAGTCATAGACGCCAATTACCTCATAACCCAGCCCCGCTAGCCTCACCCCGAAGGCAGTGCCCACTGGGCCAACACCAATAAACCCAATTTTCTTCACGGTACCTCCTTGCATCTATTATATCAGCCTCGCTGGATTTTCGCCCCAAACGGTGGCCTTGTCAAGTTGGCAGGAAATAATCTATTATAGTTAGGCACATTATAGGATAATTCTCCCACCCTGTGTAGGGAAAGTAAAAAGATGGTGAGATAGCATGGCATATGATAATCCCAAAGAAGTAAGAGAGCTGATCCGGCGTGACAAGCTCATGCGGCCAACCTGTGGGCTAGCCCCCGGCTACACCCAGGCCAATCTGGTAATCCTGCCCAAAGACATCGCCTTTGACTTTTTCCTCTTCTGCCAGCGCAATCCCAAGCCCTGCCCTATCCTGGAGGTGCTGGAGCCGGGGAAATATGAGCCGACGCTAACGGCACCCGGCGCCGACATCAGGACAGACGTGGCGCTCTACCGGGTCTACCGGAATGGGGAGCTAGTAGCCGAAGAGAAGGATATCACCAGCTACTGGAACAGTGAAATGGTGACCTTCCTATTGGGATGCAGCTTCACCTTTGAAACTGCTTTAATCAGAGCCGGCATTCAGCTACGCCACATTGACCAAGGCAAGAACGTGGCCATGTATGTCACCAATATCCAGACCACCCCTGCCGGGATGTTCTTCGGGCCGCTGGTGGTGAGCATGCGCCCCATCCCAGTGACCAAAGTGGTCAGAGCCGTCCAGATAACCTCCCGATTCCCCGGAGTACATGGGGCCCCAGTCCACATCGGAGACCCGGAAAGAATCGGCATCACTGACCTAGCCAAACCAGACTACGGTGACCCGGTGGAAATCAAGGATGATGAGGTTCCTGTCTTCTGGGCCTGCGGGGTGACGCCGCAGGCGGTGGCGCTCAAGTCAAAGCCACCGCTGATGATCACCCACTCGCCGGGTCACATGTTCATCACCGACCTCTTGGATGAGGACTTATCAGTTCTGTAACCGAGGAGAAAGATGCCAGCCAAGAAGATTGACTTCAACTGTGATTTAGGTGAGAGCTTTGGCACCTATAAGCTGGGCTTTGATGAGCAATTGATGCCTTACATTTCCTCGGCCAATATCGCCTGCGGGTTTCACGCCGGCGACCCGATGTGGATGCGCCGAACCGTGAGCCTAGCGGAGCAAGCGGGGGTTGGCATTGGCGCCCACCCCAGCCTCCCCGACCTCATGGGCTTCGGGCGGCGGGAGATGAAGGTGACCCCGGAAGAGGCCAAAAATTACGTCATCTACCAGATCGGGGCTCTCATGGCCTTCACCAAGACAAAAAAGTTGCAGCACGTCAAACCCCATGGGGCCCTGTATAATATGGGGGTGGCCAATGAGGCCATCGCCAGAGCTGTGGCCGAGGCGGTGCGGGAAGTTGATGAAGAACTGATACTGGTGGGGCTGGCCGGGTCAGTCTGGCTTGAAATCGGCCGGGAGCTTGGCCTGAGAACCGCCAGCGAGGTCTTTGCTGACCGCGCCTTAAACCCTGACGGCAGCCTCGTCCCCAGAAACAAACCTGGGGCGGTGATTGAAGACCCGGAAGAGGTCATCGCCGCCAGCCTGCGGATGGTCACCGAGGGAAGAGCCATCGCCATCAATGGGAAGGAAATTCCCATCAGGGCCGATACCATCTGCCTGCACGGTGATACCCCCGGGGCAGTAGAGCTGGCCCGTAAACTACGGGAGCGGATGACGGCAGCGGGGGTGGAGGTGGTGCCCATGAGCCAGTTCCTCTGAGCTTCCAGCCATGATCTACGACGAACCAAGACTATTAGCCGGCGGCGATAGGGCCATTTTCGTCGAATTTGGGGACGGCATTGATCCGGAGCTCAACTGCCGGGTGCGGCATCTCATGCTGGCCATTGCCAGGGAAAAAATCCCCGGCGTTATTGAAACCGTCCCCACCTACCGTTCTCTCCTCGTTTACTTTGAGCCCCTGGAGATAAGCGCCCGCAAGCTGAAAGATACCCTGCGCAGACTAGCGCAATCCATGGGGGAAATTGAGCTAGCCAAGCCCCGGCTGATCGAGATTCCCACCGTCTATGGCGGCGAATATGGCCCTGACCTGGAATTTGTCGCCGCCCACAATGGCTTGACCACGTCAGAGGTGATACAGCTCCACACCAGTGCCAACTACCTGATTTACATGATCGGCTTCATGCCCGGCTTCCCCTACCTGGGGGGCATGTCACCCAAGATAGCCGCCCCGAGACTGGAGACCCCCCGCACCAAGATACCTGCCGGGTCGGTGGGCATCGCCGGGACGCAGACCGGCATCTACCCAATGGAGAGCCCCGGAGGCTGGCGGCTCATCGGCCGGACGCCCCTCAAAATCTTTGACCCCACCCGGGAACCACCGGCCCTGTTTCAGGCAGGAGACTACCTCACCTTCACCAGCATAACCCCGGAGGAATTCAGCCGCATCAAGCAGGCCGTGGAACAAGGCAAATATTCGGTGAAAGTAACCCTGATGGAATGAGACGAGGATGGAAACTTTTGAGGTTCTTCAGCCCGGCCCTCTGACCACGATTCAAGACCTGGGCCGCTTCGGCTATCAGCAGTACGGGGTACCGCCCTCAGGCGCGCTTGATGATTACGCCTTTAAAATAGGCAACATGCTGGTAGGTAATGCGGAAAATGCCGCCTCACTAGAGATAACCCTGTTCGGCTCTCAATTGCGCGCCCTGCGGGACACGGTGATAGCCATCACCGGGGCTGACCTCGGGGCTGCCCTCAACGGCAAGCCCATCCCCAGGTGGGAAAGTATACTCGTACGCCGCGGGGACATCATCTCCTTTCCCAGACTCAATTCCGGCTGCCGGGCTTACCTGGCAGTCAGCGGTGGCTTTGATGTTCCCAAAGTTATGTCAAGTGCAGCCACCTATACCAAAGCTGGCATCGGCGGCCTTGAAGGGAGAGCCCTGCGCCGGGGAGATATCCTCCACACCCTGAAATCCCCTGCCACCTCGGAGGGGGCACGGGTTCCTCCGGAATATATTCCGGTATATCCTCACCAGAACGAGCTCCGGGTCATCCTCGGCCCGCAGGATGACTACTTTAGCGAAGACGGCATCCGCGCCTTTCTCCAGGCAGACTACACCATCTCCGCCCAGGCTGACCGCATGGGCTACCGCCTTGAGGGGCCAAGGATTGAGCACAAGCTCAAGGCTGATATCATCTCGGATGGCATTCCCCTCGGCGCGGTGCAGGTGCCCGGCGATGGCCTACCCATAATACTGCTTGTTGACCGGCAGACCACCGGAGGCTATACCAAAATCGCCACCGTGCTCAGCATTGACATCCACAGGCTGGCCCAGGCCAAACCGGGCGACCAGGTGAGGTTCCGGCAGGTGACTGAGGATGAGGCCCTGGGCTACCTCCAAGAATACCAGCAGAAGCTACAAACCCTGAGGCAGCTGCTCCAGGATTCTCCTGCTTGAAACGGTAGACTATTAGCGGCCGCAGAATGGGCAGCCACTTTCCGCATTAATCCCCTTGACAGGGTGATTTGTATGTGGTAGTGTGGAAGTAGGTTGCCGCTTACCGCCTGCCACCCGGGAGGGGAAAGATGGCCTCCACAACCACCAAGCCTTCAATTGAAGATATCATCCTGAGCCATGACCAGCGGGGTATCTCGGCGCTGCGCCCTTTCCTGGCACCCAGCTACTGCACGGAGGCAGCCCGGTTTATTCTGAATAAGCGCTCAGGCAGCGGTAAAACAGCCCTCATCACCACCGGCTTTTTCATCCTCAGCACCCAAGCCCCTGAGACCGATGGCCCTCCCGGGGCCATCGCCCTGGCCAATGCCCTGGAGCAACTTGGCTTTGAGGTGATCTATGTTACCGACCGCTACGCCGCACCGTTGCTCACCCTTGATGGGTGGCACCGAGGGAGGGAACGGCTGATTGAGTTCCCCATAGCCGGCCATGAGCAGAGCCAGCACTTTGCCCATAACCTCCTTGCCGAGATAAAACCAGCGCTCATCATCGCCATAGAGCGCTGCGGGTTCACCGCTGAGCGCCGGTACCTCAATATGAAGGGCAAGGACATATCCGCCTTCACCGCCAAGGTTGACTACCTTTTCCTGGGGCAGGAGAATACCTTAGGCATCGGTGATGGGGGAAACGAGATCGGCATGGGCAAGCTCGCCCCCCAGATTAAGGCCACCCCGGGCCTGCCTGATGACCCAGCCCTGACCCCTACCAACCACCTGGTCATCTCCAGCGTGTCCAACTGGGGCGCCTATGGCCTGGTGGCGGCGCTGTCTCAGCTCTGCCAGCGTGACCTTCTGCCCTCGGTGGAATGGGAACAGGAGCTGCTCCGGGAGCTTGTGGCCAGAGGGGCCGTGGACGGATTTACCGGCGAGAATAAGTGCGCCGTTGACGCCTTTGACGCCGAGGAAAACGCCTGGGCACTGGGCCAGCTGAAAAAGCTCCTTGAAGCCCCAAGTCAAGCAAAAATCTAAAATTCCTCATCAAACCGCTCCCTCTTTTTTAATAGCGCCACCTCTGGAATATCCCCCTTGGCTGCTTCGTGTTGTAAGACGGCATAATCTATTGTAAGATATTGACAACGCACCTTGAGCTTGAACCCCCAGCCAAGCCGCCACTGGCTCAGGAGCCACCCTTTTAAGAAAGGAGAGAGCGCCATGTCCCGGGAGCAGCTGCTGAGAGAAGTAACCAGGAAATACGAGGACGCCTACCGCAAAAGGACGCCCAAGTCCCGCGCCACGATGGAAGCAGCGCGCAAATTTATGCCCGGCGGGGATACCCGCAGCTCCATCTGGTTTGAGCCCTACCCTATCTGGATTGATAAGGCGGAAGGCTGCCGCTTTAGCGACGTTGACGGGAACGAATACATTGACTTTCACAACTGCTACACAACCATGATCCTGGGCCACGCCAACCCTAGAGTGGTGGCCGCGGTGAGAGAGCAGGCCGCCAAGGGCACAGCGCTGGGAGCCCTCATCCCCACGGTGGTGCGCTGGGCAGAGCTGGTCTGCAACTTCGCCAAATCCGTGGACCAAGTCCGCTTCACCAATTCAGGCACGGAGGCGGTGATGATGGCCCTGCGCGTGGCCCGCGCCTTCACCGGCAAGGACATGATTTTAAAAACCGATGGCTGCTACCATGGGAGCTATGACCCCGTGGTCTATCCCTCTGACTCCCCGGGCATCTCCAGGAGCGCCCAGGGGGATGCCATCATCGTCCCCTACAATGACAAGGAGGCCGCGGAGAGGGCGATTGTGGAGAACCGGGATAAGCTGGCCGCGGTCATCGTTGAGGGGGCGATGGGCGCCGCTGGGATGATTCCACCCCGGGATGGGTATCTACAATTTCTGCGCAAGGTTACCGCCGAGAACGGTGTCCTCTTCATCCTAGACGAGGTAATCAGCCTCAGGCTGGCGGTGGGAGGCACGGCCAGCATCTTTGGTATCAAGCCTGACCTGGTCACCATGGCCAAAATCATCGGTGGCGGCTACCCCGTCGGGGCAGTTGGCGGGCGGGAAGAGATCATGCGCCTGTTCGCCCCCGAGGCCCAAGCCGTGGTCCACTCCGGAACCTTGAATGCCAACCCGATAACCGCCACCGCCGGCGTGGCCACCATGGAGCAGCTTGACGCCGCGGCCATTGACCACATCAATAAGCTGGGCGAGTCCTTCGCCGATGG
>MTNR01000037.1 GCA_002011495.1 Dehalococcoides sp. JdFR-56 | reverse complement strand
AACAACCACAATCTAGGCAAGATACTCAAGCAGCAGAGGATGTCCATCCCGCTCACCCTCCAGGAGCTGGCCAGTGCTTCCGGCGTCTCTTCCTCTCACCTAGGTCGTATTGAGAGGGGGGAGCGCTTCCCCTCGGCCCATATCCTGCGCAAAATCGCCAAGCCTCTGGGCTTTGACGAAGATGAGCTGTTCACGCTGGCCGGTTTCCTCTCCCCGCAGACTCCGAGCGTTGCTGAAGAGAAGCCGGCAGGCTATGGCGCCCGGCAGCTGGACCCATATGTGGCCAAGATGCTGGCTGAAGAGCCAGTTGAGGTGCAACGCGCTGTCATCGGCATTCTCACCGTGCTTAAGAGCTTGGCCAAGGGGATGGCCAAAGGGAGTGACTAAAACCCAGTCTGAGCAAAAACTGGGCAGCGGTTAAAACATGGAGAACCTGGAGCCAAAGACCAACCAGATACCAGAACGAGATGAGAGGAAGATAAGCTTCGGTGACGCTACCGTCCACGAACTTAAGACCTTGCTCACCGCCATCATCGTCTCCGCAGAGCTCCTGGCGGAAGAGCTTACCTCAAATGAGCACAGCCTCGCCGCCAGACTCACCCAGAACATCATCCGCAATGCCCGCAGCCTGGATGAAAAGCTGGCCCACTTCTCCGAAATGACCGAGCTCCTTGCCGGGGATTTCTCCTTCCGGCCAGAGCCCCTGGAAGTGGCGCCAGTCATCCGTGGGGTGGTAGCCCAGCTCTACCCGATAGCGCGCAGCAAAAAGCAGTCCCTAGTGGTGGAACTACCACCTTCCCTGCCCACAGTCAAGGCACAGCGCCAATACTTGGAGCAGATTTTGCTCAATCTGCTGACCAACGCCAGCAAATTCACCCCGGAGGGGGGCAAGATAACGGTGCGAGCGGCAAAGGAAAATGAGAGCCTGGTGATCGAGGTCACCGATAATGGGATTGGCATCCCAGCCGATAAGCACAGGCTGATCTTTGAGCCTTACTATCAGGTCAATGGCGGCAAAGGCAGCGGGCTGGGGCTGGCCATCACCAAGTTCCTGGTTGAGCTCCACGGTGGCAAGATCTGGCTGAAGAGCGCGCCGGGGCAAGGCAGCAGTTTCTTCTTCTCCCTGCCCCTGGTAAATCATAGCTGAAACAGGAATTGCGGAGTCCGAAGATGAAAGTAGTCGTCATTGATGATGCCACTGAGATCATAGAGGTGGTTTCACTGTGCTTCCAGCTGCGCTGGAGCGGCGCCGAGGTGCTCGCCGCCAACGACGGAGCCAAAGGGCTGGAGCTCATCGAAAAGGAAAACCCTGATGTGGTTATCCTGGATGTGGGGTTGCCCGACATGGACGGCTTTCAAGTCCTCCGCGAAATACGGCGCTTCTCCCGGGTGCCGGTGATAATGCTCACCGTGAAGAACGAGGATACCGACATCGCCAAAGGGCTGGAGCTGGGCGCCGATGATTACGTCACCAAGCCCTTCAGCCACATTGAGCTCATCGCCCGGGTGCAGGCGGTGCTGCGCCGTGCCCGGGGAGAGGCAGTGAGCAGCGAGGAGAAGCCCTTCGTCAGCGGCAAGCTGAAGGTAGATTTTGCCCGGAACGAGGTCACCGTTGACGGGAAGCCGGTAAAGCTCACCTCCACCGAATACAAGCTGCTCTACCACCTCATCAAGAATGAGGGACGGCTGCTATCACACGAGAGCCTGCTGACCAAAGCCTGCGGGGAAGCCTACCGTGACGCCAGGGACCTGCTCAGAGTGCACATCCAGCACCTGAGACAGAAGCTGGGGGATAACCTGGAATCGCCCAGGATCATCGTCACCGAGCACGGTATGGGCTATAAATTCGTGCGGCCAACTTAGCCCACGCACAGCCATGCGCCTCTTCCTCATAGTTTGCCCTCAAATTCTTTACGAAACCTTAACGGAACCTTTACGAAATCTTTATTATTTTTATGCCCATCTTTATGCTCAGATGTTAAATTAGAATTAGATGTGAGTGCAGACGAGTCATCTTTAAAGGAGCATAAGATGGAAAAGGTCAGTGTCTTTATTAGCGACTGGCAAGTGCTTTTCCGAGAAGGTATCCACTTCACCCTGTCTGGGGAAGAGGATATGGAGGTTATTGGTGAGGAAGTGGAGAATGAGCGGGCTCTGGCTTTCCTGGAGACCAACCCGCCCCAAGTAGCCATTCTGAACGCTGGCCGAGAGAAACCCAGCGGCATCGAGACCACGCGCCGCATCAAACAGAACCTACCTGATGTCTCGGTAATCCTGGTTCTGGATACTCTCAGTGATGAGCAGCTCTTCAACGTGGCCAAGAGCGGGGCAAGCGCCTGGCTGACCAAGGATGTTGACCCTGAGGTGGTGATCGATACCGTCCGGGAGGTGGCCCATGGCAGCCAGCCGATAACCGAGGCCCTGCTCAAGCCGGAGATCGCCTCCCGGGTGCTTGACCAATTTGAGGTCTTCTCCGCCGTCGGGGAAAAGGTGGGAGGGATGATGGCCCATCTCACCTCCCAAGAAGCCGAGATCCTGCGTCATGTGGCTGACGGAAAGCCGAGGGAGGAGATCGCTGGGATACTGAACTTGGGCGAGGAAGGCATCAGCCATAGAATCGCCTCCATACTGCACAAGCTGGTGGCCAATGACCAGAAGCTGATGCTCATCGAGGCGGCCCAGAGCGGTCTATCTCCCCTCTCCAGGGTCAGCCTCACCGGCAAGCCGGGCACCGAATATATCACCAAGGAAGAATTCGCCGCCTTTAAGGAGAGCTTGAAGGAACGCTTCAAGTCCCTGGGCGGAGAAATAGAATGGTAAAAAACACCAAGATTGAGGGAGGTGGCCAGATGTGAACCAAATACATAAAGAAGGTGGCAGGAATTCCTAAAATAGATAAGGAAGGCCGGTCACCCTCTTAAGGATTTCAGCCAACTTTGGCACAATCTACCTTAATTAGTAAAATCAAAAAAGGAGGTAAAAAAGATGAGCGCAGTTATTCAAGGAGCAGGCAAGAGCCATCTGGCACGGTACCTGGTTACCGCGCTGCTGGTTACCCTAGCCATCACTGGCGGCATGTTTGCCTACGCTTACACCACCGCCACCACCAGCCTCAGCGTCTCCTCCGGCGCGGCTGACTTCGCTTCGATTACGGCCAACAACACCGTGCCCAGCTACACTATCTTCGGCACGTATCGGGGGAGCATCGGCGCAGGCAAACTGTTTGACGTAACGCCAACTTCGGGGTATACCGGGGACCTGCAGATAAACGTCTACCTGGCCAACGCTGACCAGCTGAGCAAAAACTATGGCATGTTCCTGCTCAGGGTCAAGCTGGTCGATAGCAGTGACCAGTACGTGGACGTAGACGGGCTGGAGAAGGTCCTTACCCTGGAGAACGGGGTGGTCAGCTTCGTTTCCAGCAACATGACCGCAGGCACCACCTACTACATCAAGACCTCGGGTGGAGTCTACCGGGCATTCCCTTGGGCCTACCTGACCAACCAGACCATCTACAGCCCTCAGATCACCGCCGAGGTACGCCAGGTTGGCCTATAATAGTCGGATAAGCTAGGGGTTGCCTCCTTCGGGAGGCAGCCCCGGAGTCCGGCTAAAATGGTACGTTAGTGCTAGGACTCATGTCTAATTGACAGTGAGAATGCCAAGAGGGATAATAAACGTAAACTAGCTAGTACCCTAGGAAAGGGGGGATAGAAATGAAGAGGATTCTGATCATCGCCTTGGTGGCCCTGCTGGTGGTAACCGGCAGTATGTTCGCCTACACCTTCACCACTGCTACGGCAACCATCGGCGTCACCGCACCTACATCCGATTTTGCCACCATAACGGCGGGCAATGTCACGGCGCCGTCTGTCTTCGGCAAGTTCAGCGGTACCTGGCCAACCGGCACGCTATACACCATCACTCCGGACACTAACTATACGGGTGACCTGGTGATCACCGTTTATCTAGTCAATGCCGGGGAGCTCATCAGGTACTACCATCATCTCAATATGAAACTGGAGTTCCTGGACAGTGCCAACACCACCGCTGATGAGCAGGGTGAAGTCCAAGTCCTCAACCTGCAAAATGGACAGGTTCAGTTCACTTGGGCCAACGGCACCGGCACTAGCCCGTACAAGATCCAGATCACCGGCGGCAGCTTCCGCCTGCACCCGTTCAAGACGCTCACCGGTGGCAGCTACCAGCCGCAGATTTGGGCTGAGATCACCCAGCGCTAATCTGGTATAACCTGAAAAGATGAATGTCAAAGCAGCGGGAAGCGAAAACGAAAAAGAGATTCTACCTAGTTACCGCTATATTGATCGTTCTGGTCCTCAGCGGTGGGCTGTACGCCTACACCTTCACCACCGCGGGCCAGACGATCAATGTTGCCACCTCTCCGGGAAACGTTGCCACAGTTAATCAATCAGCCAACCAGCCGGACTGGAACTCCGTCACCGCCAACCTGACCGCCAACACCACCTGCGGCGAAGTGCCCACCGGCGACCTCTTCGACATAACCCCCAACACCGCCTATTCCGGCGACCTCCAGGTGGGAGTCTATCTGGCCAACACCGCCTCCCTGGTTAAAGCCTACAAGTATCTCAACATGAAGCTCTACCTTGAGGGCTCCCGTGAGGCAAACCAGACGCCCAATTACCAGCTCCTCACCCTGCAGAATGGACAGGTTAATTTTTCCTTGGAGAATCTCGCCGGCAGCTCTCAAAGCTGGACGCAGACCACCCAAGCCGATTTTGAAAGTGGCACCTTAAACCAGGTTGATGCCACCACCAGCCCCGGGGATGTCATCCTGGACACCTTCGCCGATAATGTAACCGATACCTTTGATGACCAGACTAAGATCGCCTCCTCCGCCAATGTTACCATCAGCGGTGGTCAGGTCAAGCTTACCATCGGAAGCAGCGGCACGGAAACCCTGAGACCAAATGCCGCCGGTGATGACACCAATATCGACCAGCAGTATCCCAGCTCAGGGGCACACTGGGATAAGGTGGATGAGGCAACCGCGGATGACTTCACTACCTATGTCTCCACCAACTCCACCACCTACCAGCGGGACCTATACAATATGCCGAGCCACACCACCCCCGCCGGACACATTGACAGCATCACCGCCTACTTCCGCTTCGCCAATGGCGCCACCGCTGAGGATAGCGATAACTACGCCATCGCCTACCGGGGCACCCTTGAGGACGGTTTCTTAAAGACGGTGGATATCGCTGATAACGGGCAGCTTGCCGGGGCGGTAACTGACAGCCTGGAGTTTGATACCAGCCAAGGCTATGAACCAAGCATCCTCCACATCGCCGGCAATATTTACGCCATAGCCTATGATGGCCCAGGCGACGATGGCTGGCTGAAAACGGTGGAGATAGCCAACAACGGCCAGATCACCAATACCGTCATTGACTCCCTGGAGTTTGATACCGCTAGCGGTAACGAGCCGGACATCGTCCACGTCTCCGGGGATATTTATGCCATAGCTTATGATGGCCCGGGCGGCGATGGCTGGCTGAAGACAGTGCAAATCGCCTCCAACGGCCAGATTGGCAACATCATTGATACTCTAGAGTTTGATACCAGTGATGCTGACCAGCCGGACATCATCAATGTCTCCGGGGATATCTTCGCCATCGCCTACAATGGCCCAGGCGGTGATGGCTGGCTGAAGACAGTGCAAATCGCCTCCAATGGTCAGATATCAAACGCCGTCATTGACTCCCTGGAATTTGATAAGAGGGATGGGGTGAGGCCCAACATCATCAATGTCTCCGGGGATATCTTCGCCATCGCCTACCAGGGTCGGGACAGTGATGGCTGGCTGAAGACAGTGCAGATCGCCTCCGATGGCCAGATTGGCAGCATCATTGATTCCCTTGAGTTTGATACCTCCCGAGGCAGTGAGCCCAACATTATCAATGTCTCCGGGGATATCTACGCTATCGCCTACCGCGGCCCGGGCAGCGATGGCTGGCTGAAGACAGTGCAGATCGCCACTGATGGTCAGATTACCAATACCGTGGTTGATAGTTTCGAGTTTGATACCGCCGATGGCTTTGAGCCAACCATAGTCAACGTTTCTGGGGATATCTATGCCATCGCCTACCGCGGCCCCGGTGCCGATGGCTGGCTAGTGACGGTGCAGATCGCCACTGATGGCAGCATCATCAAGTCCGTCATTGACTCACTTGAGTTTGATACCTCCGATGGCTACACGCCACAGATAATCTTTGTCCCCCACAATCCAGGGCCAGTCTACGCCCGGGCGGCAATCAAGACCTACGACACCGTTTATACCGGGAATGCGGAGACCGTGAGCAATGACACCTTTGTCACCAGGGCATACCAGTGGACCACCAATCCCTATACCGGTTCCTCTTGGACTTGGAGTGAAATAGACGCCCTGCAGCTGGGCGCAGAACTCAGGACGGACGATGATACTGATGAGGCTGTCCTGACCCAGGTTTACCTTGAGATCAACTTCAGCGTTTACAATTCTCCGGGAACGATCACCTCCATCAACCTGTTATCCGGCGAGACGGTGGGCCGGATAGATAGCTTTTACTACGACGCCTCGGCGATTCCCTCCGGAACCAGCCTGAAAGTCCAGTTCTCTCAGGATAACACCAACTGGTACAATTCATCAGGCACCCTCGGTGGCTGGGACACCCTGTCTCAGGGGACGGGAAGCATCGACCTCTCTGGCCTGGGCTGGTCTGGGTCCAACTTCTACTACCACATGGAATTTACCTCTGACGGAAATGACACCCCGGTCCTGGATGAGATAAGTGTCAACTTCTCCACCTACTACACAACGGGCGACCTGACTTCATCGGCCCACGATGGCGGGGATTATGGCGATTGGGATTGGCAGACCATCTCCTTTACCATCAGCGAGCCATCCGGGACCGACATCAAGTTTCAATTAAGGTCAGCGGCAACCCAGGCTGGTCTCAGCTCAGCCACCTGGTATGGCCCCACCAGCACCAGCGACTTCTACACCACCAGCGGCACCCCCATCAACTCGGTTCACGATGGTGACCGCTGGATTCAGTATAAAGCCTATTTTTCCGGCCCTGGTGATATCACCCCCACCTTGAGCGATATCACCCTAACCTATGCCGTCACCCTGCAGAGCTTCACCGTTCAAGTTATCGGCGGCAGTTACTGTCTGATTTCAGATAATACCTCGGAGTGGGGTGAGGGGTGGACGGTGACCCCCGAGTTCTACGCCGAGGCCACCCAGAGGTAAGGGGAAAGCGGCTGTGGGTAAGAAGGCATTAATTCTGGCGCTGGTGGGGGCCCTCATTTTGAGCGGGGGGATATATGCTTATACCTATACCACCGCCACCGGGATCATCACCACCCCAGCGCCCACCGGAGACATCGTCACCGTTAACGCCACGCCCACTCAGCCCGACTGGGACTCGGTGCTGACCCCGGTGACCGATACCATAATTTACCGACCAAACGCCCCCGGGGACAGGACTGACCTCAAAACCCAGTACCCAGACACAGGGGAGCACTGGGACAAAGTGGATGAAGCTACCTCAGACGGCGATAGCACTTACGTCGCCTCCGGTGAAAATAAGTGGAAAAAGGATTTATATAACATCCCTGACCATTCCACCCAGACGGCAGGGGGCAGCATAAACTACGTTGAAGTCTATATGGTCACCAGGGCAGAGGATACCCCAGAGCGAGATTCGGCCCGCATCCTCATCAAAACCAACGGCAAGGAGAAAAAAGGCTCTGACGAAACGGTAACTACCAGTTACGCCACCTACTCCTACCGATGGAATGACAACCCCGAGAGCACTGCCCCCTGGACCTGGGCGGAAATTGATGCCCTGCAAACCGGGGTGGAACTCCGAGATGCCGACGCCAGGGTGCCGACCAGAGTCACCCAAGTCTATACCGAGGTTAGCTTTGATGCCCCACCCATCACCGGGAACACCCCCACCGGCGACCTCCTTGAAATCACCCCGCACCCTGACTACAGCGGTGACCTATCGGTGAGGGTCTATCTGGCTAACACCGCCGCTTTAAAGAAGGCATATGATTACCTGAATATACATCTATACCTTGAAGGCTCGGTGGAGGCAGGTCAGAGCCCCAACTACCAGGTGCTCACCCTAGATAATGGGGTGGCCATCTTTAACTTAGTGGGGATCAGCGGCGGCAGCTACACCCTCTCCGTCACCGGGGGGGATTACCGCCTCACCTCACGCGAGGTCTCGGAATGGGAAGCAGGCTATACGGTAACCCCAGAGCTCTACTGCGAGGCGGCCCAGAGGTAGCTCTAGGTATTTATTTACAAAACCTTAACGGAACTTTTATGAAATCTTTATTTTTTT
>MTNR01000043.1 GCA_002011495.1 Dehalococcoides sp. JdFR-56 | reverse complement strand
GTCTGGCTCAAGCTCATTTTTTGTATTCTGGTCATTTTTCTCTCTGGGAGGAAGGTAGCCAAATACGGAGACATCATCGCCGAGAAGACCGGCCTTGGGGGAGTGTGGATCGGGCTGGTACTTATCGCCATGCTCACCTCATTGCCGGAGCTTTTCAACGGGGTGAGCGCGGTGAGGCTGGTTGATGCCCCTGACCTCACCGTGGGTGACCTCCTCGGCGCCAACATGTTCAACATGTTCAACCTCGCCCTGCTCGACCTCTTCCACAGCAATGGCTCCCTCCTGGCCGTGGTGGGGCGAAACCACCGACTGACCGGGGCGTTCAGCCTGCTCCTGGTTCTGCTCGTCGGCGTCTTCATCCTCGCCAGCAGAGCCTACACCTTCAGCATAGGCTGGATAGGCTGGTACACGCCCCTTATCATCATTCTGTATCTTGTCTTTGTCAGGATACTCTTCCTCGCCGAGCGCCGTCAGCCCTCGTTTCAGGAAGCTGAACTGATCTACGGGGATGTACCCAAGGGCAAAGCTTACCTCTACTTCGCCATATCCGCTGTGTTCATCATCGGCGCCGGCATCTGGCTGGCATTTGTTGGGGATGAGATAGCCCAGGTTCACGGCTGGGGGCAGAGCTTCGTGGGCACCCTCTTCCTCGCCTTCACCACCNCCCTGCCTGAAATCACCGTTTCCTTCGCCGCCATGAGGCTCGGGGCCAATGACCTAGCCGTGGCCAACATGATCGGCAGCAACCTGTTCAATATGACCATCATCTCCATTGATGACCTGCTCTATCTAGGCGGGCCCATTCTGGCATCGGTCTCAAAAGCTCATCTCGCCACCGCTCTCACCGTTACCCTGATGACGCTGATATTCATCGCCGCCCTCAGCTTCAAACCGGCAAGATTTTTCCGGCTGAGCTGGTGGAGCCTGGCCATGATTTTGCTCTTTATTATTGGCGTTTACTTGAGCTCACCGTGGGCCGGTGGATAGAACGCAGGCATGCTGAAAGAGTGGCCTTTGAGCAGCAGCTTCCTCTAGGTGATGACGTCCCAGGCGAGCAGGGCGATTAAGAAGAGCAGCACCACCAGCACCATAATCCCCAGCGGAATTCGGTAGCGGTCAGGGCTGAAGGTCTCTGGTTCCGGGACCGGCTTCTTGGTGCCAAAGAAAGTATGCCCGATAGTCCTAATGGTATCAAGGAGATAGCCTGGAGGATTAGCGCCCAGCCTGACCGTGGACCTGGCCAGACGAAGAGACAGCTGCTCCACCGCCTCAAAGAGGCTAGCCGGTGCCACGCTGAACACGCGGTAGGCCAGCCGGGAGGGCCGGCGGTAAACCCAGTCGGTATCCAGGGTTATCGTCGCCTCGGCGTGGAGCTTTCTCATCACCAGCCAGAAGGCAAGCCCGGTGAAAATCAGTAGCTGCATGCTCTCAATAACATGGGAGGCGGTGTAAGGCTGGTAGTGCACGGCAAAGGGCAAGAGATTATAGAGCAGCGCCGGATAGACGCCAATGGCGATGCATATCGCCGAGGTCAATGCCATACCCAGATACATGCCTGGTGGCACCGGTTCCGGCTTCAGGTTGCGGTCGGTGCTGAACCAGGTGAAGTAGGGGAGCTTGAGCCCAATGGAGAGGAAGGTGCCGATGGAGGCCAGATTCAATAGCAGCACCACCGCCCCCTGATGCTCCAGCTCAGCAGCGTAGATGACCATGGACTTGCTGACAAAGCCACTGAACAGCGGGACCCCGGAGATGGAAAAGGCGCCGACCATGAACAGAATCAGCACCGGCCACATTGAGCGGAAGAGCCCTCCGAGCTCGGTCATCTTGCTCCGGCCAGTGGCGTAGAGGACGGTGCCCATCCCCATGAACAATAACCCCTTGTACAGAATATGGGCAAAGGCGTGGGCGGTGGCTCCGTTAACCCCCATCTCGGTGCCGATGCCCACCCCGGCCACCATGTAGCCAACCTGACTGATGATGTGATAGGCAAGGAGACGCCGCCCATCATTGGCCAGAAAGGCAAAAACCACACCATAAACCGCCATAATGGCGCCAGCCCACATCAGTAGTTCCAGACCGGCAAAGCCACGGGCGAGTGCATAAACCGCCACCTTGGTGGTGAAGGCGCTCAAGAAAACGCTGCCAGTAACCGTTCCCTCCGGGTAAGCATCAGGCAGCCACCCATTGAGTGGCGGTACCGCGGCATTGAGGGCAAAACTGAAAAGGATAAGATATGAGGCTATTCCCCCCTCAAAGTGGTTGAACAGTATTGAGCCGGTGGAGACCATATGCCAGATAACGCCGGCCATGAGGACACTGCCGCCGAAGGCGTGAACCAAAAGGTAGCGGAAGCCAGCCCGGCGGGACTGCGGTGTCCGCCTCGCCCAGATG
This sequence comes from Dehalococcoides sp. JdFR-56, assembly GCA_002011495.1. Lineage (GTDB taxonomy): Bacteria > Chloroflexota > Dehalococcoidia > Dehalococcoidales > RBG-16-60-22 > JdFR-56. The sequence goes on along the minus strand of MTNR01000043.1, from coordinate 6,224 downwards.
AGAAAGACGGAGGAGACCGCCATTATCTCCCAGAAAACGAGCAGCGTGAACAGGTCACCGGCAAAGACCACCCCCAGGGAACTACCCACGTAGAGCAGGGCCACCACCTGCTGCAGGGTATCCTTCACGTGAAAGCCGAAGACCCCGCCCAGAAATCCCATGATGACAAAAACGTAGCCGAAGGCGAGGCTCAACCTGTCCACCCGCGAAACCACCAGCTCATAGTTGAGGAAGGGGAAACTCAGCGTCGCCCCTGCCTCCAGATTGATGAGAAAGACAAAGGCGATACTCACCACCGCCAGGTACGCCCACGAGCGTGCCTGACGGGGGAGCAGCGGGAGCAGCATCGCCCCGAGCACGAAGATAATGGCCAGTGGGAAATTACTCATCGTCATCATTCTTACCGTAATAATCTTCCTCGCGCTCTAGCCAGTAATGCCCAAGTAATTTAGCTACGCCCATAAGCACTAGACAGCCAATAAACCCAAACAGGGCAAAGAACCCAGCGATATGAGACCAGGGGAAGCCATCGTGGCCCTCCCCCACCACCAGGAAGAGGTCAAGCAAAATAGAGATGACGAGCAGGCTGATGAAAACCACTATCCAGCGCCTCATGGCCCACCTCCACCAAGAACACTAGCGGCCACCTGGGAGGCCAGCTGGTAAAAGTAAGGGAAGCGTTCAGGAAAGAGCCCGAGCAGAAGGGAAAAGAGAGCAGTCAGCGCCAGAGGGACCACCATTAAAGGTGACGCCTCTCCGAACTTGGTGAACCGCTCCGAGGGGGCAAAGAAGGCACGGATGGTGATGCTGAGCAGGTAGCCAGCGTTGAGCAGGCCGCTGAGGAGGAAGACGATGGCGATGGCCAGCTGCCCCCCATCAAACGAGCCCTGAACCAGATACCACTTGCTAATGAAGCCATTGATTGGCGGCACTCCAGCCAGCCCTAACGAGGCTAGGGTAAAGGCAGCCATGGTGATCGGCATCTGCCGGCCAATCCCGTTCAGCTCGCTCACCTTCTCGCGATGCGTTCTCACGTAGATAGCCCCGGCGCAGAAGAAGAGGGTGATCTTCATCACGGCATGGTTGACGATGTGGAGCAGCGCCCCGACCCAGGCGCCTGGTGAGAGCATGGTCATTCCCAGAACAATGTAGGAGAGGTGCCCCACCGTGGAGTAGGCAAGGCGCATCTTCAAGTTATCCTGACGGATGGCGATGAGCGAGGCAAGCAATATGGTGGCAGCGGTGAAACCAGCGAGGACGCCCGCGGCTCCGCTCTGGTGTAGTAGCGCCGGGCCGATGACAAAGCCGATGGCCCGGGCAAAGCCGAAGACCCCAGCCTTCACCACCGCCACCGCGTGGAGCAGAGCGCTGACTGGAGTGGGCGCCACCATGGCGGTCGGTAGCCAGCTGTGCAGTGGCATGACCGCTGACTTAACCCCAAAGCTCATCAGGAATAAGATAAACAGCATGATAACGCTGCTTGGGCTGACTTGCGCGGGCAGAATCCCTCCTGGCTGAAAGTCCACCGTGCCGCTGAGCTGGTAGGTAAAGGCCAGAGCGAAGAGGAGGAAAACCCCTCCGGTGAGCAGGTAGACAAGGTACTTGCGCCCGCCGAAGATGGCCTCCGGTGTTTCTTTATGAATAACCAGCGGATAGGTGGCGATGGTCAGTATCTCATAGAAGATGACCAGCGTGAGCAGGTTAGCGGCAAAGGCGATGCCCATGGTGGCAGAAAGGCAGACGGCGAAGCTGGCAAAGTAGCGCGTTTGTTTATGCTCCGGCACGCCGCGCACGTAGCCAATGGAAAAGAATGAGGTCAAAATCCAGAGCAGCGAGGCGGAGAGGCCAAAGATAATGCCCAGGGAATCCACCTTGAGCGCCAGGGAGATGCCCGGTGAGATGCTAAACAACGTTATCGCCGGGTAATTGCCTCCCAGCACGCTGGGCAGCATGGATAAGACGATGGCGAACTTGGCCAGCGCCGCCATTATCGTCCAAGATTCCCGGACGTTCGGCCGCTGATTGGGTATCACGATGAGAACCACCGCCAGCAGCGAGACCAGCACCGCCAGCAATGGTTTCAGCGAGTAATATGTTTCCATCAAGCTAAATCTTGTCCTTCCCCGATCAGCTAGGTAAAAGCGCCGCCACGGGCATCAAAAGCTGCGTGACGATGAGCGCATTAATCAATCCCAAAATAATGATCCCCACCGCCAGAACCAGTATCGGCACCAGAATCCCGGCCGAAGGCTCGGTGGCCTGCTCCACAGCGGCATCACCGCTTGAGGGCACCGCATAGAGCTTCTCCACCATCCGGAAGAAGTAGACGGCGGTGAGCAGGCTGCTGGCCAGGATGACAGCCAAAAATACCCAGTTCCCGGCATCAATGCTGCCCAAGACCAGGTACCACTTGCTGAAGAAGCCAGCTGTCGGCGGGATGCCCACCATGGACAGCGCCGCCACGGTGAAGGCGGCCATCATCAGGGGCATCTTGCGCCCTAGGCCAGCGAATTTGGGTATCTCATGAAGCCCAGTCTTATACCGAATGCCGCCAGCAACCAAAAAGAGGCAGCTCTTCATGAAGGCGTGGTTGAGGATGTGGAGTAACCCCCCGATGAGCCCCAGCGGGTTGGCTAACCCAATCCCCAGCCCGATGTAGCCCACCTGGGCCACGGTACTGTAGGCAAGCATCCGCTTGAAATCCCGCTGGGCGATGGCCATCACCGAGCCAAAGATGATACCTACCGCGGCCATCCATCCGATCACCGTGGTCACAGGCAGGACATCGATAAAATAGTGGGGCTGGAAAATGGTGAGCATGAAGCGCACCACCACGTAGGCAGCAACCTCAATCTGAATCCCGGCCAGAACCGCGGCCACCATCGGCGAGGCATAGCTATGGGCATCCGGCAGCCAAACATGCAGCGGGAAGAGCGCCATCTTGATGCACATGCCGATGACGATGAGGGCAACCGCCGCCATCACCACCGGGGAGCTATAGAGAGGAACCAGACGCTGGGCGGCGTCAGCCATGTTGAGCGTGCCCGTGGAGAAGTAGATGAAACCAACCCCCAGAAGGTAGAAACTCCCCGCGATCGTCCCCAGTATCAGATAGCGGAAGCTGGCCACCACGGCACGGTCACCGCCCAGGGTGATCAAAGCATAGCTGGCCAGAGAATAAATCTCCAGGAAAACAAAGAGGTTAAACAGGTCACCGGTAACCACCACGCCCACCAGCCCGGCAAAGAGTAGCAGCAGCAGCCCGTACATTGGGATGCCCTTGCGGGGGGGCTGATATAAACCTGCCTCAGGCGGGTAAACCACCGCGATGAGACCGATAAAAACGATAATCAGCGCCATGAACGCCGAGAGGTGGTCAAGCACATACTCAATGCCAAAGGGCGGAGGCCACCCGCCCAGGAAGTGGCGCAGCTTACCCTCAGCGAGGACGCGGAAAACCCCGGCACCGGCGGCTATCAGCGAGAGCAACATGCCGATGACCGCGGCCGCGTAGGCCCACTTCAGCCTCCATATGCCCACCAGCGTGGTGATGAAGGCGAACAGCAGTAATGGCGCCAGAGTGAGGATCGACAGACTGGACATTTACTCAGACGTCTCTTCTTTCATTTTCAACATAATCGCCCGGTCATCCAGGGTCTTGTACTTACGGTAGATGACGATCAAAAAGGCGAGCGCCACCCCGGTAAGGGAGATGCTCACCACAATACCGGTCAGTATCAGGACATGGGGCAGCGGGTTGACATACCGGGCTGCCTCCATGCCCAGCTCCGGAGAGATCACCGGCACCGAACCTCCCAGCTTGGTGGCACCCTCAATGAAGAAGAGGAAGATGGCCGTCTGGAAGATGTTCATCCCGATGAGCTTCTTCAAGAGGTTACGCTTACCGAGCATGCCCCAAAGGCCGATGGCCAGCAGGACGATGACCATCAGGTAAACGTAGCGGGCAAGGAACATCTCCGCCATTACCAACCCTCCCCAATCAGGCTGTCAAAAATGAGCACCAGGGTACCAAAGACCGCCATACCTATGCCGATCTCAACGATCAAAATGCCCAAAGCTCGGAGCTCGGCGCCATGCACCCAAGGAATGGGAAGATTGCCGTAGTCCAGGAAAGCGCCGCCAAACAACATGGGAATTACCCCGGCAAGGCCAAAGACCAGCATCCCGATAGCGCCCAACGCCGGCGCTAACTTGGGTGGGAATTTGCGGTAGGAGACTTCGGTGCCCAGGTACAACCTCTGCAAGATGATGCTGACGGCGAGGAGAACACCACCCTGGAACCCGCCCCCGGGACCGTAGTGCCCGTGGAAGATGACGTAGAGGGCGAAGAGCTGAATGAAGGGGATGAGCAGGCTACATATGACCTGAACGATGATGCTCTGATAACGTTCCTTTATCACCGGCTTTCCTTCTCATAAGGATTAAGACACAGGCTAGCCCCGCGGTGAAGATCACCACCGTCTCCCCAAGGGTGTCATAGCCTCGGTAGTCTGCCAGCACCGCAGTAACGATATTGGGGGTGTGGGTATCCTCAACCGAATCCTCAATATAGGTGGGGGAAACGTGAACGTTGGCCGGAGCCTGCGGGTCAGCATGGCCCGGCAGGCCACTAGTGGCATACAGCATCAGGGCGATAAAGAGGAGCATGATGAGCGCATTAACCCACTTCAATCTTCAGACCTCCGTCTGGTGCGGAATAAGGCCACGATAAACAGCACCCCGCTGATGCCCGCGCCCAAGGTGGCCTCCACGAAGGCGACGTCAATCGCCCCCATCTGGGTAAAGAGCAAGGCGACAAAGAAACTGTAGGCAGCCAAAGCCGCCACCGCCGCTAGGAGGTCACACAGCGAGAGCGCGATAATCGCGGCGATAATGAGAATCACCAGCAGCCAGAAATCAATCTGCCAGATCATGATTTCTTATCCTTGGTATCTTCACCAGTCTGCTTCTTCCTGGTCCATGGCTCAAGCCCGGTCCGGAGCGCGGCGCGGGCGATGGCGTGAGTAGCCGTCGGGCTAGCGATGAGCACAAAGAAGATGATAAACAGTATCTTAAAAGTGCTGAGCCCCCAGCCGTTGTAAACGGCCAGCCCGAAGAGCGTCAAAATGGTACCCAGCGTTTCTGACTTGCCCACGGCGTGGGTGCGAGCGTAAAAGTCGGGCAGGCGCAGCAGCCCAAGAGCGCTCACGGTCAAAAAGAAGGCGCCGCCGAGCATCAGAATAACCGCCAGGATAATCTGGACTAGTGTCATGGCTGCCTCTCCCTCCCCCGGTCAAAGTACTTCCCCAGCACGATGACGACGACGAAGTTGAGCAGGGCATAGGCGAGGGCGATGTCGACAAACATGTTGATTCGCCCGAAGATAAAGCCGATCAAGGTCAGCAGAATGAAGCCGTTGGTCCCGACCAGACCGGAGGCTATCACCCGGTCAAATATGGTCTTGCCCACAGCCACCCGGTACATAGCGGCAGCGGTGAGCAGCGCGATAAAAATGGTGATGCCGAGGAGGAAAGAGCTCACTGCTCCACCTCCCCCAGAGAATGTACCCACTGGGTAGCGGGAGGCGGCTCCTTCTCCTCCATATAGACCGTGGCCACCTTGTTCTGCATGGTGGCATCCTCAAGCTCCCCAGCCAAGGGACGCTGCAGGGTATGAATGATGTACCGCCCGTTTTCCAGGCTAGTGGTTATCGTCCCCGGGGTCAGGGTTATGGAATTGGCCAGCGTCACCTGGGCGATGCTCTTCTTCATCCGGGTGCGGAACACAAGCAATCCCGGGTCAATCGGCATCTTGGGGTGGAGGACAAGGTAAGCCACCTGGACATTGGCCATCACGATACGGGAGAGCAGCCAGGGTAGATAGGCGACAAAACGCCACAATTGAAGCAGCACCAGCCGAGATCTTACCTCCACCCGCTCCCCGTGGCTTAAGGCAAAATGAAAGAGGTCATTGGTGAGCAAGGTGACCAATCCCGCCGCCACCGCCCCAATGGAGATATGCACCGCATCATAGTGTCCGGAGAGGATCAACCAGAAGGCAAACAGGATGACAAACTGCAGGACCACGCTGATCAACCTTGTTCGCCTACGCTTCGTGGTGGTCGGCAATCGCAGCGTGTCTCTCATTGGTTCTGACACCCCATGCTGAGCCCCACGATCGTGGCAACGTTGACCGCGAGTCCCTTTAGCATAAACCTGCCATCC
>MTNR01000082.1 GCA_002011495.1 Dehalococcoides sp. JdFR-56 | reverse complement strand
ATAAATCCGATAAAGCTCATATCTCAGATAGAAAGCTCTGGGAAATCCAGTGCCAGTATAGGCATCTTCCGGCCAGGAGCCATCCTCTTTTTGGTTCTTCAGGAGATAACTGATACCTCTTTTCACCGCTGGGTTGGTCTTTTCGCCGGCTGCCAGTAGCCCCAAGAGCGCCCAGGCGGTCTGGGAGGCAGTGCTGGGGCCGGCGCCGCGGTAGTTTGGGTCTTCATAAGTATGACAAGTCTCACCCCAGCCACCGTCTTCGTTCTGGTGGCGGAGAAGCCAGGAGACGGCACGGCGGATGTAGTCTTGGGCCATTGCCTCCCCAGCAGCTTGCAGACCAGCTAGCACCAAACCGGTGCCGTAAATATAGTTCACTCCCCAGCGGCCGTACCAGGCGCCATCGGGCTCCTGTTCTCGCTTGAGATAGGCTAGGGCCCTGCGGAGCGAGCTATCATCCCCATTGAGTTCCGCCAGCAGTTCAATGGCGTGCGCGGTAACGTCAGGGCTGGTTGGGTCAAGGGGAGTCATGAAGTCAGCAAAGGGGATGTGTGCCAGAATCCGCCGGTGGTTATTCCGGTCAAAGGCGGCCCAGCCTCCGTTATCGCTCTGCATGGCCACCACCCAGCGCCGACCCCGGGCCACCGCCTGGACTTTGTCAGCTTCCTCTTTTCCGGGGAGCTTCACTCTGAGCAGGGCCCTGGGCACCACGGCGGTATCGTCAATGTCAGGGTAGAAGTCATTCTCAAACTCAAAAGCCCAGCAGCCTGGCTCAGTTTCGGGGCTTTTGACCTGCCAGTCCCCGCCAACCCGGACTTCCTGCTTGAGCAACCACCGAGCTGCCTTGACCAATGCCGGGTGGCCGGCGGGCAAGCCAGAATCACGGAGAGCGATGACTGCCCAAGCGGTGTCCCAGATGGGAGAGGTGGCCGGTTGCAGCCGCATGGTGGCATCATCTTCAAGGATAAAATCCTCCAGTCCTTTCAGCCCCCTGGCGATGACCGGGTGGTCTAATGGGTAACCAAGAGATTTGAAGGCGATGAGCGAATATACCCAGGGCAGCATAATCCCTCCCCAGCTCCCGTCAGCCTCCTGGTGCTCGGTGAGCCATCTTTCCGTCCTGCGCAGCGCCAGACCTCGGCCTGGCTGGAAGGGCGACTTCTCCCAGATTTTGAAAAACCGGTCCAGCCAGAGGAAAAAGTTTTCCCAGCTGAGGAACCGCTCGGCCTTGCTCAAGGAATAATCACGCTTATCTTCAGGTTCAAGATACAGCTCATCAACCCGTGCCCACTGCGGCACCGGGCATACCGGCCGCTTGGCGGAAACGATCATGAGGGCGACAATGGTGGCGCGTGACCAGCTGGCAAATTCGTAGATATTGAAGTAGAACCAGCTGGGCAACAGGATTATTTCTGGAGGTATGGTTGGTGTGCCCCGCCAGTCATACTGACCGAAGAGGGCGAGCCACATCTTGGTCAGGGTATTAGCCTTGGCGATCCCGCCGCGGCGCCGGACAAACTCCCGTGCCCGCCGCATAAAAGGTTCTTCCGGGGATATTCCAGCCAGCTTTAAGGCGAAGTAAGCCTGTATGGTTACGCTCAGGTCACCGGGACCATCATAGTAGGTGCTCCAGGAACCATCCGGGCGCTGTTTGCTTTTCACATAGTTAACCACCTTCTGCTGCCGGGCCGGGTCAACCTCGCCGGTCATGAAATACATGAGCGGAATATAGCCAGCGGTTACGGTGACATCTGCTTCCAGCTCGCCAACCCAGTATCCCTCTTGGCTTTGGATGCTCAAAAGATAGTCCTGCGCTCTCCGGATCGCCTGTGCCAGACCCGCCGGGTCTGCGGTGGCGAGAGTGGCGCCTGCGGTTTGGTGGCGGCTTTGAGCCAAGTTCTCCGTCAACTTGCTACTCCTCCATCAATTAGTCCTTCTCTTGACATACCCATTCTGCTGAAACCAGCTGACCGCCTTGGCAAAAGACTGCTCCACCGGCGTCTGAGGCAAACCTAACTCCTGGACAGCTTTGGAGCAGTCAAAGTGGCGGAATTTGCTGGCCGCTTTGACCGCGGAGACCGGGATGCGTGGGTGCTTGCCCAAAACCTTCCCGGAAACGAATTCATCGAGGTAGGCAGCGCCTAAAGCCAGCCAGATGGGAATATTGAGCCTGGGCGCTTTGAGGCCGGTTATCTCTTCCAGAATATCCAGGATTTGGCGGAAAGTGAGGTTCCTGTTGCCCAGGATGTACCTCTGGCCGATGCGCCCCTTCTCCAAGGCCAGGATATGTCCCTTGGCCACGTCTTCGACGTCAACCACGTTGAGGCCAGTGTTGACGCAGGCAGGTATTCTCCGGTTGAGAAAGTCGACAATCATCTGGCCAGTGGGGGTGGGTTTGATATCACCTGGCCCCACCGGCGTGGTGGGGTTGACCACCACCAGGGGCAGGCCCTCCTGGCACATCTTTAGGGCAAGCCTCTCCGCCAGGCATTTTGATTTCTTATAATGCCCGGGCACTTTCTCGGGGTCGGCAACCCCTGCCTCCGTGCCCAGACTGCCATCGGCGATGCCAATGGTGGACTCAGTGCTGGTATAGATCACCTTCTTTATTCCTCTGTCCCGGGCAGCGGCGAGGATGTTGGCCGTGCCCTGAACATTGACCTGGTAAATGCTTCTGGGGTCGGGAGACCAGAAGGTATACGCCGCGGCGACGTGAAAGAGCATTTCACAGCCATCAAGCGCCCTCTCCAGAGAGGCCCTATCAAGGAGGTCCCCCAAGCTCACCTCGATATCAAGACCCTCAATGTTTTTCGGGTTGCTCCCCTTCCTCACCAGGGCTCTTACCTGGTATCCTTGGCGGAGAAGCTCACGTACCAGGTTGCTGCCGATAAACCCAGTGGCTCCCGTAACCAGTGCTTTCATCTCAACGCTGTGCTCCGCTTCCCAGCTGGCTGATAAGATAGCTCGTGAAGGCTGTCAGGCTCTTTCTTGCCTCTCTTGCCTTCCGGCAAAGATAGGGTAAGGTCTTGAGCTCCTCTGGGTGATAGAGGAAGTAAACAAACGCCTTTGACCAGTGCCACTCACCATCTGAATCTACCATTTGAGTAAAAGCCGGCAAGCTCTCCGAGGCGGTATCAAAGATGGCGCGAATGCCCAGGAAGGGGACCCGCCTCGCTGAAGCGATTCTGGCTATCCAGTAACTCTCCATATCCACGATATCCGCGGCAAAGGTCTTACCCAGCGTTTGCTTCCTCTCTAGTGTGGTGACCACCTTGGTTACGGTCACGCTGTTTCCGCGGTAAAGCCGAAAGGCACTGCTCTTTGGCCCCGCTGACAATAAGGAAGCTAGGCCAGCGTCAGAGTGGTAAATTTTGGCTCTCCCTGGCTCCTGCGCCCACTCATCGCTGCAGTGCAAAGCGGAGCAAAGAATGATATCTCCGGTCCTCAGTCCCCTCCTCAGCGCCCCGGCAAAACCGATGGAGATGATGGTGGTCACGGGGTAGTGGGTCAGAATGAAGGTGGTGGCTCTTTCTGCCCGCTGCTGGCCAATCCCGGTTTGTGCCAGCAGGATATCTTCGTTCCCGTACTTGCCCCGATACACTAGGCAACCCTGCCAAGTGAAGACCTCTTTCAGAACCATGCCTCTCTTCAGGTCAATGACCTCTTCCCTCACGGCACCCACTAGCGCTAACATAAGCGATTCTCCCCGCTCCCTCAGCTATTACTCAAAAAAATTCCACCTTATCGTCCGCCAGATATTGGGCAGGCTTCGGCCAATTTGTTCCAAGGCACTGGCCTCAAAGCCACAGTGAACCATGCAGTTGGCACAGCGCGGGTCATTGCCCACGCCATATTTCTCCCAGGGCGTCTCCTCCATCAGTTCCCGAAAAGACTGACAGTGCCCATCGGTGATGAGGTAGCAGGGTCTCTTCCAACCCTTGGGGTTTCGCGTCGGGGTGCTCCATGGGGTACAGGCGAGCTCCTGTTTTCCCGCCAGAAAGTCAAGGTAAATCGGCGTGTTGTAGAACGGGAAGCGCTGGCGTAGCTCGTATACCGGCTGAAAGGCGGCGATGGCTTCCTGGCGGGAAAGGAAAACGTCACCATCCACGGCGTCATAGCTAAAAGCGGGTGATACCATGATGCCATTCACCGGTATCTGAGAGAGCAGCAGAAAAAGCTGCTCCACTTCTTTGATATCTGTCCCTTTGTAAATGGTGGTATTGATCAGTATCCGGAAACCCCTCCTCTTGGCCGCCTTTATGCCGGCAATAGCAGTGTCAAAGACTCCCTGCCGCCCGGCGAATCTATCGTGAGATGGAGCTAGCCCGTCAAGGTGGAGAACGAAGTTGAGATAAGGGCTGGGCTTGAATTTTTCCAGGGAGGCTTCCAGCAACAACCCGTTGGTACAAAGGTTGATGAAGCGCTTTCTTTCCATAATGGCGGCGACAATTTGCCCGATCTCAGGGTGGAGCAGTGGTTCCCCGCCGGTGATGCTGACCACCGGGGCGCCTGATTCATCAACCGCCGCCAGACACTCCTCGGCGGAGAGCATCCTATCCAGGATGTCCCGGTACTCTCTGATCCGCCCGCAGCCGGCGCAGGCCAAGTTGCAGCGAAAGGTGGGCTCCAGCATCAGCACCAAGGGAAAACGCTTTCTACCCCGGAGCTTCTTGCCGATTAAGTATCTGGCTAGCGAGAAAGAAAGTTGCCAGGGGAAACCCATATCAACCCCTCACTTCCTTTTCAAGAAGGGTGAGCCCTTCAGTTCCTTTAAGTTAGAAGCGCCCACGCAGAACATGGCGATCCTCAGCTCCTCAATGACTTCCCTGAGGACGCCGATTACTGACTCGGCCGAGATATTGGCTGCCTTGAGCAGGGGAATCGCCATGCCGGCGGCATCAGCACCTAGGGCTATCGCTTTGGCCACATCCAGACCATTCCTGATGCCACCGCTGGCAATCAAGGTCAGCCCGGGAGCACCACGCCGCGCCATCTGTATGGATTCCGCGGTTGAGATGCCCCAGGAGGCAAAAGTAGCCGCGATGTTACTGTCTAGCTCGGTGGCTGAGCGATGTCTTTCCACCTCACTCCACGAGGTGCCGCCCGCCCCGGCGACGTCAATGCCACTAACCCCGGCGTCAGCCAGCTTTCGGGCGACATTTTCGGCAATGCCACAACCGACTTCCTTGACGATGACCGGCACCGGAAGCGCCCGGCAAACCTGCTCGATTCTGCTGAGCAGGCCGGCAAAATTGGTATTGCCTCCCGGCTGTAGTGCTTCCTGGAGAGGGTTTAAGTGCAGGATCAAAGCGTCAGCGCCGACCATTTCCACAGCGCGGCGGCATTCATCAACGCCATAGCCATTATTCAGTTGTACCGCGCCCAGATTGGCAAAAAGCAAAATATCGGGGGCGACCTGGCGCACTTGATAGGTGGGGGCTGTTTCGGGGTTATCTATGAAGCACCTCTGGGAGCCGACACCCATGGCCAGACCCAACACTTGAGCCGCCTGGGCTAGGTTCTGATTGAGGCGCCTCGCTGCCTCAATGCCACCCACCATTGAGGAGATGACGAGTGGCGCACTCAGCGTTTTGCCGAATAAAGGGGTGGAGAGATTGACCTCGGCTAGGTTAATCTCGGGTAAAGCCTGGTGGACAAACTGATAAGCCTCCAGGCCAGTGGATATCTCCTTGCCGTTAACACACTGGTGCAAAGAGATGTAAAGTTGCTCCTCCTTGCGCTTGCCATTCGCCTGTTTCGTGCTCATATTGAGCATGCTCTCTGACAAACCAGTCTCCCCCTTGAATTTGGTGTCAAAAGCTTCTTTCCGCCAGAAAATTGATTACTTCCTCGAGGTCACGCCTGGCTGACGGCACCAGGGCCAGCTTACTTATGGATTGCAAAGCCTGGCGGCAGTACTGCTCGACCATCTTTTGCGCTTGATTGCGGGCATCAACCTCCTCAAGGATACGTAGGACCGTGGCCAAGTCACCATCGGTGACCACTCCGCGGCGGTAGATATTCACCAGTTCCTGGCGCAACCTGTTCCCCGCCTGCTCTAAGGCGTAGACGATGGGAAGCGTTTTCTTGCGGCGAGAGATATCGCTGCCCAGTGGCTTGCCCGTCTCGGCTTCGTTGCCCCAGATGCCGAGGATATCATCTCTGATCTGAAAAGCCAGCCCCAAATTATGGCCAATATCTCTAAAGCTGTGTATCATCCCTTCATCATCAGTGCCGACCAAGGCTCCAACCTCCAGCGCGCAGGCGATAAGCGCCGCCGTTTTCCCCTCTATCATCCTCAGGTAATCAGGCACTTTGATCTCAAACTGGCTTTCATAGCTGATATCCAAGTACTGACCCTCGACCAGTCTCAAGGTGGCGTCATCGATGAGATATTGAACTCGCAGCTGTTTTTCCAAAGAGGCGCCGTTCTTGCTGAGGAGCGGTAGGGTTAAATCGGCCAGGACACGCATCGCCGTGCCGGCATTTATTGCCTGGGGCTTTCCCCAGAGGCTCCAGACGGTGGGACGGTGGCGCCTTTCTCTATCATCATCCTGGATGTCATCATGGATTAGGGAGAAGTTATGCACTAGCTCAATGGCGGCGGCGGCGGGTAATGCCTGAGAATAATCCCCGCCCACCGCTTCGCAGGCGAGCAGGCACAGGGTGGGGCGCACCGCTTTGCCCGCCGAGTTGGGCAGCGTGTTTCCTTTCTCATCAAGCCAGCCAAAGTGGTAGCGCATCATGTCATAGAGGGGCAAGCGCCGCTTGGCCAACACCGATTTCAGGGTGCGGTCAATCTCGGCACGGTACCTCTCGAATACCGCAGGCAGCTTCACCGGCTGATTCCCTCCTCCTGCTCGATCCTGGTCTGGGCAAGAAGTTCCGGGAAGGAGTTCTTTATCCGTCGGGAAATGCCTTCAGCATCAAGGGCAAACATGGCACGGAAAATTTTCTGGCTGCCGTGTTCAATAAATATGTCAGGTAGGCCAAGGCACTCCACCCTCACCTCAGTCAGTTTGGCGCTGGCCAGTAGCTCCAGGACGGCGCTGCCGAAGCCCCCAGCGAAGGCATTCTCCTCCACGGTGAGCACTCTTCTGGTCTTCATGGCTAATGCCAGCATTAGCTCCGCGTCCAGCGGCTTGGCAAAGCGGGCATTGACCACGGCACAATCAATGCCTTCCTCGGCCAGTTGCTCGGCGGCGGCCAGGGCCGGGTACACGGGTGAGCCGATGGCCAGTATGGCTAGGTCCTGTCCCTCCCTGAGTATCTCGCCTTTGCCAATGGGCAGCAGGTGCCAGTCTGTGGAGAGGGGTACGCCTTGGCCTTGGCCCCTTGGGTAGCGCACCGCCATCGGCTGGGCACAGTTGATGGCGGTAAAAAGCAGGTGCTGCAGCTCATCTTCATCCTTGGGAGCTGCCACGATGATGTTGGGGATAGCGCGCAGATAGGAAATATCAAAAGAACCCTGATGCGTCTTGCCATCATCCCCCACGATGCCAGCCCGGTCAATGGCGAAGACCACGGGCAGATTTTGCAGGCAGACATCATGGATGACCTGGTCATAGGCACGTTGCAGGAAGGTGGAGTAGATGGCGGCGATGGGGATGAATCCCTGGGTGGCCAGTCCCGCGGCCATGGTCACCGCGTGCTGCTCGCAGATGCCAACGTCAAAGACACGGTGGGGAAACTCCGCCGCCACCGGGGCCAGTCCAGTACCATCGAGCATGGCGGCCGTAATGGCCACCACCCTGTCATTCTCCCGCATCAGGCGCAGAACGGTCTGGGCAAACACCTGACTATAGGATGGGGCATGGCTTGCCTCTGTGCTGTTAGGTGATACGCCATGGAACTTGGTGGCGTTGGATTCGGCGGGGGGGTAACCCTTCCCTTTTTTGGTGATGACATGAACCAGGGTTGGCTTGGATTCAAAGTCACGCGCCCGGCTCAGCGCGGCTTCGATTTCTCTGATATTATGACCATCCACCGGCCCCAGGTAAATGAAGCCCAGTTCCTCCCAGAAGGAGCTGGGCAGAAGTGCCCTCTCAAATTGAGTCTTCACCCGCTTGCTCAGGGCCCACGCGGTCTCACCAAAGGGGAGACGGGTGACGGTTTTCCTCGCTTCGCGTTTGGCAAACTCGTACCTGGGGTCAAATCTCACCTGATTTAGCAGCTTGGAGACGGCACCGATGGAGGGGGAGATGGCCATCCCGTTATCATTCAGCACCACGATTAGCTTTGTTCCCAGATGGCCAACGTGATTGACCGCCTCCAGCGCCATGCCAGCGCCGAGGGAGCCATCACCGATGACGGCCACCACGTGATAGCTCATCCGGTTTAAGTCGCGAGCGAGGGCCATGCCCAGAGCTGCCGAGATGGAAGTACCAGCATGACCGGTGCCAAAAACGTCATGTGGGCTCTCGGTGCGGACAGGAAAGCCGGATAAGCCGTCAAACTGGCGGATGGTGGCAAAATTCGCCCTGCGGCCGGTGAGCAGCTTGTGAGCGTAGCTTTGATGGCCCACATCCCAGATTATCTTGTCTTCGGGGCTGCGAAAGACCCGATGCAGGGCAATGGTTAGCTCGATAACCCCCAGGCTGGAGGCGAGGTGACCTCCATTTAGCGAGACCGTCTGGATAAGCACCTCCCGGATCTCAGCGGCAAGGTCCTCAAGCTCCGCTTGGCTCAGACCTCTTAAGTCAGCCGGGGATTC
>MTNR01000074.1 GCA_002011495.1 Dehalococcoides sp. JdFR-56 | reverse complement strand
GAAGCTAAGAAGGCCAGAGAGGCAGAAAAGCGAGCTAAGAAAGAAGCAGAACGACTAGCTAAAGAAAAGGCTAAGCGCGAGGCTGAAGAGGCCAAGAAAGCCAAAGAGGCGGAGGAGAAGGCTAAGAAAGAGGCGGAACGGCTAGCCAAGGAAAAAGCTAAACGTGAAGCTGAGGAAGCTAAGAAGGCCAGAGAGGCAGAAAAGCGAGCTAAGAAAGAAGCAGAACGACTAGCCAAAGAAAAGGCTAAGCGCGAGGCTGAAGAGGCCAAGAAAGCCAAAGAGGCGGAGGAGAAGGCTAAGAAAGAGGCGGAACGGCTAGCTAAAGAACAGGCCAAGCACCAGGTTGAGGAGCAGCTTGACAAGGAGAAGCTGATTGAGGAAAGCCTGAAGCAGATAGAGGAAGTTTGCCAGGACCTCAGGGCCGGTAAACTCAGCACCAAGGAAGCGATAGGAAAGCTTTTGGATATCTCGGAGAGGATTCCGAAGTAAGACTTATTTGCCGCCGGCGTAGTCGAGCAAAAACACCTGGGTGCTGGCGGGCAGGCTTGACGGGGTGAGGGATAGCTTGGGCTGGGAATCAAGCCGCTCTATCCCCATCTCCTTGAGGAATTTCTCCACCGGGTCCAGTTCCCGGCTTTTTAGGGCCGGGGTCTTAAAATGCATGGGCACCACCGCCTTCGGCTCAAGCTGGCGGATCACCTCCGCCGCCATGGAGGCGCTCAGCGTGGACCCTCCCCCTACCGGAAGCAGGAGCACATCCACATTATCTATCTCCTCTACCTGCTCAACGCTGAGTATGTGCCCTAGGTCACCAAGGTGACAAATGGTAACCCCATCCACCTCCATGAGATAGACGGTATTTTTACCCCGCTTCTTCCCCCCCACCGCATCGTGAAAGGTAGGCATCCCGATGATGAGAATCCCGCTTATCTCATACTCACCAGGCCCGGCCACTAGCTTGGGTTCACCCCCAACCCCTTGAGAATAAGAGTGGGAGGGATGCCGATGACTTATGGTAACAATATCGGCGGTGAGTTTCCCCGGCGTATAGCCCAAGTCCGGGGGATAAGGGTCAGTGATAATCGCTGCCTGTCTACCCTTGATGCGGAAGCAGGAATGACCCAGCCAGTTAATGTCCATCCGTCCCAATATATCATAGCTTGAGCGTGACGGTCAAGGAAGCAAGCAAGGCCCTAGCTTTAGAAGGGGATAGCGCCCAAATCCCTCACTTTCTCTTGACAAGAAAGGGCTAAAATGGTAAATTAATAGTGATTAGCAGTCTCCGCCTTAGAGTGCTAAAAAGGGGGCAGAGATGTTAACGCCTAGAGCAGAGACCATCCTCAAGCTGATAGTAGAAAAATATATTGAGCGGGCGGTGCCGGTGCCCTCGCAGAGCATCGCTGATGCTCCCGAGCTGAGGGTAAGTTCGGCGACCATCCGCAATGAGATGGCACGCCTGGAGCGGGAAGGTTACATTACCCGCGCCCATCCTTCCGCCGGGAGCGTGCCCTCAGACAAGGGCTACCGTTACTACGTGGAATCGCTGAAAGATGTCACCCTTTCCGATTCTGAGCAGCGCCTGATAAGCCACCTCTTCCATCAGGTGGAGAAGGAGCTGGAGAACTGGTTAAGCCTGGCGGCGACGTTGCTCGCCCGGCAGGTGCACAATATGGCGGTGGTTACCCTGCCCAAATCGGCCGACTGCCGCTTCAAGCACCTGGAACTGGTTTCTTTGCAGGATAACCTGGCTTTGGTGGTCCTGGTCCTTCACGGCGTTAAGGTGAAACAGCAGCTGATGCTCTTTGACCAGGCAGTGGCCCAGCCTGAGCTCACGGCGATAGCAAGCCGGCTGAGCAATGCTTTCTCTGACCTCACCAGCCGCCAGATTTCCGCCAAAGCCCGCCATCTTGGCCCCCTTGAGCAGCAGGTGGCTTCTCTGGTGCAGAAGATGATGCGGGAGGAGGATGAGCGGGAATATGAGGCCCCTTACTTTGAGGGCCTGCACTTCATGCTCAACCAGCCTGAGTTTGCCCATAGCCAGCGCATGCTGGGCTTGATGGAACTGGTTGAGCAGCGCAGCCTGCTGAAGAACATCATCCCGGAGGGGCTGGAGAGCAACCGGGTGCAGGTAATCATCGGCAGGGAGAATAAGGAAGAGGCCTTCCATGACTACAGCGTGGTCATCAGCAAATACGGGGTTCCGGATGTGGCGGTGGGCGCGCTGGGCGTGCTTGGGCCAACCCGAATGCCCTACTGGCACGCCATCTCCACCGTTGGCTATCTGGCCTCAATACTGAGCAAGCTGATGGCCGGGCTGTACGGGAAGGAAGCCCCGGAACAAGAGAAGTTTTAAGGAGAAAATCAGGTTAAACGGTGATGCAAGCAGAGGAAAAAGAGAACTTAAACCAAGAGGTGATGCCAGAGGTTGAGGAAGCGGAGGATATCGAGGGCCTGAAACGCAAGCTAGCTGAGGAAAAGGAGAGGGCGGCAAGCTATTTGGCTAGCTGGCAGAGAACCCAGGCCGACTTCATCAATTACAAGCGGCGCCAGGAACAGGAAAGAGAGGAGTTCAGCAAGCTGGCTAGTAGCGCCCTCATCAGCAGCCTTCTACCTATCCTGGATGACCTAGAGCGGGCCCTTGCCGCCATTCCGCCCAGAGCGGCCAAGCTTCCCTGGGTGGAGGGCATCAGGCTGATTGACCGCAAGCTGCGGGCCAGCCTGGAGGCCCAAGGGCTCCAGCCCATCAAGGCCCTGGGGGAGCCCTTTGACCCCAATCTCCATGAGGCGGTAAGGCAGGATAAGGGTGAGGAAGGCGTAGTTATCCAGGAAGTGCGCAAAGGTTATAAGCTACATGATAGAGTTATTCGCCCAGCGATGGTTGTAGTTGGCAGTGGCGAAAATACCGAGAAGGAGGATGAGTAAATGGGAAAGGCAGTAGGTATTGACTTAGGCACCACAGTGAGTGAAGTGGCGGTGATGCAGGCGGGGGAACCTGTGGTTATTCCTTCGGCGGAGGGCAGCCCCCTCGTCCCCTCCGTAGTTGCCATAAGCAAGAACGGGGAGCGCTTGGTGGGGCAAATCGCCAAGCGCCAGGCTATCATCAACCCGGAGAACACCATTTACAGCATCAAGCGGTTCATGGGACGTAAGTGGGGAGAGCCGGCGGGACGAGAGCTGCCGGTGGAAGAGGACGCCAAGCGCAAGACCTATAAGGTGACCAAGGCGCCCAATAATGATGTGCGGGTGGTGATGGGAGGCAAGGAATACAGCCCGCCTGAGATCTCCGCCATGATTTTGCAGAAACTGAAAACGGATGCCGAGGCCTACCTTGGTGAGAAGGTTACCGATGCGGTGATCACGGTTCCGGCTTACTTCAACGATTCCCAGCGGCAGGCGACCAAAGACGCCGGCACCATCGCCGGCCTCAACGTGCTGCGCATCATCAACGAGCCCACCGCCGCCGCTTTAGCCTACGGGCTGGATAAGAAGGGGGAGGAGACCATCGCCGTCTATGACCTCGGCGGCGGCACCTTTGATATCTCCATCCTTGAGATCGGTGAGGGCACCTTCCAGGTCAAGTCCACCGCCGGCGATACCCACCTTGGTGGTGATGATTTCGACCAGCGGATTATGGACTGGCTGTGCGATGAATTCAAGCGAGACCAGGGAATAGACTTAAGGCAGGATAAAATGGCCCTGCAGCGCCTCAAGGAAGCCGCGGAAAGGGCCAAGATCGAGCTCTCCACCGTTCAGCAGACGGAGATAAACCTGCCCTTCATCACCGCTGACGCCAGCGGCCCCAAGCACCTCAACATCACCCTCACCCGCGCCAAGCTGGAGCAACTGGTGATGGACCTAGTGGAGAAAACGCTGGAGCCATGCAAGCAAGCGCTGGAGGATGCGGGAAAAACCGCTTCCCAGATCGGCGAGGTAATCCTGGTGGGCGGGCAGACCAGAATGCCGCTAGTGCAGGAGAAGGTGAAGCAGTTCTTCGGCAAGGAGCCCCACAAGGGGGTCAACCCAGACCAGGTGGTGGCCATCGGGGCGGCTATTCAGGCCGGGGTGCTCAAAGGAGAGGTCAAGGAAGTGTTACTGCTTGACGTTACCCCCCTCACCCTGGGCATTGAGACCCTGGGGGGTGTGGCCACCCCACTCATCCCGCGCAATACCACCATCCCCACCTCCAAGAGCCAGATTTTCAGCACCGCGGCGGATAACCAGCCCAGTGTGGAGATCCACGTCATCCAGGGGGAAAGACCGATGGCCGCGGATAACCGCACCCTGGGGAGATTTATCCTTGACGGCATCCTGCCCGCGCCCAGAGGGGTGCCCCAGATTGAGGTTACCTTTGATATTGACGCCAACGGCATCCTCAGCGTCAGGGCGATTGACAAGGGCACCGGCAAGGAGCAGAAGATAACCATCACCGCCTCCAGCGGGCTCTCCAAGGAAGAGGTGGAGAGGATGCGCCGGGAGGCGGAGATGCACGCCGCCGAGGATGCCAAGCGCCGTGAGGAGGCGGAAACTCGCAACAACGCCGACACCCTGGCCTATACCGCCGAGAAGACGCTGCGCGAGCACAAGGACAAGATACCCTCAGACCTGCACCAGGAAGCAGAGAACAAGATATCAGCAGTGCGCTCGGCGCTTCAGGGCAGCGATATTGAGGCGGTGCGGCGGGCGATGCAGGAACTATCTGAAGTAATGCAGAAGATAGGCTCCACCGTTTACCAGCAGCAACCACCTCCCCCCGGCGGTGAGCCACCCCAGGAAGGTAAAGGAGAGGACGAGGGCACCGTGGAAGGTGAGTTCCGCGAGGTCTAAATAGCCCAAGCACGGCCAAAAAGGAAAACCAACATAGGAGGGAGGGGCTTTCCCCCTCTCTCCTTGATTTTGCCCCCGATTTTGGGATAAAGTCAGATATGCCCGTCAAAAATGGAGGGAACCATTTGAGCGGCCTGGATAGCATCCTGCCCCAGGTGAGCAAGCCGGCGCGCTACACCGGCGGCGAGTGGAACGCCGTGCGCAAAGACTGGGAGCAAGCCCCCATTCGCATCGCCCTGAGCTACCCTGACGTGTATGAAATCGGCATGTCCAACATCGCCATTCCGATTCTCTACGACCTGCTCAACCGCCAGCCAGACGTCCTCGCCGAGAGGGTCTATGCCCCGTGGACGGATATGGCCGCCAGCATGCGCGCTAGTGGCATCCCTCTTTTCAGCCTGGAATCCAAGCGCCCGCTCAAGGATTTTGACATCATCGGCTTCTCCCTGGGCTATGAGCTTACCTACACCAACGTCTTAAACATGCTGGACCTAGCACAAATACCGGTTCTGGCCGCGGAGAGAGATGACTCCCACCCGGTGATTATCGCCGGCGGCAGCGGCGCCCTAAATCCGGAGCCGATGGCTGACTTTATTGACATCTTCGTCGTCGGCGATGGGGAGGAGGTGGTGCTTGAGCTGCTGGACTATTTCCGGAGCTGGAAAGATGAAGGCGCTAGCAAAGAGCTGTTATTGCGCCGGGTGGCGGCTGTCCCAGGCATCTATGTGCCCAGCCTGTATCAGGTGGAATATCAGGCTGATGGGCGGCTGAAAAGCGTCACCCCTAAGGTTGCTGAGGCCAAGCCCAGCATCACGCGGCGGGTAGTGTCAAAACTACCTCCCCCGGTAACCAGGCCGGTGGTCCCCTACATTGAGGTGGTCCATGACCGGGGGGCGATCGAGATTCAGCGCGGCTGCAGCCGCGGCTGCCGCTTTTGTCAAGCGGGCATCATCTACCGCCCGGTGCGGGAGCGCCCCAAGGAGGAGGTGCTCCAGGCCGCCGGCGAGCTCATCAGCAACTGCGGCTACGATGAAATCTCCCTGCTCTCACTGAGCACCAGTGACTACGCCGGCATTGACGAGCTGGTGGCGGAGCTGGCGCGTCATTATCCCAATCTAGCCATCTCGCTGCCTAGCCTGCGCATCGGCTGCTTCTCGGTGAAACTGATGGCCTCCCTGCCCGCCCGCAGCAAGACTGGGCTCACCTTTGCCCCTGAGGCGGGCACCGACCGCCTGCGCAGCATCATCAACAAGGCCACCCCTGAAGAGGAAATCCTGGAGACCGCCGTCACCGCCTTTGACCAAGGCTGGAACAGCCTCAAGCTGTATTTCATGGTTGGGCTACCCGGTGAAACCGATGAGGACGTGGAAGGCATCGTGCAGCTGGTGAACAAAATCCGCTCCCTGGGGGATAAGACGAGAAGACCCCAGATAAGGGTCAGCGCCTCCACCTTTGTCCCCAAGCCGCATACCCCCTTCCAGTGGGTGGCCCAAGCGGATGAGGCGGAACTCAACGCCAAGCACGAACACATGAGGCAGGGGCTGCGGCGTAAAGGGGTTAAGCTATCCTGGACGGAGCCGAAGCTGAGCCTGCTGGAGGCGGTGCTCTCCCGTGGGGACCGTAGGCTGGGCAAGGTCATCTATCGGGCCTGGGAGCTGGGCTCCATCTTTGACGCCTGGAATGAACATTTCAATTATGAAAACTGGCTCCGCGCCTTTGATGGGTGCGGGCTTGACCCCAGCTTCTACGCCCAGCGGGAGCGGGCTCTGGAGGAAGTCCTACCCTGGGGGCATATTGACATCGGCGTAACCCCGGCCTTCCTGAAGCAAGAATACCAGCGGGCGCTTAAAGGTGAGGAAACTCCAGACTGCCGCCACCACCCATGCCGCGTCTGCGGGCTGCAGCGCTGGCTCCCGGACTGCCAGCGCAAGCTGCCGGACTCAAAGGCGGGCTAGGCAGGTGCTTTATTTTTGGCTCCCTTTCTATCTTCTCCCCGCTCTTTTTCCGCCTCAAAGGAAGCCACCGCCACCACCTCATCGCCGGGCTCCAGCTTCATCAGCCTCACCCCTTGGGTGCTCCTCCCCTGAATGGTGATGCCCTGTCTCGGGTCCTTCTCCCTCACCGGGGTACGGGTGACAATCCCGCCGGCGGAGATGATCATCACCTGTTCCGAGAGGGAAACCACCTTGGCCGCGGCCACCTCACCGGTCTTCTCGGCGATCTTGAAAGTCCTTACCCCGGCGCCGGCGCGGTGCTGGCGTGGGTACAGCTTGATCGGGGTGAGCTTGCCGAAGCCACCACTGGTCACCACCAGCAGGAAACTCTCCAGTTCAGCTTTATCCATGCTGACCACGCGGTCGCCGGCCACCAGGCGAATGGCACGCACCCCACCACTGGTCCTGGAGCTGGCCCTCAAACTGGCCACGGGGAACCTGATTGACTGACCCTTCTGGGTGACCAGCAAGACGTCATCCTGGTCAGCGGCCAAGCAGCTGGCCACCAATTCATCGCCTGGAGCCAAATCCATGGCGATGAGGCCGCTGCTGCGCACCGAGGCGAAGTTTTCCACCGCCGTCTTCTTTATCTCCCCCTGGGCAGTTGCCAGCAAGAGGTAGGTGCCAGGGGCAAAGTCGGTCACCGTCACCATGGTGGTGACCCTCTCATCCTCGGCCACCGGGAAGAGATTGATCACCGCCGTCCCCCTGGCCACCCGGGAGCTATCGGCCGGGATTTCATGGCACTTCAGGCTATAGACCTTGCCTCGGTTGGTGAAGAAAAAGAGGGTATCATGGGTATCGGCCACGGTGAGCAGCCTCACCGCATCCTCCTCCCTAGTCACCACCCCGATGATGCCCTTCCCCCCACGATGCTGGGGGGTGTAGAGACGGGCGGGCACCCTCTTGACATAGCCGCGGTGGCTCAAGGTCACCACCATTCGTTCATGGGGGATGAGGTCCTCCTCACGAAATTGCACCTCTCCGTGCTCGATTATCTCAGTGCGCCGCGGGTCACCATACTTTGACTTGAGATCTTCCATCTCCTCCTTGATGAGCAGCAGCATGCGCCGTGGGCTGGCCAGCAGGTCTTCCAGATAAGAGATTCTCTTTAATACCTCGGTGTACTCATCAAGTATCTTCTGCCGCTCTAGATTCGCCAGGCGGCGAAGTTGCATATCCAGGATCGCCTGCGCCTGAAGCTGGGATAGGCCGAAGTCAGCCATGAGCTTCTGACGGGCCGCCTCCGCCGTCTCTGCCCTGCGGATGGTGGCGATCACCCTATCAATATTGTCCAGCGCAATCTTCAGCCCCTCCAGGATATGGGCCCTGGCCCGGGCCTCTTTGAGCTCAAATTTGGAGCGCCGGGTGATGACCTCGTGGCGGAAATCAATGTAGTACTGCAGCGTTTCTTTGAGGCTGATCACCCTGGGCTGCCCATCAACCAGCGCCAGCATGTTGACGAAGAAAGAGGACTGCATGGCGGTATATTTATAGAGGTTGTTGAGCACCTGCTCCGGCTGCGCCTCCCGCCGGAGCTCAATGACGATGCGCATGCCATGGCGGTCTGATTCGTCACGCAGGTCACTGATGCCCGAAACCTTTTTCTCCTTGACCAGCCCGGCGATGGCCTCCATGAGGTCCGCCTTGTTGGTCTGATAGGGAAGCTCGGTGACCACAATCTGATGGCGCCCGCTCCTAGCGATGTCTTCAATGCGAGCCTTGGCCCGAACCACTATCTTGCCATGCCCGGTAGCATAGGCGCTTTTGATGCCCTCCTGCCCCAGGATGATGCCCGCCGTGGGGAAATCAGGCCCTTTGATAAACTGGGTGAGCTCCTCAACCGTCGCCCCGGGGTGGTCAATGAGATAGGTTATGGCGTCACACACCTCAACCAGATTGTGGGGAGGGATATTGGTGGCCATGCCCACGGCGATCCCGGCGCTGCCGTTGAGCAGGAGATTGGGGATGCGCGCCGGCAGAACCCTGGGCTCGGTGAGGCTGTCATC
>MTNR01000063.1 GCA_002011495.1 Dehalococcoides sp. JdFR-56 | reverse complement strand
TTCTGTACTCCGCCCGAAGGCGGAGCGGTGACCATCTATCTAGCCCTGATGTTACCATCAGGGTCAAGCGGCCAACCCAGGGAACGGGCCGGGCGTCCCTTCGTCCCTCTATTTGGCCTTGCTCCGGATGGGGTTTGCCCAGCCGACTGGTCACCCAGCCGCTGGTGGGCTCTTACCCCACCATTTCACCCTTACCTCGCCTGAGGCGAGGCGGTATGTTTCTGTGGCACTTTCCGTAGGGTCACCCCTCCTGGGCGTTACCCAGCATCCTGCCCGGTGGAGCTCGGACTTTCCTCCCTGATCTCTCAGGGCGGTCACCCGGTTTACTTGACCCACTTATAGTCTAGTATCGGGGGTGTCAATAGTCAACTCGGTCAAGGGCGGCGTTGGTCAGCCTATCCGCCTCGGTATTTTGCTCGCGTGGGATATGAGTGACTCTGAATCCTTGAAGCAAACCCTCCAGCTCCTTCACCCGCTGATACAGAGGTTTTAGCGCCGCTTTCCTCACCCGGTAGCGGCCACTGAGCTGCCTCACCACCAGCTCTGAGTCTGAATTCAATTCAACGTGCGTCGCCCCCAGTTTGACCGCCTCCTCCAGGGCGGCAATAATCGCTTGGTATTCCGCCTGGTTATTGGTGGTGGTGCCGATGCGCCGGGAAAGGCGAGAGATGAGCCTTCCCTCCCCGTCCTTGATGATGACGCCTATCGCCGCTGGGCCGGGATTGCCGCGTGCCGCGCCGTCAGTAAATATTATCGCTTTTTTGGCCACTACTTATCCTTTTAGGGAAGGAACAGGATGCGCCCGCAGCTGCTGCATTGCACCAGGTTACCGCTTCTTGCCTGCTGCAGCTCGCCGAAGGGCAGTGATATACGGCAGCCGCGGCATATCCCCCGTTCCACCTTGACCACAGCCTGCCCCTTATGTTTCCTCAGCCTCTCGTAGACCTCCACCACCTGGGGGCTAATCCCAGCCAGACACCGCTCCCGCTTCTGCTTGAGGTTGGCTAATTTGCCCTTAAGCGATTCTATCTCCGCGGATAGCTGCTGCTGCCGGCGCTGCCACTCCGCCTCCTGCGCCTCAAGCTCGCGGCGGCCGCTGGCGATGCTGGCTCCGGCCGTCTCAACCTGCTCCATGACCTCCAGCGCCTCATTCTCCAGCTGGCCACGCTTGCCCTTCAGTATCTCCACCTCATGCTGAAGGCTGGATAGCTCCTTGGGGTTCTTTATCCGGCCGCTGTAAAGCTCCTCCTCCAGCGCCGTGATCTTGCTCACCAGGTCATCTATCTCCCATTCCACCTCATGCTGATGGCG
The DNA here is from genome assembly GCA_002011495.1 of Dehalococcoides sp. JdFR-56. GTDB lineage: Bacteria > Chloroflexota > Dehalococcoidia > Dehalococcoidales > RBG-16-60-22 > JdFR-56. The sequence continues at coordinate 7,552 of MTNR01000063.1, read as the reverse complement.
CTTCAGCTCCTCCAGCTGCCGCTCGGCGGCGGCAAGCTTGTTCCTAGCCTGAGTCAGCAGGCTATCATCCCCCAGCTGGCTCAGCATTCCGTTTAGGGCTCGCTCTTCAGCCTCAATTTCAAGGTCAACTTCCTGCAGCTGGTAAAGCTCTTTAGCAACGCCCATGTTCGCCCTTCGTGCCCACTCTTTATGGCTATTATAGCATAATGACCCGAGGAAAAATGATGACAAAATCCGCTCGCTTTTTATAGAACATATATGCTAATATTTTCCTCAGTTACAGCTGACTATTGGGGGAAGCTATGAGGCTACTGAAACTAGCCATGGAAAAGCAGCGCTGGGACTTGGCCGCCCACACCATTGTACTAGCGGCCGCCAAGAGCCTGTGCAAAGGAGAGAGACCACATGCCAGCCAGATCAGGCAGAAAAGCCGAGGTGCCAAAGGGCAAACCAAGCACTAGAAATAGAAAGCGTGGCTTCTACGAAAAGGTTCTTGATGAAGCCGAGCGGCTCGACTTTGAGCTGGCCTCTGGCGTGGATGGCATTGATGATGAGATTGCCCTACTTCGGGTGAAGATAAAATCCATCCTGGGAGATGACCCGAAGAACATCAAGCTCATCGTGGAGGCAACCAACGCCCTGGAGAGGCTTATCCGCACCAGATACAAAATCAGCAAAGAGCAGAGGAAGGGACTCAAGGAGGCGATAGGCAATGTCCTCAGAGACGTCGCCCTCCCTCTCGGGATTGGCATCGCCGCAAGCCAAAAATAGGCCGCCGGAAGGGGGCCTCGCTTGGCGCCGGCTGCGCCCCTACCAGCGGGAGGTGGCCCGGGCCATTCTGGATAGCGTCTTCGGCAGGCGGGGGCTTACCTTCTCCGTGGAAATGGCCCGGCAGGGAGGTAAAAATGAGCTCTCCGCCCAGCTTGAGCTTTTGCTGCTCACCCTCTACATGGCGGAGACGCAGAACCTAGTCAAATGCTCCCCTACCTTCAAGCCGCAGGCGGTTATCTCCATGACGCGCCTCAAAGATAGATTGAACGATGCCGGCTTTGGCGGCATCTGGACCGCTGAGCTTGGCTACATCATCCGCCTGGGCAATGCCCGGGCCATCTTCCTCTCCGCCGAGGAATCAGCCAACGTGGTGGGCAATACCGCCCACATTCTCCTCGAGGTGGATGAGTCCCAGGACGTGAGCAAAGAGAAATACAACAAGGAGTTCAAGCCCATGGGCGCCACCACCAACGTCACCACCGTTCATTATGGCACCACCTGGGATGACTCCACCCTGCTAGAAGAGATAAAGCAGGCGAATCTGGAGCTAGAGAGAAAGGACGGCATCAAACGCCACTTCCGGTATGACTGGCAGGAGATCGCCAAGTACAACCCTGATTATCTCGCCTATGTTGAGGCGGAGAGAGAACGCCTGGGCGAAAACCACCCCCTTTTCCTCACCCAGTATCGGCTCCTGCCCATCCACGGTGGTGGCGGTTATTTGAGCCCTCAGCAGAGGGCTCAACTCTGTGGGAAGCACCCGAGAAAACACCAGCCTGAGCGCGGCCGGGTTTACGTCGCCGGCATTGACATAGCTGGGGAAGCGGAAGATGCCGAAGACGCTCGCTTGCGCGCCCTGAAACCACGCCAGGACTCCACCGTGGTCACCATCGCTGAGCTGGATTTCTTTCACTACGATGAAGTTGTCAAGCAACCAAGCATCAAGGTGGTGGAGCACTACTGGTGGACTGGAAGAAGCCATGTTGAGCTTTATCCTCAGCTAGTGGATATCCTGAAAAACGTGTGGCGCTGCCGCAAGATAGTGGTTGATGCTACCGGGGTTGGCGAGCCGGTGAGCTCTTTCCTGAGACAAGCTCTGGGTGCCAGAGTATCTCCCTTCACCTTCACCCAGCACTCAAAGTCAGAGCTGGGTTTTAATCTCCTTGCCGCCATTAACTCGGGCAGGCTGAAAATGTATCAGGCCGATGGCTCCGCCGAACAGCAGGAGTTCTGGTTTGAGATGGAGAGGGCGAAGAGTCAGTACCGGCCCAATCAGACGATGAACTTCTACGTTGACCCAGCCCAGGGGCATGATGATTTCTTAATGAGCCTGGCACTGACCGTGGAGGCGGCAAATCAGTATACTCCCCGCGGGGCAAAGGGAAGGCCGGCGAGCACTTGAAAAAAGCTAAGGTGAAGCCTCCCTTATAAAATCATATCCCCCTCCCCTTGATAAGGGGAAGGGGGATAAAGAGAGATGGGGTTAAATCCTCTAGTAATAATACGCGGTTCTTCTGCCCATCCAGTAGCCGATGGCAAAGAGCACTAGCCCCCCGACCCCGAGCAAGGTATAGAGCGCCCAGTCGGGGAAGCTGAAGGGCCGGGTAATGTAGAACTCGCCGGCGCCAGTCCATTCCCCCTCGTTGGAGGCGCCGTCCACCGCCCTCACCCGCCAGTAATAGGGGGCTTCCTGCCCGATTATCTCCATCGCCTCCTTCTCGGTGAGGGTGTACTCTGATTGGCTCAGCCCCGTCTTCTCCAGCACCAGGGAATCAGCAGAGAAGCTAGCGCTGGTGGCGATCTGGAGCGTATAGGTCACCGGAGGGCTGGGGTCAGCTACGTCCTCCCAGTCAAAGGATATCGGTGGTTTTACGTTCACCCCCATTTCCGGCGCTAGCGGCGCCGGCGTGGGTGGTGCCTCTGACTCCACGGTAAAGGTGAGCTCCTCCGTGTTGGTGCCATCGCTAATGGTTATGGTGTGGTCTCCATGTTTGCTGGTGGGGACCTTAAACACCGCCAGGAAAATGCCATTGCTGTCCGCATCCACCGTGGCCACCTCCTCCCCGTCATACTTGACGGTGATGGTACCCCCAGCCTCAAACCCGGCCCCGGTGATGACGATGTCGGCGCCAATGCTGCCGCTGGTGGAGCTGATGTTGATCGCGGTGGTCGGTGGCGGAGGCTGATTTGGAGTTGGAGATGGCGGAGGCGAGGGTGGAGGCGGAGGCATGGTTACGGTGAATTTGGCCGCATCCAGGTTGCCATCCTCGTCCTCGGCCTCAACATTGTAGATATCCGCTTCCAGCTCAGGCACATTAAATGTGGCCTCAAAGCTACCCTTTGAGCTCGCGGTCACCGTGGCCACGCCCACATTATTGAAGTAAACCACCACGTCCTTTCTGCGGCCAAAACCAGTCCCGCTCACGGTTACCTCGGTGCCAGCTTCTCCTGAGGTTGGGCTGAGGATTATCTCCGGCTCAACGGTGAATTCAGCGGTAACCTCACTGCTCGCCACGGTGACGGTCAAAGTATGTGTCCCGGCAAAGCTCTCGGGGATGAGAACATAGGAGATAAAGCCGCCATCGGCGTCGGTCTGGCTATCGCCATCGTTTATCTCCAGGATAGCGCCATCATATTTAACGGTGATGTCCTCCTCACGGCTAAAATCGGCGCCGGTGATCTCCACCTCGGTGGCCACGGGGCCCTCCGTAGGGTCAAGCGTGATCTCACCGCCAACCACGGTGAACTGAGCCACTGCCCCGATGATGGTGGCCGGGGAGTTGGGGTCAGTATATTCACGGGTGACATACACATAATAGGTATTGCCCGCCACCACATCCGCGTCCACGCTACCATCATTCATCTGAGCGGGAACGGTGAAGGACTTCTTGATATCGAGATTCCCCTGGTAATCGACCCAGACGCCAAACTTCAACGTCTTATAGGTCTTGACCTGAACATTAATGTACTGGCCCACGCTGGCCTCATCACTGGAGAAGTAAATATTGACATATTTGTCAGTGGTGGTGGTGCTTGCGCTGAAGCCCTCGCCAGCGATGGTGATTTCAGACCCGATGCTCCCTTGGGACGGCGTTACCGTAACCGTCCTTGCCGCCTGGACCGGCGTGGCCGGTATGGCTATCACCAGCAAGGACAGTATAATCACTAGGCCCAGTATTCTAAAAAATCTCGTATATCTCATACCTTCTCCCCTCTAGTTTTATCCAACGCGCCGGCTGGAGCTACGTTTCGTAGTACGCGGTTCTTCTCCCCAAGAGAAAGGCGAGAAAACCGATGATGATGGCGCCAAACCCGATCAAAGTGTATATCGCCCAGCTGGGAAGGGTGAAACCAACGTAAAACGAGCCGGGCGCTGACCACTCACCCTCATTCAAAGCGTCATCTATCGCCCTTACCCGCCAGTAGTAGGGGAATTCCTTCTTGACCGCGGCCAGTTTCTCCTCCTTGCTCAGCGCGTATTCTGAGTCAGTCAGCCCCTTCTTCTCCAGCACCATATCCGTGAAGCCGCGGTCCGAGGCAACCTGGAGGTGATAGGTTACCGGTGGGCTGAGGCTGCTGACATCCTCCCAGTCAAAGTACACCGCCGCATCCGCCTTGCTGCCCACTTCAGGCACAAGCAGGGTCGGGGCTGGTGGCGCCGCCACGTAAAACGCGCCGGGCGCTGACCACTCACCTTCGTTCAAAGCGCCATCTATCGCCCGCACCCGCCAATAGTAGGAGGAGGCCTGGAGCCTCTCCTCCCGGCTCAGGGTGTATTCCGAGCTTGCCAGCTCCTTCCTCTCCAGCACGATGGTGGTGAAATCCTCATCCGAGGCAATTTGAAAATGGTAAGTTACCGGCGGGCTGGGGTCAGCCACATCCTCCCAGTCAAAGCGAGCTTCCGCCCTCGCCTCGCTGGCGTCAGTGGGTACAAGCAACCTGGGTGCAGGCGGCGCCTCTGACTCAACGGCAAAGGCAAGTTGTCTAGTGCTGATGCCGTCACTCACCGCGATAACGTGGTTGCCATGCCGGCTGGGAGGGACCCGGAAGATGGCCCGGAAAGCCCCATTAGCATCAGCCCTGATGGCGGCGATGAGCACCTCATCATACTTTATGGTTATGGTGCCCCCGGCCAGAAACCCGGTGCCGCTGATGGTGAGCTCAGTGCCCACGCTGGCCATGGTCTTGTCCAAACGCGCACCGGCGATGATGGCGAAGTTAGCTTTAGCCATATTGCCATCCTCATCCTCCGCAACCACCTCATAGATGTCAGGTGGCATGGCGGGCACATTGAAGAGGGCCCCCCCAAAATTGCCCACCTCATCGCTCCGGGCATAAGCCACCTCATTGTACCTGAAGTAGATGGCGATATCACTCTTGGCGCTGAAACCCCGGCCACTGACGCTCAGCATCTCGCCAGCGGCTCCTGAAGTTGGGCTGAGGACGATGGCAGGGACCACCTCAAACTCAGCCCCGGCCCGATCGCCCTCGGCATTCTTGGCCACAATCTGGTGCACCCCGGCCGGGCTATCGGGAACGGTGAAGCTGTAGCTGAACTCACCGGTAGCGGTGGCCGTTTTCGTGCCCAACATGCGATTGTTATAGTAAAAAGTCACCACTCTATTCGCATAAAAACCCTGGCCAGCGATGACCAACTTGGTGCCGACTACCCCGGCCTTGGTGTTCAGGCTGATTTCAGCCTCCAGCACCGTAAATGAACTCAGCGCCAGCGTGGAGCCAAGCCCGCTCCTCGCCCGAATGACGTGCTTGCCCGGTTCGGCAGCGGCCGGGATATTGAAGGCGAGGCTGAAAGTGCCCGTTTCCGGAACGGTTACTGGGCTAGCCGCGATCTCCTCATTATCAAAGAAGATAAAGATTTCATCACCCTTATAAGAATCAAAATTTTCCCCCACCACGGTAACCGTGGTGCCCACCGCGCCTGAAGCCGGTGAAATATTGAGTATTGGCGCCGCCAGCGCTGGTGTGCCCAATATGGCTACCAGCAGCAAGTTAAGGAGAATGACCGCCGCCAGTATGCGGAATACACTACCCCGTTCCATCAGCCCGTCCAGCCTCTTCGCTAGAGAGTGATACCCCGGTTCCCCTTAAATATTTTATTTTATCAATTTCCTCCTGGCGCCACGCCTGGGGATATAGGTCCCGGCGAAATTATCCAGAACATCCCCCCTGATGAGCCAGGTATTGTGAATCTTGGCCGCTGGTAGGTCCCCCTGGCGGCACAGGCGTTTGACTGTCTCCGGATGAACCTTGAGACGGCGGCTGGCTTCGATCACATTATAATAATTATCAAAAGGTGCCATGGTGCCTCTAAATATTACTTTGTTAAAGCAATTATATATGGGAAAGGCGCTTTTGTCAACCGCTCCCTTGATTATTTCGGCCTCAAAGGGAAAGAGTCGCCCTAAATAAGCCAAATGAGATAAGGCCGCCAGGCCGTAAGCGGTAATTATTGTGATTCGTCCAGATAGCTCTGCAAGATAAGTGCCGCGGCCGCGGCGTCATCGTGCCTGAGCTTCTTGCCGGTCTTTCTCAGTGGTCGCATCAGGCGCTGCGCCGCCAGGGTGGACAAGCGCTCGTCCCTAAATTCTACGGGGATATCGGTGTGCTCGCTCAGCTTCTGGATGAAGTCCCTTACCTTCTCCGTCTGCTCGCTGAAGCTGCCGTCCATGGAGAGGGGGAGTCCAACGATGATACGCCCCACCTGGTTCTGATTGGCGATATTGACGATGGCGGCGATATCAGCCAGCTCATCCTGGCGCTCGATTATGGTGAGGGGGCTGGCCAGTATGCCCTGAGGGTCACTGAGCGCCACCCCAATCCGCCTATCCCCGATGTCAAGCCCCAAGCTGCGCATTATATCAACCTTATCCTTGGGAGAAAATCTGGCCAAATCTTAACGGTCAGCAGCATCAAATCAGGCTCCTGGCCAGGTGGAGAGCTTCATCCAGCTTATTCTTATCCTTCCCCCCTGCCTGAGCCAGATTCGGCTTTCCGCCCCCGCCACCACCGGCCACCTTGGCCACCTGGCGCACTATCTCCCCGGCATTGTAGCCCCGCTCCACCAGGTCCGGGGTCACCGCCGCCAGAAAAAGCGGCCTACCCTCCCAGACCGTGCCCAGCACTACCACCACGCTCCCAAGCTTATCGCGGATAAAGTCGGCCATCTCCCGTAAAATCTCCAGCCGGGATGAGGGGACTTTGGCGATGAGCACCTTTATCCCGTTTATCTCCTCAGCCTGACCAAGCAGGGACTGCATTCTCAGTTTAGCCAGCTCCCTCTCCAGCGCCAGCCTCTGGCGGCGCTCTGTATCAAGCTCGCTGACCACACTAGCTAGCTTAGCCTCGGCTTCATCGGGCAGGGCATGCAGGGAGTGGGCGATGTTCTCCAGACTAGCAAAGCGGCGGCCGACGAACTCCTCCGCCCCCCGGCCGGTAACCGCTTCAATGCGGCGCAGCCCAGCGCCGATGCTGCTCTCACCGACAATCTGGAAGAAGCCTATCTCCCCGGTGGAGCCGACGTGGGTGCCACCGCAGAGTTCAATGCTGATGGGCGGCCGGCCAATCTTCAAGACCCGTACCACATCGCCATACTTCTCGTCAAAGAGGGCGATAGCCCCCTCCTCCAGCGCCTTTTTATAGGGGAGTTCCTCATCATACACCGGCAGGTTCTGACGAATCCTCTCGTTGACGATGCGCTGCACCTCGGCTATCTCCTCTTTCAGCATGGCGGTGAGATGCGAGAAGTCAAAGCGGAAGGCAT
>MTNR01000067.1 GCA_002011495.1 Dehalococcoides sp. JdFR-56 | reverse complement strand
TGTGCTAAATTTTATTTAGCAGCGTGGGGCTGTAGCTCAATTGGGAGAGCGTTTGACTGGCAGTCAAAAGGTAGGGGGTTCGAATCCCCCCAGCTCCACCATGGTAACGGAATAAAGAACCCACCTTCTCCTCAGATATTCCATCCGGCAGAAGCGGATTAGTATAGGTCAATACACCCCATCCCCAGTTACCTTTACCTCTTTAACGAAGCTCTGAGGAATGACTTTCTCTCATTGTCGTCCTGGCGTAATCAGCCCAGTCTTCCTTGATTACCCAGAGTGACTGCTCACTTCGCCGGCGGCAAGCATCTTTCCCGTTCTAGATCAAGCTGGCAGTTTATGTTGAAAAGGAATTGAGGAAGGGCATATTAGTCAAGACCTCCTGTGAATCATACCAAATTCCTTTAAGCACTATTGATAATGTCAAGCGAGGCATGGTAGTATAGAGTTATAGAAGTATAGATATATCTAAAATACTTTTCTTTTGCCGCAGGAGGTGCCGATGGAAGACCAGATTTACGCCTATCACGCTGAGATGTGTAAGGTGTTCTCGCATCCTAAGAGGCTGGAGCTGATCAATGTGCTGAGGGACAAAGAGATGAGCGTGGGGGAGCTGTCTCAGAGACTCGGGCTGGCCCTCGGTAACCTCTCCCAACACTTGGCTATGATGAGAGAGCGCCACATCCTCACCTCAAGGAAGGAGGGAAATGTAGTCTACTATCGGATAGCCAACCCTCGTCTCCTTGAGGCTTTTGACTTATTAAGGGAGATACTGTTTGAACAGATCAGGCAGGATGCCGCCCTAATTCAGGATATAAGGCTAAATAAATAGGAGGATAGGTAATGACAATCCTTAACAATGTCAATGTGGGTATGCTGGAGCAGGTTGCCAGGGAGGCAAAAGCCGATAAATCTAAGGTCAAGCGTACCCAAAAAATTCAGGGGGAGTGGCTTTTGGAAGAAGGCCAACCCCAGTTTCGGGCGGAGGTGAGCTTCGAGGGCGGCAAGATAGTAATGGAGGCGGACCAGCCGAAAAACCTTGGCGGTGGCGGCACCCGGCCCGGCCCTCTGCACTACTGTTTCTTTGGTCTGGTCTCCTGTTACACGGCTACCTTCGCCGCTGTGGCCAGCCAGATGGGCATCAGCCTGCGCAAGCTTACCGCCAGGCTTGAGGGCAGCCTGAACTTCTCTCGTGTTTTTGGGTTATCAAAGGAGCCAGTAATGGAGGAGATTCGCATCCTGTTGCAGGTAGAAAGCGATGCTCCCAGGGAGAAGCTGGAGGAGGTAGAAAAGCTCGCCTACGAGAGATGCCCCGCCGTCTTTGCCCTCACCGAAAAGGTTCGCTTGAGCACGGCACTGGAGGTGAAGTGATGAAACTCGGCATCATCCTAAATACCAACCACCCAGAAACGGCATGGAATGCCTTACGCCTGGGTAATGAAGCGCTGGCGGGCGGCCATGGAGCCAGCGTATTTCTCCTGGGGAGCGGGGTGGAGATAGTGAACATCAGAGATGCGCCATTCAATGTGGGCGAGGTCTTAAAGAAGTTTCTGGATAATGGCGGTAACCTCATGGCCTGCGGCACTTGTCTTGAATTGAGACATCAGGAGGCCGGGGTATGCCCCATCTCCACCATGTCGCAGCTGGTAGAGATTATTGCCAATTCAGACAAGGTGGTCACCTTCGGCTGAACTTAAGAGAGAAGCGTAGAGGAACGCGATTAAGAATGGTAACGTCCATGGGTGAGAAGCCAATATACCTTGATTATAACGCTACCACACCGATTGCCCCGGCTGTTAGGGAGGCCATGCTTCCCTACCTGGCGGAGCACTTCGGCAATCCTTCTTCCAGCTACTTTTACGGGCAACAGGCCAAAGAGGCGGTGGCGCAAGCCAGGAGACAGGTTGCCGCTCTCATCGGGGCGGCTCCTGAGGAAATCGTCTTCACCAGCGGCGGCAGCGAGAGCGATAACCAGGCTATTATCGGGGTGGCGCTGGCCAATAAAGAAAGAGGAAACCACATCATTACCTCACGCATCGAGCACCCGGCGGTATTGAACACCTGCCGTTATCTAGAGGATAGACTGGGCTTTCGGGTCACTTATCTGCCCGTGGATGGGCATGGGTTGGTAGACCCTGATGAAGTAAACCGCGCTATTACCAAGGGTACCATCCTTATCTCCATCATGCACGCCAATAACGAGGTAGGCACGGTTGAGCCTATTGAGGAAATAGGCAGAATCGCCCGGGAAAGAGGCATCCTGTTCCATACCGATGCCGCGCAGTCCTGCGGCAAAATCAAGGTTGATGTTAATCAACTGAACGTTGACCTGCTGACCATTGCCGGGCACAAATTGTATGCCCCTAAAGGCATCGGAGCGCTCTTTATCAGAAAAGGCACCAGGATTGACCCCTTTATTCACGGTGCCGGACAGGAGAGCGGCAGAAGGGCGGGCACGGAGAATGTGCCTTACATGGTAGGCCTCGGCGTCGCCTGTGAGATAGCCCAGAAACTGCTGCCGAGTTACCAGAAGGAGGTCAAATCGCTGAGGGACGCTCTTCATGCCAAAATTGAGGCGGGCCTGGGGAAAGAAAAGGTTCGGCTCAACGGGCATCCGGAAAAACGACTGCCGAACACCCTCAACCTCAGCATCAAGGGCATAGTGGGCGAGGAGCTGCTCCGCCAGACCCCAGAGATAGCCGCCTCCACCGGAGCTGCCTGCCATGCCGGTTCCACTGAGCCATCAAGCGTGCTCCTGGAGATGGGGCTCAGCCGGAAGTGGGCTCTTGGAGCGCTTCGCTTAACATTGGGGCGCTGGACTACTGCCGAAGAGATTGATGCAGCCGGTGACCTCATTGTAGCAAGGGCAAAGCGCTTTGTTAGCGTGAATGCAAGCGCTTGGAAGCAGTTATGAGAGTATGCCCATGCTGAAGGCCTCCAAAGCGCTGCGCCCCCACTACGAGATTTGCCCCCTGACTATATTCTAAGGAGGAAAACACCATGGAGTTAAGGGCTTTCTTGCTGGTAGTTCATTTGCTCTCGACGCTGCTGATGGCAGCCCCATTTTACATGCTGGTCATCGTTAACGAGCGGGCTCGCTTCGGCGCACCATTGGGTTATTTCACCGACCGCTACATGGAGAACATCATCCGCAATAACGCAGTGAGGTGCTTCATCTTCCAGGGCACCATGCTGGCCAGCGGACTTTGGCTGACCTATATTACCCGGGGCAGTTTTATTCCCCTATTTACTGAGCCCACGCTTATCGTTAAATGGGTGGCGCTGGTGATTCTGGCAAGCCTGCTTTCCCACATCCACTTCTCGGTGCAGCCACAGATAGAACGGCTGATGGAGCAGGTGAAGCCAGATGCGCCCGTTCCTCAGGGGCTAGCGCCTCAGATCGCCGCCCTGCGCTCGCGGAGGAAGAAGCTATCCGGCGTCTGCCTCTTTTTGGTGCTGACGGCACTTATTATGGGGCTGCGAGCCACCTTTTTCTACAACCTCTACCTTGCCATCGGCCTCGTTGCCGTCGCCGCTGTCTACGCCTGGAGGGTATACCGCAAGCCAGTGCCGCTGGGGTGGATATAGGATAATACCGATAAGGTCAACCGAGCCTTCAACGCCCATGCTGACGAACGTGGCACGTGGTTTGATGGCGGAGGGAGCCACTGTCTTGAAACCGAGCGAAGCCTAAGGTACGTCTCTATGCTACTATCTGGTGGCAAGGAAGGATTGAAGCGCTTCCCGCGAGGAATAAACGAATTTGAAGCCGAGCTCTTTTTTCAGTTTTTCCGTGCTGACAATGGGCGGATATTTGATAAATTCTAGACCGCTGGCCGGTGATTCACTCTGCAGGCGAAGTACCCATGAGGCGCTCATCAAAAGACGCAACCACTTTTCCGGCAGTGTCAGCCTTCTTTTCCCGGAGAGCTTGGCCAGCTCGCTATATTGGACTACGCCATCGCCGGCCACGTTGAAGATGCCGGCTTGCTTTCGCTTGAGCAAAGTGATGATAAGCTGAACTAAGTCATCTTCATGGACGAACTGGAGCGGTGGGTCATAGCCGGCCACGGTGACCATGACCGGCGGTTTGAACATGAGGGCGGCGACGGAATTAGCCGCTTTTGGCCCGACTACCGGACAGCTGCGCAGGATGGTAAGCTTAACATCTTGGTGAGATGAAGCAAAATTTTGCAGCATCTGCTCCACCTCCGCCTTGTCCCAGGAGTACTGGAAGCCGGAGAGCGGTCTTAATGGTGCGTCCTCCTTCAGCGGTACCGGGTTGTCAGGGTGGGCCCCATATACCGTGTGGCTACTCAGGTAGAGGATATGCTTCACCTGTGCCTGATGGCAGGCTTGGAGAAAGTTTCTGGTCCCATCAATATCGGTCTGGCGGGCACCTTGAACATCATGGGTTGGTTTGAGGGTGAAGACGAGGTGAATGGCGCTCTCCACTTTGTTTTCGGCGAAGATGGCTCCAAGCGGCTCCAATATGTGCCGGCGGTAAAATTTTAGCTTGGGCGAACTGTATCTCGGCGGTCGGAGGTCAACGCCAACGATGCTGGCCACCTCCTCCAAATCATGGAGGCGCGCTAGAAGTCTCTCGCCGATGTATCCGGAGATACCGGTAATGGCTATACTTTTCATGCTGCGGCTTTTGGTCAGTCACTGGAGACCAGGTCAGTCACCTCGAAGCTGAGCTTGCCCAGACCCTCGGCGATAAAGCTCATCCCAATCTTGTGCGGCCCCTCAGATAAGGTCATCCCCTTGAACAGAACAGTCAAGGTCTTGTTCATGCCCAGGGTGAAAGGCCTCTCTTTGCTCACCGCGGTAAAAGGGATCTCTTCTCCATCGGAGATGAAGTAAGAATTTTCCTTGGGCAGCTCCTTGCCGTCCAAGGTTAGGGGCAGAAGTTCATTCCCGTAACCCGAGCCGAGGGTATTTTTCAGCTGGAATTGGAAGCCCTGCTCATTATTACGCAAGCTCCCTTTGACATAGAGTCGCTTGAGCAAGAATGGCGGCACCGTAATCACGCTTCTACCTCCTTAGAGCCTTGTCTACTTGTGAGTCACTCCTCTTGCTCACTGCTCTGGAGCATTCTGAAGAGGGCTTTTTTAGCTTCCACTGCCTCAGCAGGAAGTAGACTAACTTTGCCCAGAGCTGAGGTGAGAAAGTAAACTTGGGCCGTTTTTTCCAGAAGCTCGCACACGGTGAAGGCTTCACGCATGCTTCGGCCAACGCCTACCGCCCCGTGACCAGCGAGGAGCACCGCGTTTCGTTCCTCCAGAGCGCTAAGAACATTATCCACCATTTCCTGGCTACCGGAAGGGGCGTACTTGGCCACCTTTATCTCACCGCCAATGAAGGTAACCTGGTCTTCCAGAATCGCCGGGATGTCCAGGCCAGCCACGGCCATGGCACTGGCGAAGACCGAGTGGGTATGAATCACGGCTTTGACCTCCTTCCTAGTCTGGTAGATGCCGATGTGTAACATGGTCTCTACTGACGGCGCTAGCTCGCCTTCTACTGGCTCAGCCTCAAAATCAATTACCTGAATGTCATCAACGGTGAGCAAGTCATAATATCGGGAACTGGGAGTGATCGCCAATAGTTCCCGCCCTCCCTCGGGCGGTAGCCGCAGGCTAACATTGCCCGAGGTGCCTATCACCAGGCCCTTCTCCGCCAGCTTCTGGCTTGCCTCCAGTACGGTCCTTTTGGCTTCCTGCCACCGGCTCACTGCGTTCCCTCGCTTAATTTGGCTAGCATTCTGCTGGCGGCCAGCCATCTCTGGTAATATTCGGCATATTCCAGGGCCGCCAGACGCTCAGGCTCGATGACCTTCATCTCCGGCTTCATCGCCGTCATCGCTTCCTCGAGACTAGAGTATAGCCCACTACCAGCCGCCGCGCAAATCGCGGCGCCCAGTGCCGAGATTTCAGCTACCGACGAGAGCAAAACTGGCGTATTGAGGACGGCGGGTAAAATCTGGAGAAGACACTGGCTCTGGATCAAGCCACCGCCGAGGGCGATATCCTTTATCTTCAGTCCCGAAATTGCCTCAAGTTGAAGTAGGTTTGCCTTGATGGCGTAGCAGATGTTTTCCAAGGCGGCTCTAATCAGGTGACCTCGTTGGATATTGGTGACACTGATAGGTATGGGGAAGAGAAGCCCCCCAAACCTCATGGTCAGCTGGCGCATGTCCATCGCCGCCGGGCCAATAAAGGCGAGCGCCTCCTCAGCCCCCGGTGGCACCGCTGAGGCCAGTCTATCCATTAGTTCATATCCCCTTTCCGGCGCTGACTCTTCCTGGCCAAAAATTATCTCCTTAAGCCAGCGGTAAGCGTTCCCCGCCTCACCAGCGTTACTTTCCAGTAGCCACCTTTGCGGGAAGAGGTGGCAGCCAGTCCAGATTCTGCCTTCCGGGTCAAGAATAACCTGCTCAGTAGCCATCTGGACAGGGGCACTCCACCCCAGGATGATGCCCACCTGGCCTTGTTCCTTTATCCCCAGGCTGAGTAGGCCGCAATGCGTATCCGGGGCGCCCTGCACCACCGGGGTGCCCTGAGATAGGCCCGTTTGCGCCGCCGCGTGAGGGGTAATCTTGCCCACCCGGCTCCCAGCAGGAACAAGCGCCGGGTAGATGCCCTCCGGTAGGCCCAGAAGGCGGCGCAACTTCTCAGACCATTGGCGCTCGTGGTTATCAACCAGTCCCAATTCACTGGCACTGCAGACCTCGCTTGTCCGCTCGCCGCAAAGCCGGTAAGCGACCCAATCGCTTAACGTCAGCACGGTAGCAATATTCTGGTAGGTTTGCGGCTGGTGGGCGGCAAACCATTTCAGCTTGGCAGGAACAAACATAAAGGAGGGCAAATGGCCGGTAATGGCGTAAATCTCCGCGCCATATTCACTGTCCAGTGAGATACCTTCCGTCAGCGCCCTGAGGTCAATATTGGGGCCGGCGTAGATTTCCTTGCCGGCTTTATCCAGGAAGACAGCGCCCTCTCTCTGGCTGGTGGCGCTGACGCCGGCTATGGCGCGTGCCGAGATACCCGCCTTCCTCACTGCCCCTCGGATAGTCTGGCAAATCGTCTCCCAGAAAGTATCGGGGTCAAATTCCTTGGCCAGAGGACCAAGCATCTCAGGTGAATGGTAGCTCCACTCCTGGCGACAAAGGGAGACCGGACGCCCTTCGAGGTCAGCGACCAGGCAACGGACACCGCTGGTGCCGGCATCTATGGCCAGAACATATTCAGAGGGCATTCCCCCGCCACGCCTCCGGGTTGACCAGGTTTTTGGGGCGTTTCCCCTTCAAGAAACGCTCGATATCCTCCACCATCATCCAAGAGTAGCGGGCCACCGTGCCATCAGTGGCACCGCCAAGGTGGGGGGTCAAGACCACATTATCCAGCTTCAGAAACGGGCTCTGCGGCGATACCGGATGCGTCTCAAAGGTATCAAAGGCAGCTCCGGCGATACGTCTCTGGATAAGCGCTTGGTACAATGCTTTTTCCTCTACCACCTCCCAGCTGGCCGTGTTTATCAGGTAAGCGGTGGGTTTCATCAGGGCAATTTCCGCAGCGCCGATAAGGCCGGTGGTTTCGGGGGTGAGGGGACAGTGGATGGTAACGAAGTCAGCTGCCTGCATAAGGGCAGGTAACGCCGCAGGTCTAGCGCCAGCTTGGGCTACCTTTGCCGAGGCGACATAGGGGTCATAGACCAGTATTTCCATATCAAAGGCGTGCAGCCTTTTGGCCACCTCAGCGCCAATCGCCCCGAGGCCAACGATGCCGGCCACCTTTCCCGCTAGCTCCGTGCCGCGCCAGGAGATATAAGGTGCTACCGGGTCAAGCCATCTGCCTTCCTTGACCAGCGAGTGCGCTGCCGGAAGGTGGCGTGCCAGGGAGAGCATCAGTCCTACGGTGAGCTCGGCCACGGCGATGGCGTTTCTGGCCGGCGTATTGACCACCAGCACGCCGTGCTCGGTGGCAGCAGCCACATCCACATTGTTCACCGCATTGCGGCAGACCCCCACGAAACGAAGCTTTTTGGTGCTCTGAAATACTTCCTCAAAAATGAAATCAGCCTCAACGACCACGATCTGCAAGCTCTCTCCCTCAATGCGCGCGATCAGCTCCTCCGGGGAGAGCAGCTTTCTAGTGTCCATCCAGCTTTCGTAGCTCACCGCTACCAGGCTCTGCAATCTCTCCAGAGCCTGAGGGTGAAATGGAGCTAAGAGCAGTGCCCTGATGGTATCTTGAGCCATTAAGTTATATGCTACCTCTAACCGGTGCCAAAGAGCAACCCAAGGCGATCATGGCCAGGGCTTTTTTCTCATTGACTTCAGTGTCCACACAGCCATCCTTGCTCAGGGGCACGATGACAATGGGCGGTGCTTCATCACCAGCAAGCTCGGTGACACTATGCACCCCCTCTTCCAGCTCCTTAGTGCAGGCCACGGCCACGATTCCCTTGGGACTAGTTTCCTTGACGTATCTTAACGCCAGTTGCCCACCGGGGGCAATACACACGCCCTTGTAGCCCAGTTTGAGGGCTGCTTGGCGCAAGCGGTTAATGGTGCAGTCTGGGTTGCACTCCACACACTGGAGTCCCTGCTTAGTGTATTTCGCCTGGCAGGTATCAACGCGGCGCAGGCAATGAGGTAATAGCAGGATACGCTGTGAAGGGTCTATTTGGGCTAATTTTTCCTCAGCGTGGTTCATAGTCTACCCCCTCCAGAGAGGCTCGGTATTTGGCCAGGGCTAGCAAGGGGAAATAAATCCGATAAAGCTCATATCTCAGATAGAAAGCTCTGGGAAATCCAGTGCCAGTATAGGCATCTTCCGGCCAGGAGCCATCCTCTTTTTGGTTCTTCA
>MTNR01000012.1 GCA_002011495.1 Dehalococcoides sp. JdFR-56 | reverse complement strand
GCCCACATAGCTCAGTTGGTAGAGCACGTTCTTGGTAAGAACGGGGTCACCAGTTCGAATCTGGTTGTGGGCTCGGAATAAACGGAGGTTGAAATGGCAAAACAGAAATTTGAACGGACCAAACCCCACGTCAATGTAGGTACCATCGGTCATGTTGACCATGGCAAGACAACACTGACTTCAGCGATAACGCTGGTACTGTCCAAGGCGGTGGGTAGCACCAACTTCCGCCCCTTTGAGAGCATTGACAATGCGCCGGAGGAGAAGGCCCGCGGGCTGACCATTGCCATCGCGCATATCGAGTATGAGACGGAAAAGCGCCATTATGCTCATATTGACTGCCCCGGGCATGCTGACTACATCAAGAACATGATCACCGGCGCCGCCCAGATGGATGGTGCCATACTGGTGGTGAGCGCCCCTGATGGCCCCATGCCCCAGACCCGGGAGCACGTCCTGCTGGCACGCCAGGTGGAGGTTCCCCGGATAGTGGTGGCCCTGAACAAGGTGGATGCCATGGAGGACGAGGAGCTTCTGGAGCTAGTGGAGGTGGAGGTAAGGGAGCTGCTCAGCAAGTACGAATTCCCCGGGGACGAGATTCCCATAGTGCGGGTGAGCGCCCTCAAAGCTCTGGAGTGTGGCTGCGGCAAGCGGGAGTGCCAGTGGTGTGGCGCCGTCCTCAAGCTGATGGATGCGGTTGATGAGTATATCCCGGTGCCGGTACGGCCCAAGGATATGCCCTTCTTGATGCCGGTGGAGGACGTCTTCAGCATCAAAGGGCGGGGCACGGTGGCCACCGGCAGAGTGGAGCGAGGGGTGATCAAGCCCGGGGATGAGGTTGAGATAGTGGGCCTGCACCACGAACCCCGCAAGGTGGTGGCGACCAGTCTGGAGATGTTCCACAAGATGCTGGATTTCGCTGAGCCCGGCGATGCCGTGGGCATCCTCCTCCGTGGTGTGGAGCGGGAGGATATTGAGCGGGGTCAGGTGCTGGCGGTGCCTGGGTCAATCAAGCCACACACCTATGCTGAAGCCAGGGTATACGTTCTGACCAAGGAGGAAGGGGGCCGGCATACACCTTTCTTCAATGGCTATAAGCCCCAGTTCTACATCAGGACCACCGATGTCACCGGCACCATCGAGCTGCCGGAAGGGGTGGAGATGGTCATGCCCGGTGACAATATCACCATGAGGATAAAGCTTATCTACCCGGTGGCGCTGGAGGAGGGGCTGCGTTTCGCCATTCGTGAGGGAGGTAGGACGGTAGGTGCCGGTAGATTTACCCGCATCCTAGAGTAGATTTATGGCGAAAAAGGGTGAAGTAAGGGGTATCATTTATCTTGCCTGCACCGAGTGCCGGGAGAGAACGTATACCACCACCAAGAACCGTAAAAATGACCCGCAGCGGCTGGAGCTGAATAAATATTGCCCCCGGTGTCGCACCACCCGGCTCCATCGGGAAGTGAAGTAGTGTCATCTCGGGGGCGGAGACTGCGGTCGTGACGCAGCATACGGGTAGCAAGCGTGCCAGGTTTAGATTTGTCGGCGAGACCATTGCCGAGCTGAGGAAGGTGGTCTGGCTCTCCCGGCGGGAGGTGGTCTATCTCTCGGTGCTGGTGCTGGTCGTTTCCATCGCTGCTGGGATATTTCTGGGGGCGGTTGACTATGGTTTTACCGCTCTCGTCGAGAAGATTTTTGTGGGTGGATAGCTATTATCTCCTTTCCATATCGCAGTGAAGCGGCGTCGTTTGCTTCCGTCAGAACTCTAGGTTAGCGAGGGTATTCGTGGTGGAGAACGGAGTGCACTGGTTTGTCATTCATACCTACTCGGGGTATGAGGAGCGGGTGAAGAAAAACCTGGAGCAGCGCATCAAGTTCATGGACTCTGGGGACGAGATACTCAAGGTGGTGATACCCACCGAGGATGAGATTGAGGTTAAGAACGGGCAGCGGCGCACCGTAACCAAGAAAATCCTGCCTGGTTATGTCTTGATCCAGATGAAGCTGACCGACCAGAGCTGGAGCGTGGTGCGCAATACCCCCGGCGTTACCGGCTTTGTCGGCAGCGGGGGCAAGCCAACCCCACTCAGCGAGGAGGAGGTTAACCAGATCCTGCGCCAGATGGAGGCTGAGGCGCCCAAGGTCAAGGTCGGCTTTCGCAAGGGGCAGAGCGTCCGGGTAACCGATGGCCCCTTTATTGACTTTGTGGGCGTGGTGGACGAGATAAACCCGAGTAAGGGCAAGGTCAAGGTGCTCCTCTCCCTTTTCGGTCAGGAGACACCGGTGGAGCTTGACTTCTTACAGGTGGAGAAACTTTAAACTTTAAAGAGGATAGGATGGCAAAGAAAGTTAGAGCCATAATCAAACTGCAGATTCCGGCGGGGCAGGCAAACCCAGCGCCACCGGTCGGTCCGGCTCTGGGGCAGCACGGGATCAATATCATGGCCTTTTGCAAGGAGTATAATGACCGCACCGCCTCCCAGGCCGGTTCCATCATCCCGGTGGAGATAACCGTTTATGAGGACCGCTCCTTTACCTTTATCACCAAAACCCCACCGGCGAGTGACCTCTTGAAGAAGGCGGTGGGTGTGGAGAAGGGGAGCGGCAGCGCTGGCCATGAGATGGTCGGCACCCTCTCCCGCGAGAAGCTGCGCGAGATAGCCCAGATCAAGGCCAAGGATTTGAGCGCGAGCAGCATTGAGCAGGCAGAGAAGATAATTGAGGGCACCGCCCGCAGCATGGGAATCAAGGTGGAGTAGCAATGGCAAAACGTGGTAAGAAATATCAGGCCGCGGCTCAGGTGGTAGATAGGACGAAGACTTACTCCCCTGAGGAGGCGATTGAATTGGCCAAGCAGGCGGCGCACGCCAATTTTGATGAGACGGTGGAGCTTCATCTGCGCATGGGCCTTGATCCGCGCAACGCGCAGCAGCAGGTGCGCGGCGTGGCGCTGCTGCCCCATGGTCTGGGGAAGAAGGTGAGGGTTCTGGTCTTCGCCCAGGGGGAGGCGGCCAAGATCGCCGAATCGGCGGGAGCCGATTTTGTCGGCGGGGATGAGCTCATCAAGAAAATTGAGGATGGCTGGCTGGAATTTGATGTCGCCATCGCCACCCCGGATATGATGGGCAAGGTGGGCAGGCTGGGCAAAATCCTGGGGAGAAAGGGGCTGATGCCCAACCCCAAGTCAGGGACCGTGGTCCCGGCGGAGGACCTGCCCCGGGTGATAGAGGATGCCCGCAAGGGGCGGGTGGAATTCCGGCTGGACCGCACGGCCATCATCCATGTGCCCTTGGGCAAGGTCAGCTTTGAGAAGGAGAAGCTGATGGAGAATCTGGCGGCGATGGTGGAGGCGGTGGTGAAGGCCAAGCCCGCTGGCGCCAAGGGGCAATATGTAAAAACGGCGGTGCTGACCACGACCATGGGCCCAGGGATAAAGCTTGACCTCAAGCCCACCCTGGCCTTGAGCGCCGGCTAACAGAGGATTTTACTTTTTCAGCCGAAGCTGGTAAAATTAACTGAAAAATTGAATATCTCATCCTGAGACAGCGGGTGCCGAGAAGGCTTAAAACACTGTGCCTGCCGAGGAGAAAGCAGTCCGAGTTAGCGGACCTCTGTTAAGTCCTTGCGCGTTGGCACAAGGGCTTTTTATTTGAGAGCTGGGAGGTTTTAACCATGCCCCGAGAAGAGAAGGTGCGGATTGTTGATGAGCTTGGGGAGATTTTCTCCAAGTGCAGCATTGGTATTTTGACCGACTATCGGGGGCTATCCACAGCCGAGCTCAGTGATCTGCGCCGTGCCCTGAGGAACTCGGGCGCGAGCTACCGGGTGGTGAAGAACACGCTGGCCCGGCTCGCCGCGGAGAAGGCGGGAAAGAGGGAGCTGGTTTCCCTTTTTGAGGGCCCGGTGGCGATCGCTTTTGGCTATGGAGACATCGTTGAGCCGGCCAAGGTTCTGGCTGACTACATTCGCAACCAGAAAATTTCCTTGGGCATCAAGGGAGGCTTTGCCGGTGATAGGGTGTTCACCCCGGGCGATGTGGAGGCTCTGGCCACCTTGCCCTCAAGGGAGGTGCTCTTGGGCAAGGTTCTGGCCGGGGTGCAGAGTCCCATCGTTTCTCTTATTAGCTATCTGGCCAGCCCACTGAGGGGACTGGTCGGGGTGCTGCAGGCTAGAGCTAAACAACTGGAGGGAGGATAAAATGCCAGAGGAGAAGGAAGTAGCAGCGGCTGAGGTTCAAGAGCAGCCAACAGCGGAAAAAGAGGCCGAGACTGCCGAAGCACCGGCGGAAGAGGCCAAGGCAGCCAAGAAAGAGGGGAAGACTGAGGCAGCCAAGGAAGCGGCGGCTGAGGCACCGGCTGCGGAAGCCAAGGAGAAGGCCAAGGTTTCCCCAGCCATTGCCGAGATAATGGCCGCCATCAAGAAGATGACGGTGCTCGAGCTGGCCGAGCTGGTCAAGGCGCTGGAGACGGAGTTTGGAGTCAGCGCCGCAGCTCCGGTGGCGGTGGCAGCGGCTCCGGCACAGGCGCCGGCGGAGGCGGCTCCAGCGGCGGGTGGTGAGGAGCAGACCGAGTTCAGTGTCATCCTCACCGATATTGGGGCGAACAAGATCAACGTAATCAAAGCGGTGCGTGAGGTGACCACCTTGGGCCTGAAGGAGTCCAAGGACTTGGTGGAAAGCGCCCCCAAGCCGGTGAGAGAGGGAGTGAGCAAGGAAGAGGCCGCGGCCATAAAGGAGAAACTGGAAGCGGCTGGAGCCAAGGTCGAGATAAAATAGCCAGCCTTCCCTGACCATTGAAAAAGCGGCCCAAATAGCCTATAGTTACCACCAGAGAGGCTCCTCTTTTGGGAGTGCTGGGGTATGCTTAGCGGGGACTCTTTTATGCTGATGGGCGTGGGCGGGCTGTTTCTGGTGCTCGGTCTGGCCCTGATGATCTGGGGGAAGCGGGAGGAGAAGAGCTACTATGAAGCTCTGGCCAGGCGCCCCGGTGACGCTAGGGAGTTTATGGAGCACTGGCCACCACGCCAGCAGCACGATGCCCTGAAAGCAGGGGGATGGATCGCCCTCGCCATCAGCGTGGTTATGCTTTTTACCGGCGGGGTTCTTTATCTTTTGAGCTAGTCCTGGGGCGCTTTTTGCAGGCTCAGCTCCTGTAGGTCAGCTTCAATTCTGAGGGCATTGGCCTGAAGACGGTTGGAGGGTATCACCCGGCCGTCACGGTAGACAAACCAGCCGGCTTGCTGCCAGTAGGGCCTCTCTTGCCACTCCTCAACACCACTCATATCAACCACCACATACCATACACTGGAACCATCTTTGAAAAGCTCTGAGCGGGCGCTCCAGTTATCGCTGGCTGCCGAGAATTCGGCGAGGTATTTTTTCGCCTCATAGCTTTCCGCTAGGCTCAGCAGGTGCTCATAAACGGCCAGGATGGCCCGGTCTTCAGAGGTGATAAAGGTGGAGGGCATTTCTTCCTGCTTTGGTTTCTCCTCCTGAGGGGTGGGGAACTGGCCGAAGTCCTCGCAGCCGGAAATGGGTATGAGCAGCAGGGCAATTAGACTGATAAATAGGGCTGATTTAAGGTACCTCATCTCTTCCTCCCCAAAGCCTCCAACGGCGTTTACTCCGTTCGTCTTGGCCGGTACTGGATGGCCTCCGCCACGTGGTGCGCTTTAATTATAACACTATTCTCCAGGTCAGCGATAGTGCGCGCTAGCTTGAGAACGCGGTGGAAGGCCCGCGCCGAAAGGTAAAGTTGCTTCATGGCAGCTTGGAGCAGGCTCTGGGCCTGCTCCTCCAGCTGGCAGAACTCTCTCACCTCGGCCGGCGTCATTTCGGCATTGCAGGTGAGACGTGTTCCCGAAAAGCGCTCCAGCTGCCGGGCGCGGGCGGCGCTGACCCGGGCCTGAACCTTGGCCGAGGGCTCCCCGGCGCTACCTTCAGTCAGCTTCTCATAGTCAATGTGGGGCACCTCGACGAAGATATCCACTCGGTCAATGAATGGCCCGCTGATGCGCCGCTGGTAGCGGGAGACCAGCCCTGGGGCGCAGGTGCAGCGCCGGAACGGGTCTCCATAGTAGCCGCAGGGGCAGGGATTCATGGCCCCAACCAGCATGAAGTTGGCCGGGAAGGTTACCCTCCCCTGGGCCCGGCTGATGGTTACCACCTTGTCTTCCAGGGGCTGGCGCAGTATCTCAAGCAGCGAGTGCCCAAACTCCGGGAGCTCGTCAAGGAAGAGGACTCCGCGGTGGCTGAGGCTGATTTCGCCCGGCTTCGGCCAGTGTCCGCCGCCAACTAGGCCGGCGTGGGATATGGTGTAGTGGGGGGCGCGGAAGGGCCGCTGCCTGATGAGTGGGGTGTCCGGGGGCAGTAGCCCGCTCACGCTGTAGATTTTGGTCACCTCTAGCGCCTCCTCGCTGGTCATCGGGGGCAGGATGGAGGGGAGGGCGCGCGCCAGCAGCGTTTTGCCGCTCCCCGGCGGGCCGCTCATGATGATATTGTGGCCGCCGGCGGCGGCCACCTCCAGGGCTCGCTTGACATGCTCCTGTCCCTTGATGTCAGCTAGGTCAGTGACCGAGGTGGCGAGTGGGGAGCGGTCCTCGGCTTGGGCTGGCTGATACTCTGGGGCTGGTATCTCCCCGCGAAGATAGCTGGCCAGCTGGGCCAAGGAACCAAAGGGGATGATTCTGGCCCCCTCAATTAAGGACGCTTCTCTGGCGTCAACCTCAGGGACGATGATGGTGGTGATCCCTTCCTCTTTGGCTAGGGCGACCATGGGCAGGATGCCGTGGGTATGGCGCAGGCTGCCGTCCAGGGATAATTCGCCGAGGAAGATGGCTCCGGGGTCAGGGGCAGGTATTTGCTCTGAGCTGAGCAGGATGCCGACCGCGATGGGCAGGTCATAGGACGGCCCTGCCTTTTTCAGGTCGGCTGGGGCCAGGTTGACCACGATGCGCTTCAGGGGGAAGGTATAGCCCGAGTTCCGTATCGCGGCGCGGACGCGCTCTCTGGCCTCCTGGACAGCGGCATCGGGTAGGCCGACAATGTTCATCGCCGGCAGCCCGCTTGAGATGTCAACCTCAACGTCAACCAGATGCCCCTCCAGCCCGACCACGGCGGCAGTTTTTACCTTAGCTAGCATGGCTCTAGCTTAAATATTAATGTGGCAGGCTGAGCGGTGTCAAAGCTGCTAGGCTAGAGGGGGGCGCTGGAGCCGACCAGGCCAAAGAAATGGAAGACCACGACCACGATGAGCGCGGCCAGAAACGCCCCGGCCACCGCCTGAGCTGGCGAGTGTTGCTCCAGCTCGATTCGTGACCAGGCCACGGGTGGGACTAGCATCACGGATAATGCCCCGATTGCCCCGTAGACGATGGTCAGCGCGGTCACTGAGCCGGCGGCAAAAGCGGTGTGCAGGCTTATCTTCCAGAGGAAATTTATGCCCATGAATATGATCGCCGCCGAAAGTGCGGCCACGATGGTCGCCACCAGCACCAGCGGTGCCCCGAAGTAAAGAAGAACCAGACAGCTGGCGACGGTGCAGACGCTGGCCAGTAGATAAAGCTTATTCCTCTGCTCGCGGACGCTGATGAAGATGCCGTCCAGTTTTTCCTTGTGGGCCAGATAAGCGATGACGGAAAAGACGGGCAGAATGGTGATGGCCACCAGGATAAGTGACCACTTGATGGCATCGCCCGTGCTGGGCGTTGACTTGAGAGCTAGAAGCACGATGACCACCAAACTCACGAGATAAGGATTTAAGATGTTGGACATCAAGCTGGCCAGTTGTTGTTTTCTCATTGACATCTACCCAAAGTTCCTCTACCCGCATTATACTACAATGGATAGTGATATGTCTTGCTGGAGGGAATAGAGGAGAGGTTAAGCCAAAGGGCCAGTTCTTTACCACTCTTTGAACTGGTTGGTGATGGGCAATCTCCGGTCCCGCCCGAAGGCTCTGGGGGTTATCTTGACCCCGGGGGGCGCCTGGCGGCGCTTGTATTCGCTGCGGTCAACCAGCTTTGCCGCTTTTTTCACCATTTCTGGCTCAAACCCCATGGCGATGATCTCCTCGATGCTCTTGTCCTCCTCCACGTAGGCGCTGAGGATAGGGTCAAGCTGCTCATAGGGGGGCAGGGAATCGGTATCCTTTTGGCCCGGCCTCAGCTCTGCGGAGGGGGCTTTCTCCAGGACGGTGGCGGGTATCAGGTCATAACCGGCCAAGGAGTTGCGGTAGTTGGCCAGTTTATAAACCATGGTCTTGGGGACGTCTTTGATCACGGCGAAGCCGCCGGCCATGTCCCCATACAGTGTGGTGTAGCCGGTGGCCATCTCGCTCTTGTTGCCGGTGGTGAGCACCAGCCACCCGAACTTGTTGGATAGCGCCATCAGGATATTGCCCCTGATGCGCGCCTGCAGGTTCTCCTCGGTGATGTTGGGCTCGGTTCCCTTGAATGGCTCGGCCAGCACCTCGAGATAAGCCTTAAAGACAGGCTCAATGGGCACGGTGAACAGTTTGATATCCAGGTTCTTGGCCAGCAGTTTGGCATCGGCTATGCTGCCCGGGGAGGAGTATTGGGAGGGCATGGCTACCCCGACCACGTTGGATTTCCCCAGGGCGTCAACAGCGATGGTGGCCACGAGACTGGAATCAATGCCGCCGGAAAGGCCGATGAGCACTTTCTCGAAGCCGTTCTTGCGCACGTAGTCGCCCGTGCCCAGCACCAGGGCATCGTAAATTTCCCCGGGGAGCTCGCGCACCTGAACCTGCCTTGGTGGCAGCGGTGGCTTTGACGCCGTTAAGGGGGCATCGGAGATAACTATTTTATTAGCCCGGCACCGTTGCTCCTCCAGCAGCAGGGTCTCTTTCCGCCACCTGGGGTCATGAAGGCGGGTGCGGAAGACGGCTTCAACGTCAAGGTCAACCACCACCAGGTCCTCTTCAAACTGCTTGCCCCTGGCGATGAGCTCTCCCTTCTCATTGAGCACCATGCTGTTGCCATCAAAGACCAGTTCATCCTGGCCGCCCACCAGGTTGTTGTAGGCGACGATGGCCACGTTGTCCGCGGCACGGGCGCTCAGCATCTTCTCCCGGGAGTTCCCCTTGCCAGCGTGATATGGTGAGGAGCTTATGTTGATGATGACCTCTGCCCCGGAGTAAGCCTGCGCCGTGGTTGGCCCGGCCTCGTACCAGATGTCCTCGCAGATGTTGACGCCCACGCCAACGCCGGCGATAACATAGACCGGGATCTCGCTGCCGGCCTGAAAGTAGCGGTTCTCGTCAAAGACCCCGTAGTTGGGCAGGTATATCTTGTGGTAGACGCCGGCGAGCCTGCCATCGTGGATGATGGCGGCGGCGTTGTAGATATCGCTTTTGGCATCAACGAAGCCGACCACCGTGGTCAGTCCCGAGGAGTGCTTGATGACCTCCTCAAGCGCCTTCAAGTTCTCATTGATGAACTGGGGCTTGAACAGCAGGTCCTCAGGCGGGTAGCCGCATATGGCGAGCTCTGGGAAGGTGAGCACGTCAACTCCCAGAGCCTTGGCTTCGCCGATGGCCTCCACAATTTTCCTGGTGTTGCCCTTAAAATCGCCGACGGT
>MTNR01000015.1 GCA_002011495.1 Dehalococcoides sp. JdFR-56 | reverse complement strand
CCNCCCCGCCACTGGCGGGACCAGCCGGCGAAAATGAGCTTATAGTTGGGCAGAGTGGCGGTGAAGAGGGGCTTGCTCCCTGGGCAGCGCTCCCGCATCTGCTTTTTATTGAGATTTGAGGCGTAGGCAAAATAGTACACAGCTCATCTCATTTTACAACTTTTGCCGCCCAGAGCGCCAGTGGCCCGGGGCTGGCTGAGTGATGGGTGGTGCATTTGACATTTGACATATTGTGGATCGCAGATATAATATGGACACAGGGCTCATAGCCGATAAGCACAAGCCTGGCGTACGGAGCGGCAGCGGTATATGTATTGGCAGCTAGCGAGACACATCAACCAGAAACGCCGGGGAGGTGGTGATCACGTTGGACAATATCGTGGCTATTATCTTGGCTGGTGGCCAAGGCGAGCGGTTGGGCATCTTGGCGGTGGAGCGGACCAAACCAGCCATCCCCTTTGCGGGTAAGTACCGCATCATTGATTTCACCCTCAGCAACTGCGTCAATTCCGGCATCTACAATGTGGCAGTCCTGACCCAGTATCAGCCGCGCTCGCTCACTGATCACATTGGCATTGGTTTGCCCTGGGGCTTTGCCCGTCCCGATGGCAAAATACAGCTGCTGCACCCGTATCTGGCGCGTGAGGAGGGGCGTGATTGGTACCGGGGAACCGCGGACGCGGTATATCAGAACCTGCAGTACATTGAGGAGCAAGGCGTTGGGCTGGTGCTCATCTTAAGCGGCGACCATGTCTACAAGATGGACTATGCTGACATGGTCAGGTTCCACGAGAAGAACCAAGCTGAGGTTACCCTGGCGGTCACCCGCCTGCCCAGGGAGGAGCTGCATGAGTTCGGCACGGTGACCATGGATGAGAGCGGGCAGGTTACCGGCTTTCAGGAAAAGGTGAAGGAGCCGAAGAGCGACTTTGTCTCCATGGGTGTTTACCTCTTCCAGAAGGATATCCTGCGCCAGCTATTGGAGGAGGATGCCCAGCGCCGCTCCTCAAAGCATGACTTTGGCCGGAATATTTTCCCTCAGCTGGTAGGTAACTGCCGGCTCTTTGCCTATAATTTTGAGGGGTACTGGCGCGATGTGGGCACGATACGAAGCTATTGGGAGGCGAATATGAAGCTGCTGGAGGTGCCTCCCTCCATCACCTTCAGCTCCGATTGGCCCATCCGCACCAAGGAAGACGAACCCAAGCCACCAGCCATCGTCTCCCAGCGGGGTGAAGTTATCAACAGCATGATATCCCATGGTTGTGTTATCGAGGGGCGGGTGGAGAATTCCGTCCTCTCACCCGGGGTGAGGGTGGCGCCGCATGCCGTGGTCAAGCACTCAATCATCATGAATGATACCGTCATTGGCCGGGAGAGCGTGGTTGACTATTCAATTCTGGACAAAGAGGTGGTGGTTGAGCCCAACTGCTACATTGGCTTCGGCGATGATTTCCAGCCCAACCGTGAGCAGCCTAAAGCGCTGAACAGCGGCATAACCGTGGTGGGCAAGGGGGCCAGGATACCGGAGGGGATGACCATAGGGCGCAACTGCGCCATCGCCTGTAACGTCATGGAGAAGGATTTCCGTGGCTCTCTGGTTCCCAGTGGTGAGACGGTCAGAGCCAAGCGGCATCGTGTGGCTCGTCGGGAATAGCCCGAGGGATGGTTGGAGGAGGCAAAGATGTCCGAATTGAGACAGGACCCCACCACCAAGGCGTGGGTGATACTGGCCCCAGAGAGAGCCAAGCGCCCCCAGCAGAGGCCCAAGGTGGGGCGTGCCGAGGAACTGCCTGATTGGGATGCGTCCTGTCCCTTTTGCCCGGGCAATGAGAGCCAGACGCCGGATGAGGTCTTCAGGCTGCCGGCATCGGAGCAGAGCTCGGCTTGGGAGGTAAGGGTAGTGCCCAACCGATTTGCCGCCCTTGTCCCCGGTGAAGATAGCCCGATGGTGGAGGAGGGGCATCTTTTCCGCAAAAAGGCGGGCATCGGGGCGCATGAGGTGATCATTGAGACCCCGTCTCATAATACGCCCATGCCGCTGATGTCCTATGAGCATGTGGAGAAGGTGCTCATCGCCTACCAAGAGAGATACAATGCCCTGAAGAGAAACCGGCAGCTCAAGTATATCACCATATTCAAAAACCACGGCTGGGCGTCAGGGACGTCTCTGGTGCATCCCCACTCTCAACTGGTGGCCACCCCGATAGTGGCGCCCTCCTATCACCGCGAATTTGACATCGCCCATGAGTACTACGTTGACGTGGGTGAATGTCTTTACTGCGATCTGCTCACCCAGGAGCTGGAGAAGGGGGAGAGAATCGTGGCGCAAACCGAGCAGTTCGTTATCCTGCACCCTTATGCCTCACGTGCCCCCTATGAGACTTGGCTAGTGCCCAAAAAGCACCTCGCCTCCTTTGGTCTCTTCGCCGGCATGTACCTTGCCGAGCTGGCCCGGGTGCTCAAAGATACCCTCTTCTGCCTATATCAGCGGCTGGATAATCCTGCCTACAATCTGGTGGTGGACAGCACCATCACCGAGGATGAGGAGGACCCGTACTATCACTGGCATATCAGGATAATCCCCAGGCTGACCACCCTGGCCGGATTTGAAATGGGCTCGGGCATCTACATCAACACCGCCATGCCCGAGGACACGGCAGGTCAAATGCGGAATTGCTTGCGCAGATTCCTCAAAGAGGGGAAAGTCTCTCTCACCCCAGCCTCTTAAGGCCTACCCCGTTTTGGAGGGTATGGTTTCATCCAGCCACCCCAGGAAAGCTTCCACCTCGCTCACTCCCCGCAGCACCAAGTCCACATGCTCGGTAACTTCAGGCGGAGTCTCTTCTCCAACCACCCCAATAGCCAGCCCCTGGAATTCGGCGCCGCGCGAGAGGCTGCGTATGGTGTCAAAAGCGTCAATATCGGCCACATCATCTCCCAGATAAACCGCGGACTTGAGATGGTAGCCCTCAATGAGCTCCCTGACCACCGAGCCCTTGCTTATTTCCAGGGGAGGGCGGAGCTCAATGACTGCCCTTGCCTTATCAATGTGGAACGCCTGGGCGGCGGGGGAACGGTCTATCGCCTTGAGGATGGTCTCCTTCACCTCCTCGCGGTTGGGCAGGGTGCGGTAGTGGAAGACAAGGCCAGCCCCCTTATCCTCAAACTTTACCCCCAAAGGCTTGAGAACGGGCCCCAGCTCCTCAATTACGACTCTGATTTTGGCGATGTAAGGCTGCGCCTCCGGCCTGACCTCAATTCTTCCCCCAACCCAGCGTTCCAGGCCGTGATTTCCGTTGTAAACTATGCCATCCACCCCCACCAGCTCTCTCAGCACTTTGATTAGTCTTCCGGAAATAGCCGCCACCAGAGGCAAGCGCGGGACCAACGACCGCAGATACTTCTGGCACCCTGGGGTGACCTTCACCTCCTCAGCGGTGGGGGCGATTTCGGCGATGGTGCCATCAACGTCAAAGATGAGGCCAAAGGCCGGCGTGAGCACCACCTTCTTCACCTGCTCCAGATTGGAAAAGAGATGATTCATCTTAAGTTCCACCTCGCTTTTAGTACAAGGATAGCTTTGCCGGATGCAGGTGTCAATCAGCAGAGGCTTTTCCTTGCTAAAGCAGGGTCTCTCTGTTATAATAGTCCACCATCATAAGCAGCACTTTGGGGGGATAGCCATGGAAAATGCTGAATCAAAAAAGGAGAAGGGAGGACGCCCCGGGCTCGACCTTATTTCCAAGAAGAACACCATGTATCTTCTCATTCTCACCCTCTGGGCCGTTTCCCTGGTCTTGCTGGCGGTTCATGCTGCCCTCACCTACGGCCTGCCCAAAACTGGCCTCCTCTGGTTTCTGGTGGTGCTGGCCGCTCTCTGTATGGCCGTCTTCTGGTTCTACGCCCTCTACCACTATGGGCTGGTGCTCTTCCGGCGAATCGGCCGGGTGAGTCCCGAGATGGTAAAGCCGGAGGGCGAGGAAAATTTGCCGCGCATCGCCCTCATTTACACCACGGTGGATGATTTCAAGTATGAGGCCGCCTTAAGTTGCGTTAGTCAAGACTACCCCAACTTTCACGTCTTCCTGATTGACGTAAGCCAAGGAAGGTGGGGCAGGGAGCAGGTGGAAGAATTCCACAAGAAGTTCCCAGATAAGACCACCATCTTCCGGCGGGAAAGACTGGAGGGATTTAAAGCCCGCAGCCTTAACCTCTGCCTTGAGGGCCCGGCCAAGGGTTACGAGTTCTTCGCCCTCTGTGATGCTGACGGGATACTGGCCAAGGATTTCCTCCGGAAGGCCGCGCTCTACATCCAGCAGGATGCGCGGATTGGCTTTGTCCAGGCCAACCACAACAGTGGCTCCAGCACCCGAAACGCCTTCACCGAGCACTTCCTTGCCGAAACGCAGATTCGCTGGGAGCATAACAACGTGCCTCGCAATCACTACGGGTTCCCCCTCATGCTGGGGCACGGGGTGCTTGTCCGCACCGAGGCCTACCTCAAGGCCGGGGGCTTCCCGGAGGTGGTTGCCGAGGATGTCGCCTTCACCATCGCCATGCGCCATGCCGGATATAGCGGGTTTTTCGCTGAGGATATCGTCTGCAGCGAGGGCGTTCCTGAAAATCTGGAGCAGATGAGAAAACGCACCTACCGCATGACCATGGCTGATACCGAGACCTTTGTCCGCCACACCGTGCCCTTCATTAAGTCCGCTTCGGCTTCCTTCGCCGAGAAGTGGGACATCATGGCCCATACCTTAAGGAGAACGGCCACCTCCCTGTTTCTGCCCTATCTCGTGCTCCTGTTGGCCACCTCCTTTGTCTCCCTCGGCGCCATGACCACTGCTGCCTGGGGGCTGGTGGTTTTCGGCTGGCTGGCGGGGGCAAGCGCACTAGCTCGGGTGATAGTCAGCCGCTACCGCACCCCGGCCAAGTTATTCCGGCACTTAAGCCAGGTAACCTGCGTCTACGTCTCCTTCTATCTGCACACCTTCATCGCCATCCTGGCCTTTCTTATCGCCAGAAGGGCTTACTTTCTGGTCACCGGAGCCAAGGTTGAGGAGAAGGCCCGCCCGCGGCTTACCCTGCGCCAGAGAATCGCCCGCCTCAACCCGAACAGCCGCTGGATGGTATCAACCTCGGTCATCCTGGCCCTGCTCCTGCTCGGTCTGGCCATCTATTCCTCGAACTTGGCGCTCATCGGGCTGGCCTTGGCCATGCTCTCACCACTGATTCAGGGCCGCTTTGGCTGGAAGCGGGTGCCGGCTGAGGCTACCGCTTGGCTGGCGCTGCTGCTCATTGTCGCCGGGGCAATTCTGGGGCCGCTGGGGATAATCGGCCCGCAGTGGCAGTTTTTGGTTCCGGTGGGCTTCTCAGTGATGATCCGGACTTAAAATTAAGGGTTTAAATAAATAAAGGGGGGAGCGAAAAGCTCCCCTTTTTATTTATGCCAGGCATGCTATTGGGTAAGGAACTGATAAACCAGGTGGTTGAATTCGTTGGAGCGTTCCCGGTGGGGGGCGTGGCGGCAGCGGGGGAAGATGCGCAGTTCAGAATCGGGAATCAGCTGGTGAGCGAGTTCAGCTTGGGATGTGGGGAGATAAGGGTCATTTTCTCCCCAGACGATCATCACTTTGGCTCTGAGCTCAGCCAGACGGTCAGCTAGCAGCCATTCTTTGGCTGATCTGGGTTTGAATTTGGGTTTATTTTCCTTGCCCAGCACCTTTTTCAGTCCCCCGAGCAGAAAGAGAAAGAGTCGGCCCTTACCGCTTATCGGCCCTAGACCAGCGCTATCTATCAGCACCACCTTTTTCACCTTTTGGGGAAAGTCCAGAGCTAGGGCGATGGCGAGCGTTCCGCCCAGAGAGTGGCCGATGATATGGGCCTCTTTGACGCCCACCGCCTCCATGAAATCCTTGAGGAAGGAGCTGAACCAGCTGGGGGAGACCGGCATCAGGGGTGGGTCACTCAGGCCAAAGCCGGGCAGGTCCGGCGCGTAGATGCGGAGGCCCTGGGCGAGGGGGATGAGGTTTTTCCGCCACTCACGCCAGTCATTGCCGCCGCCGTGAAGCAGAATAACCGGGGGGCCTTCCCCCAGGCACTTAAAGTGAATTTTAAGTCCCTTTATTTCTATCCAGTGACTGGGAACCTGAAGGTTGTTCACCATTATTTTTGCGCGGTCTCCATTTGCCCGAGCTGAATAATCTGGGGAATAGCGCTTTACGGGCTTCTTCAATGACGAACAAAGAGCCACCACCCAGGAGCACGATACCCCACCTATCGAGAGCCAGGGGCACGGTGCCGAAGGCCACCTGAAGGAAGGGGAGATAAACGACGGCTAGTTGCAGCATAACCGCCACCGAGATGGACATGAGCAGCCAGCGGTTACGCCAAACGCCTAATCTGAAGACAGTATATTCATCGGAGCGGGCGTTGAAGGCGCGGAACCATTCAAAGGCGACCACGGAGCAGAAGGCGATGGTGCGGGCTTCGGCTAAAGTCATTCTCATCTGGGCCCAGTTGAAGATGGCAAACACCCCGATGCCCATCATGGTTGCCATGAAGCCGATGCGCAGGAGTAGCCCTGGAAAGAGGAGGCCAACCTTGGGGTGGCGTGGGGGCTGTCTTAGCTCATCGCCAACTTTGGGCTCAAGCCCGAGGGGGACGGCGACGGCGGTGTCAGTCACCAAGTTGACCCAGATAATCTGCACCGCCAAAAGTGGCGCCTTGCCGACGAAGACGATGGTGAGGGCCAGGGCGAGCAGCTCTCCCAGGTTGGTGCTCAGCAGGAAGAAGATGACGTTGCGCAGCCGGTTGAAGATAACCCTGCCCTCCTCAACCGCGGCTACTACCGAGGTGAAGTTGTCGTCCGCCAGTATCATGTCTGAGCTTTCCTTGGCCACATCCGTCCCGGTGATGCCCATGGCGATGCCGATATCCGCCGCTTTAAGCGCCGGGGCATCATTGACCCCATCGCCGGTCATGGCCACCACGTGTCCACGGCGCTTGAGGGCGTTCACGATTCTCAGCTTGTGCAGAGGCTCAATACGGGCGAAGACCGAGATATCCTCAATCTGGCTGGCGAGCTCCTCATCGCTCATCTGCTGGAGCTCGGCGCCGGTGACTGTTTTCCCTGAGGGCAGGTTCAGCTTGCGGGCGATGGCCTCCGCGGTTACCTTGTGGTCACCGGTGATCATGATGACCCTGATGCCGGCTTGGCGGGCTAACCTTATCGCCTCTTTCGTCTCCTCACGGGGTGGGTCAGCCATCCCCATAAGACCCACGAAGACAAGACCGCCTCTGATATCCTCGTCTTTCAAATCTTCCAGTTCACGGGGAAGCTCAACGTAGCCGACGGCGATAACCCTGAGCGCCTGCTGGGCCAGGATGGTATTGGCCTCCATAATCGCGCTCACGTCAGCTTCAGTCAGGGGCACGGCTCTACCATCTTTGAGATGGTATTTGCTCAAAGAGAGGAGCCTCTCCACGGCTCCCTTAACATAGGCGACCCTGCCCCCATCCCGGGGGTGAAGCGTGGCCATATACTGTTTTTCGCTCTGAAATGGGATTTCATCCAGCCGGGGGAAGGCTTTCTCCAGCTTTTCCTTGTTTATCCCCGCCTTGGTGGCGGCGACAAGCAGAGCCCCTTCCGTAGGGTCGCCAAAGATATCGCAGCAGGCCTCCTTCTCTCCAATGAGCAGGGCATCATTGCACAGGGCGCCGATCTGTAAAAGCAGCTTAAGTGATGGCTCGCTCTGCGGGTCTACCACCTGCCCATCCCGGCGGAACTCCCCCTGGGGCGCATAGCCTTCCCCAGTCACCTCAATCCACTGGCCATTAAGATAGAGGCGCTGCACTGTCATCTCGTTCAGGGTGAGGGTCCCGGTCTTATCCGAGCAGATAACCGTGGCCGAGCCCAGCGTCTCCACGGCCACCAGCTTGCGGATGATGGCATTGCGGCGCGCCATGATGCGCATGCCCACCGCCAGCACCACCGTGACCACCGCCGGCAGCCCCTCTGGTATGGCGGAGACCGCCGCCGCCACTGCCAGCAGGAACACCTCCAGCCAAGCTAGCCCTTTGAGCACCCCGACCACCACCAGCAGAGCACAGATGCCCAAAAACAGGGTGACGATATACCGGCTCAGCTTGCTGATGTTCTTCTGGAGCGGCGTCCTCTCCTGCTTTATCTCCTGAATGGCGGTGGCGATCTGGCCGATGTCAGTGGCCATGCCGGTTCTCACCACCAGCGCCGTGGCCCGGCCATAGTTGACGATGGTGCCCATGTGCACCATGTTCTTTCTTTCCGCCAAGGGCACTGCACCATGCAGCGCTTCGGTGCTCTTGTCCACCGGCATTGATTCGCCGGTGAGCATGGCCTCATTGACCTTCAGGTTGGAGACCTCAATGAGCCTGGCGTCTGCTGGCACCTTGTCCCCGGTCTCAAGGAGCACTATGTCCCCGGGGACTATCTCCCGGGCTGGCATCAGCCTCACCTGGCCTTCTCGTCTCACCCTCGCCCTGGGGGCGGCCATCTGGATGAGCGCCTCCATGGCCTTCTCGGCGCGTGTCTCCTGAACGAAGCCGATGATGGCGTTGAGGATAAGCACCCCCATGATGACGCTGGCATCAAGGAAGTGGCCGACCGCGGCCGAGATGATGACGGCGACAAGGAGGACGTAGATCAGAGGGCTGAGGAACTGCCTGAGGAAGGCCAGCACCGGTGAGGTTTTCCGTCTGGCCATAAGCTCATTGGGCCCGTGTTTGAGCCAACGCACTTTAGCCTCGGCCTCGCTTAGGCCAGAGCGCCGGGAACTAAGCGCCGACAGCGCTTCATCCGGGCTGAGGGCGTGCCACTCCTGGTTCATAAGATAGCCTATCTCGAGAGTCCTGCAGGGTTTTATCCGCCAGGGTGATGCTAGCGGTGAGCCGCTCCAGCTTCCTTGCGGCAGAATTTGATCAGTTCAGCAAAGTTATTGATTCGGGCGGAATTATTAGTCTCCAGAAAGCCGTCATAGGTGAGGCTGATCCAGGGCTTATGGTAGGTGGCGCTGAACTTCTCGGCCATCGCCGCCACGATGCCGCCGGGCATGCAGCCGTGAGGCATCACCGATATCACCCCGGCGAACACGGTTGACTCAATCCATTCCACCCCGCTGCCGATGCTGAGCACCGCTTCGCTACCGCACCTGGGGGAAAGGTACAGGTCTGACTTGGCCAGGATGGCCGCCGTGGAAGGCTCCCTGCCGTTCAGCATCTCCTGGTAGTAACTTGAGACGCGGTGTTCATCGTGCTCCTGGATGAGCTTCTTGATGTAGCTAGTCAGCGCTTTCTTGAATTTACGGTCTTTGAGCGCATCCTCAACATTGCGGTGGGCGGTGTACTTGATCCATTCTCCCACCGGGGAGACGATGACCTCAAGGCCAGCATTCTCGCACTCCTTCACCAGGTCACGGTTGCTGAAGCGGTTGGAGCGCAGGAAAATCTCGCCATTGATGCCCACCAGCGGCCTCGGGGGCAGGTCAGGGTCAACCAGCTCCTTAAATTCAGCGGTTGCCCGCCGCAGCAGGTCATGGAAATTCTCCTTGCGGCTCACCCGGTCGGCTATCTGCTTTAAGTATTTATCAAAGAGAGCTTCGGCAGCCCCTTTCTCCTT
>MTNR01000038.1 GCA_002011495.1 Dehalococcoides sp. JdFR-56 | reverse complement strand
ACCTGAGGACAGCGGGGGTCTTCAGGTTTCTTTTTAAATTCAGAGAAGGAGAGTAGCGTGGCAGAGAAAAGGATGTTAATCGTTGATGCTGAAGTAGCCAGGAAGATAGACGAGAACCGTGGCGACATGAGCTGCTCCGAGTTCATCAATTTTCTCATTGACAGCCAGCTCAAGGGAGAGACTGGCGACCAGAACTACGTGGCCAAAGAGGAGTTTCAGCAATTCGCCCAGGGGATGAAAGAGCTGCTGCGCAATTTCCTTGAGTTTTTCCTAAGTTACGGGCTGGAACTGGGAAAACAGCCCCAGGACAAGACCTTCGACGAGCTGAGCAGGAAGCTACAGGCGTTGGGTAGCTCCGGCAACAAGGGTAAAAAGATGGAATAAGCCCTCTATCCCCCGCTCACCCTGAGTATTGCCGGAAGATAAGCACCGAATTGTGCCCGCCAAAGCCAAAGGAGTTTGACACCGCCACCTTTACCTGGGCCGGACGTGCCTTATTGGGCACATAGTCAAGGTCACACTCGGGGGCGGGATGGGTGAGATTCATGGTTGGCGGGATGACCCCATGAGCTATCGCCAGAAGGCATACCATGGCCTCGATGGCGCCCGCCGCGCCGAGCAGATGGCCGGTCATGGATTTAGTGGCTGAGACCGGTATCCGGTAGGCGGCCTCCCCAAAGGCGCTTTTGATGGCCTTGGTCTCAATCCCATCATTAAGCACGGTGGCGCTGCCATGGGCATTGATATAGTCAACCTCATCGGGGCTGACCCCGGCCTTTTTCAGGGCTGATTTCAGGGCATTGGTGGCACCCTCACCATTGGGAGAGGGCTGAGTGATGTGAAAGGCGTCACTATTGGCGCTGTAGCCGATGACCTCCGCCAGAATGGGGGCGCCACGCTCCAGCGCATAGCCGAGCTCCTCAAGCACCAGCACGGCAGCCCCCTCTCCCAGAACAAAGCCATCACGCTCAGCATCAAAGGGGCGGCAGGCGCGCTGCGGGTCCTCATTCCTGGTGGAGAGAGCCCGAGCGGCGTTGAAGGCAGCCAGGCAAAGCGGCATGATGGGCGCCTCCGTGCCCCCGGCGATAACCACCTTCGCCTCTCCATGCCGGATCATCTCATAGGCCTGGCCGATGCTGTCGCTGCTGCTGGAACACGCGGAAGATGTGGAGTAGTTGGGCCCCTTGGCACCCAAGAGCAGAGAAACCTGCACTGCGGCCGCATCGCCGGTCATCGTCGGCGCCAGAATCGGGCTTATCCTCCTCGGGCCGGCCTCCTCCAGCACCTTTATCTGTTCCGCCACCTTGAGCAGCCCGCAGACGCTATTGCCAATGATAACCGCCGTCTCCTCGGCCCCGGCGTCGTCAACCTTCAGGCCAGCCGCTTCCACCGCCTGCAGGCTGGCCGCCACGGCAAACTGGGTGAACCTGTCCATGCGGTGGGCTTCCCGGCGGGGAATATACGCCACCGGGTCAAATCCCTTCACCTCAGCGGCAAACTTGGTCTCAAAAGGTGCTGGGTCAAAGTGGGTGATGTAGCCGATGCCTGATTTCCCGGCGATGAGAGATGCCCACATCTCCGCCACGGAGAGCCCCACCGGGCTGATAACCCCCATGCCAGTAACCACCACCCGCCGGCCATCATAGAACATGCTGTATTTTCCCTCCTATCCTCGCTGCTTTCTGGTTCGGTTTGATTCAATAAAGCGCTTAAGGTCTTCCGGAACAATGCGGTAATGTCTGCCGAGACGTATGGCGTCAAGCTTACCCTGCCGAATGTAGCTGTAGATGGTCAGCACGTGAAGTTGCAAGACCCCCGCCACCTGCTCTGGAGTGAGTAAGTTATAACTATTTTTCATGTAATCCTCATAGTCCAGCTACATTTCAGTGTAGCTTGCTCTAGCCCAGTTAATTTCAGCATAAGGGAGTTAGCCTGTAAAGAGCTTCTGTTCTAGAACTATCTTCTAGAACAAAATCACTTCCCAAACCAGTGGAACTATCATAGTCTGTTCCTGGCGGGCAGTCTTCGCCAATTGGCAAGAACTGGTTTGGGGGGTGAGCCATGCCGAAAGCAGTTGAGCTTCTGGAGCAGGGAAGGACGGAAGAGCTCTGGCAGATGTGCTGCGGTTTCCTCAGCTTGAGCTTAGAGCAGTTCATGGCCATCCAGAAACGGCTGCTGCTGGAGCAGATACAGCTGCTCAACCGCTGCACCCTGGGGCGCAAGATAATGCGGGGCGCCAGACCGCAGACCGTGGAGGAATTCCGGGAGCTGGTGCCGCTGACCACCTATGCTGATTACTGCCCTGAGCTCATGGAGAGGAGGGAGGCCCCGCTTCCTGCCGAGCCCTTTCTCTGGGTTCACACCTCAGGGAGGTCCGGGGAATATCCCTGCAAATGGGTGCCGATAACACGGGCGTTTGCCCAAGAGCTGAGCACCATAATGTATGGCATTGGCATTCTCTCCTGCTGCAAAGGATGGGGAGATACCTCCCAGCTCAGCAGCCGCCCCAAGATCGTTTACACCGTGGCCCCCAGGCCTTATATGTCAGGGGCCATGGCCAGCATGCTGGAGCTTCAGTCCCCCTCCAATTATCTGCCCCCTCTGGAGGAAGCTGAAGAGCTGCCCTTTGAGGACAGGATCAAACTTGGCTTCAGGCAAGCTTTGTCCCAGGGGCTTGACTACTTCTTCGGGCTGTCCATGGTGCTAGTGGTGGTGGGCAACAAGTTCAGCCAGCCCGCGGACAAGATAGACCTCCGCCCCCTGCTCGCCCAGCCCAAGGCGCTGCTGCGCCTGATGAAGGGGCTGGCCAAGAGCAAGCTGGCTCGGCGCCCGCTACTCCCCAGAGACCTGTGGCAGGTCAAGGGCATCATGAGCGGGGGGCTTGATAGCGGGGTGTACAAGCATAAAATCAAGGAGCTCTGGGGAAGATACCCGCTGGATACCTACGCCGGCACCGAGGGCGGTATCATCGCCACCCAGACCTGGGACTATGAGGGGATGACCTTCATCCCCACCCTCAACTTCCTCGAGTTCATACCGGAGGAGGAGCACTTCAAGTGGCGGCGGGACCCGAGCTACCGGCCTAAGACAGTGCTGCTTGACGAGGTAAAACCCGGGGAAAATTATGAGATCGTCATCACCAACTTCCACGGCGGCGCCCTGATGAGATACCGGCCTGGGGATATGATCCGGATAACCTCGCGGCGCAACGAGAAGCTGGGCATTGATATCCCGCAGATGGCCTTTGAACGCCGGGCCGATGACCTCCTCGATTTCGTTTTCGTCCGGCTGACGGAAAAGACCATCTGGCAGGCCATCGAGAACGCCGGCATCGCCTACGAGGATTGGACCGCCTACAAGAAAGAGGGGCAGCCAGTTTTAAGCCTCTACATCGAGCTTAAAGATGGCTACGAGCGCAGTGAGGCCGATATCGCCACCGCCATCCGCGAGCAGATCATCCGCTCAGATAGCGCCAATAGAGATACCGAGTCTCTCATTCGTGACGAGTTCGCCAAGATGATTGACTTCAAAGTGGAGGTAAACCTGCTGCCGCGGGGGGCCTTCGCCCACTATACTGAGCAGAGGCGCGCCGAAGGCGCTGACCTGGCTCATCTCAAGCCACCCCACATCAACCCATCGGAGAAGGTGTTGGCTCTGCTCACCGCCAGGCCGGAAGAGGTGGTCAGAGCCGCCACGGGGGCGGAAACGGCGCCTGTTCCCTAGTACTTTAGTCTACCTCACTTTGGTCAAGTTACTTTGGTTCGTGCTTGACAGCACTCGTATTTGAGGTAATAATTTACCTCAGATATGAGATGAATATTTATGCTCTCATCCCCTTGACCGCCGTGGTGGCGTACATCCCCCTGCTGGTCACCACCATGAGCAGCCGTCCCTGGCAGGCGCGGCATAGGCTCTTCCTCATCTTCCTCATCGCCGCCATGACCTGGAGCCTGACGGACGTCTTTTTGCGCAGCAACGCCTTCCCTCAATATAACGTCCTCCTGCTCAAGCTTGTTATCATTGGCTTCACCTGGACGGCGGTGCAGTTCCACGCCTTTGCCTCCTCCTTCTTCCCCCCAGGCCAAGGGCGGTGGTTACCGCTGGCTTATACTGCGCTGGCACTGGTCATCGCCCTGGTAGCTTGGGGCTATCTCGCCGAAGGGGTTACCGTCTTCAATGGGGACAAGCTCTATCTTGATTACGGAAGAGGCACCCTGCTCCTCGCCCCGCCGTTGCTGGCGCTGGCCGCCAGACTCACCTTTGTCTTCGGCAGAATGCTCCGAACGTTGGATAACCCGGTGCTCCGCAACCAAATCTTCTCCCTGCTGCTTGGCCTGCTCATTCTGATTCTGTTCACCATCTTCGCCCTTCTCCCCTGGGGAAGGGAGTTCGCCATAACCCACTTCGGCAACATGTTCGTCGCCTTCACCCTCAGCTACGCCGTTATCAGGCACCAGCTAGTGGATATCAGAATGGTGCTGCGGCGGGGCCTGGCCTGGGTGAGCCTGGGAATCATCGGTGTAGTTAGCTACGTGCTTCTGCTCGCCGCCATTCATACCATACTCGGCTTTGATTTTGATATCTCCGTTACCTCACTAGTGACCATCATCGTCCTCTTCGTCGGCATACTGATTTACAAGCTGCGTGACTATCTCTTCGTCACCGTGGGCAAAGCCTTCCAGGGGCGAAGTTATGACTACCGCCAGAAGCTATCTGATTTTGCCAGCAAAATACATAACGTCTTCAGCCTCAAAGAACAGGGGGGGCAGCTATTGGAGCTGGTCACCAAAGCCATCGGCTGCCGGCGAGCTGGTCTTCTCTTCCCCGAAGGTGGTAGCCAAGATTTCGTCATCCACTTCGTTGAGCCCAAGGGGAATGGTTTATCTGGCTTGAGATTATCGGCACAGAACCCCATCGTGGACTATTTGAGGCGGGAGCGAAAACTGCTCACCAAAGATAGCCTTGAGATTCTACCCGAATTTCGCGCCCTGTGGACGGAGGAGAAGAAGACGGTCACTTCAAACGAGATAGAGCTGTTTGTCCCCCTCATCAGCCGGGAGCGGCTGATCGGCATTCTGGTGCTGGAGAAAAAACACTCGGGCCGCTACTCACTGGAAGACCTCTGCCTGCTGGAGGAGGTCACGGAGCGGGTGGCGGTGAGCATGGAGAAGGAGTACTTGAGAGAGCGCCTCCGGGAACGCGAGGAGGAGCTCTCCGTGATCAACCGCTCCAGCGCCATCATCAGCTCCAGCCTGGATATCCCCAGAATATACGATAGCTTCATCCAGGAGCTGAAGAAGGTGCTCGAGGTCAACTGGGCGGCCATTGCCCTCATTGAGGAGACGCACCTGCGCCTCCTGGCGCTGTACTCAGAGATAGGCTCAGCCTGGAAGGTGGGGGAGCGCGTCCCCTTGAGGGGCACGGCTACGGAATGGGTGGCGAGTCACAAGGAGACAGTGGTCGAGCCTGACCTATCACGGGTGACCCGGTTTGTCACCGGGAAAGTGCATCTCAAACAAGGGGTGCGCTCCATCGTCTACCTGCCCCTCATCGCCAAAGGTGAGGTCATCGGCAGTTTCACCGTGGCCAGCTCCAAACCGAATGCCTATGGCCAGAGACACATCGCCCTCCTTGAGCAGCTGGCCTCCCAGATCGCCATGTCAATAGAGAACTCCCGCCTTTACGCCAAGGCCGAGGAGAAGGCGCGCATTGATGAGCTCACTGGCCTACTCAACCGCCGCTCCCTGGATGAGCAGATGACTAGCGAGATCAACCGGCACTCCCGCTATGGTGGTGTCTTCTCGCTCATCATCCTTGACCTTGACGGTTTCAAAGCCTTCAACGATAACTACGGGCACTTAGCCGGGGATAAACTCCTGGGCAAAATCGGCAATATCATGAGAAGCGCCATCAGGAGCACGGACCAGGCATTCCGCTATGGTGGCGATGAGTTCGCTATTCTCCTGCCCAATACTCCCATTGAGGCCGCCACCCAAGTGGCGGAGCGAATCCGCAAACAGCTTCCGACCAAGGTGAAGACGGGCTATATCCCCATCACCGCCAGCTTTGGTCTGGCCACCTGGCCCGCTGATGGCATGGGGCCAAATGAGGTTATCGGCGCCGCCGATGCCGCCCTTTACCAGGCCAAGCGCAAGGGCGGCAACCGCAGCCACTGCGCCTCCGGCTCCATGCTGCCCCTGGAGGAGGCCGCCGCCAGCGCCGGAGACAGTCGGGACAGTGAAACCTTGAGCGCCATCTACGCCCTGGCGGAAACGGTAGACGCCAGAGACCATTACTCCCAGAGCCACTGGAAGAGAGTAAAAGAGTACGCCGTCCTGCTGGGACGGGCGCTCAATCTGGAGGCGCTGGACATAAGTAAACTAGAGACCTGCGCCCTGCTGCACGATATCGGCAAGATCGGCGTGAGCAGCGAGATACTAAACAAACAGGGCAAGCTCACCGCCGAAGAGTGGGAAAAGGTCAAATCTCACCCTCAGGTGGGAGTAAACATCGCGGGTCAGGCTCGCCAGCTGGCCCCTTGCCTACCTGGCATTCTCTACCACCATGAGAGGTATGATGGCACTGGTTACCCCAAGGGGCTCAAGGGCGAGGAGATACCCCTGGAAGCGCGCATTCTGGCCATAGCTGACGCCTTCGCCGCCATGACTTCCACCAGGAGTTACTCTGAAGCCCTATCCCTGGAAGAGGCGCTGAAAGAGCTGAGACAGAGCGCGGGCAAGCAGTTTGACCCTCATCTGGTTGAGGTCTTCTGCTCCGCAATTGAAGCTGCCCCCGTGACACCTGGGGAGAGAAGGTAAGGAGGTCCAAGGCGAGGAAAGATGAACAAGACACAGGTCATCATCGTCAGCCAACAATTGCTCTTCCGGCAGGGGATAGAGCATGCCCTTTCCAAGATAAAGGATATCGCCGTTTCCGCCACTGCCGAGCTCAGCGA
Organism: Dehalococcoides sp. JdFR-56; assembly: GCA_002011495.1. GTDB lineage: Bacteria > Chloroflexota > Dehalococcoidia > Dehalococcoidales > RBG-16-60-22 > JdFR-56. The sequence continues at coordinate 2,739 of MTNR01000038.1, read as the reverse complement.
AGATGTGCTGTCAATCATCGATAATCTGCCTCCTGACGTCGCCCTGGTGGATATTGATGCCCCCGCAGACAGTGGGCTCAAGCTAGCCCGCAAGATAAAACAGCGCCTGCCGACCATCGGCGTGGTGGTGCTGACCTCAACCCCGGATGATGCCCAGCTCTTTCAGGCGCTCAAAGCCCAGGCCGTGGCTTACTTGAGCAAGGAGATTACACCGGAGGAGCTGGTTGATACCATCAGGCGCGTCGCCCGGGGCGAGCACCCGATAAATGAAAGCCTGACCAGCCGCCCGAGGTTGGCCGAACAGGTGCTGCAACAGTTTCAGGAGCTCTCCTGGCGAAGTGAGGCAGAAGGCTTCATCGCCCCGCTCACCCCTAGAGAGATGGAGATCCTGAACTACATCGCCCAGGGCTACCTCAACAAACAAATCGCCGCCGAGCTGGACATCAGCGAGCAGACCATCAAAAATCACGTTACCTCAATTTTGCGCAAGCTGAATGCCAATGCCCGCACCGAAGCGGTGGTCGTCGCTATCAAGCAGGGCTTGATCTCGCTCGGTTAGATGCTTCGCCCGATGTGCCGCCGGAAGCGAACGGCAACCAAGCTCTTGGCCAATCTCGGGCCCAAGCAGCCCCTTTAAGTTTGGCTCTTGCTTATTGACCTTTGTTAGCTAGTGAATTATCATTTAGACAATCAATATCATAATAGAGAGCAAGATGCATACCAGGTACGAGAGGGAAGCTTATCAATTTCTCGCCGTCTACCGCTTTCTGGCCTACGCCCTGGCGGTGATGTTCACCCAGATTGCCCCATTTTTCACCGCCCCAAGGATGCCCCCTCTCCAGCTCTACATCATCCTGAGCACCCTTGGCGTCTACACCATCCTCAAGGTCTTCTCCCCCTTGCAGTGGCGGGAGAGAAGCCCCATGACCTACCTCATCCTCATCGGCGATTTTCTGCTCTCCATCCTGCTGGTCATTTACACCAATGGCTTAAATAGCAGCTTCCTCCTCTATTCTCTCACCCCAATTATGACCGCCGCCTTGCTCTTCGAGGAGAAGATAGCGCTGGCTCTGGCGGCCACGGCTTCCATCGCTCTATCCATCAGCCACATCGCCCTCAGCCAGTTCACCGATATGTTCGCCTCCATCATGCAGGGGCATAACCTCACCCTGCTCATCGTCTACACCCTCTTCTGCTTTGTCGTGGCCACCGTGCCCTACCGCATCAACCTCAATATTCGCCGGCGCATTGAGAGAGAGGCGATCATTGAGGAGCGCCGCAGGATCGCCCGGGAGATCCATGATGGCGTGGCACAATCGCTGAGCTACCTCAATATGAAGACCAAGACGGTGAGCGACCTCCTCTCCTCCCAGAACACCATGCAGGCGCTCACCGAAATCAATGAGATCAGGGAGGTGGTGCAGGATACCTACGAGGATATCCGGGAGTCCATTGACCAGCTGAGCACCGAGATAAGGACCATCCCGATAATGACCGCCCTGGGGAACTACGTCCGGGAATTCGGGCAGAACAACGGCATCAAGGTGCGCTTCACCGCCCCCAAGCCCTTCCCCCGGCTCTCCCCGGTGGCTGAGCTCCAGCTATTGCGCATCGCCCAGGAGGCGCTGACCAATGTCCGCAGACACGCCCTCGCCAGCGAGATTGAGGTCAAGCTGGAGACCAACCCCCAGTCCGTGGAGATGAGCATCAAGGACAACGGACGGGGCTTCAACCTGCTAGACCTGGAGAAGTCTCCCCCCGGTTACCACGGGCTAACTATCATCAAAGAAAGGGCAGAGGGGCTTGGCGGCACCGTGGATATCTCCACCGCCCCGGGACAGGGCACGGAGATAAAAGTCAGTCTCCCTGTGGAGAAAGTGAGGTTGTGACGCAATGGAGACCATCAAAGTACTCGTGGTAGATGACCATGCCCTCTTCCGCCGGGGCATCACCTCGGTGCTCTCTACCCAGGAAAACCTGATGGTGGTGGGAGAGGCCGTTGACGGACTGGAGGCGATAGAGAAGGCGCAGGCCCTCACCCCGGATGTCATCCTCATGGACCTCAATATGCCGCGCTGCAGCGGCCTAGAGGCCACCCAGGCGCTTCAGGCCAGGATGCCTGAAGCCAATATCCTGGTTCTCACCGTCTCGGATAATGAGGCTGACCTCTTCGCCGCGATAAAGTTCGGTGCCAAAGGTTATATCCTGAAGAACACGGAGCCTGATGAGCTGGTGCAGGCGATCCTGCACATCGCCCAAGGCGGGGTGATCATCTCCCCGCCGATGGCGGCCAAGCTGCTCAGCGAATTCCGGGAGACAGGAGTCCAAGAAACGGCAGCCCCTCCAGGAGAGACCGAGGCTGAGCTGAGCCCTCGGGAGGATGAAGTATTGCGGCTGGTGGCCAAAGGGGCCACCAATAAGCAGATCGCGGAGGCTCTCTTCATCTCCGAGAACACGGTGAAAACCCACCTGCGCAACATTATGGAAAAGCTGCACCTGGCCAACCGAAGCCAGGCGGCAGCCTATGCGGTGAAAAGAGGGCTTGTCCCCGAGGAGTAAGTAGCCCCCGCAATCACGCTCACCCAAAAGTACTACCGAGAAATCACCCTTTGGTAGGATTGTTTTTGCCCTGGAGATGCCCTATGATTTAAGCTGTGAACGCAGACCAGCTTGGAAGGAGGTGAAAGCATGAGACTGCCTGTGAGAGGAGAGAAGGGGTTCACCCTGATCGAGCTGCTG
>MTNR01000034.1 GCA_002011495.1 Dehalococcoides sp. JdFR-56 | reverse complement strand
GAAAGGCGAGTGGATGACGCTCCGCTGTTAGCTGTGATACTGCCATGACTTACCTCCTAACTTACCTTGAAGACCTTGATATCGTTGCTTTCCGGGTCAATCAGGTGGATGGCGCAGGCCAGACACGGGTCAAAGGAGCGGATGATGCGCACGATGTTGATCGGGTTGTCCGGGTCAGGCACCGGCGCGCCGATGAGTGACTCCTCATATGGCCCCCTGACGCCCCGCTCATCTCTGGGGGAGGCATTCCAGGTGCTGGGCACCACCATCTGATAGTTCTGGATGCGGCTGCCCTCGATCTCCACCCAGTGGGCCAGCGCTCCTCGGGGCGCATCCCAGGCGCCCATGCCGCGCGCCCGGCTTGGAACTGGCTTCTCCCGCATCCCCACAATCGGCCCGGCGGTAGCTAGCTCAATCAGCCGGTCAATCCAGGCTAGCCCTGCCTCACCCACGTATTTTGACTCCACGGCGCGGCAGAGGTGGCGGGCCACCGCTCCAGGTTTGGCGCCCGCTTGGATTAGGTTCATGAGCTCTGGATAGCGGTTGACTAGACCTCTAGCCAGCGGGCCGACTTCCATGGGCAGCCCATCGTAGCGTGGGGCCTTGACGAAGGAGTAAGCTCCATCCTTCCTGGGATTGAAGTCAGTTATCCCCACGCCGGGATGGAGGCTGCTTATCCCGGTTGGGTAGTTGTACCAGGCATAGGTGACATCCTCGGTGATGCGGTTAAAGTCAACCGGTTGTGCCGGGTTGAGCACCCCGCCGCTGATAACGCCACCCTTTATCAGGTGGTTGCTCCCTCCCAGGGCGTAATCGGCTCGGCTGGTGGGATTATCCTGGGGGAACATCGGGTAGCAGAGGTAATTGCCATGGGCTCCGCCCAGGCCGGCGGTGGCCAGCGGCAGAAGGGGCCCTGTGCCCACAGCCACCACATCGGGCAGGTAAACTTCATTCACGAACTTGACCTGTTCTTCCCAGAGCTCACGGAACTGGAGGAGCTCCTCCCTCGAGGGGGTGGCCGTGCAGCCACCGACCATGATGGTGGCCGGGTTGGGCTGTATCCCCATCAGTATGGCCAGCATCTTCTGTGATTTGGCCTTCAGCTCCACTGCCTTGATGTAGTGGGAGACCAGCGTGGTCACCGTTTCCGGGTCATTTACCGAGAACTCGTCTGGCTCGTAGCGGGGGGTGAAGGGGGCGGTATCGTTCTTCTTCACTAGCGCCACGATCTTATCCTTGACCGCCAATAGCCCCGGGTCATTGCCTTTGTATTGGGCTACGGCCAGGATATCTAGGTAGTCAAGCGCTGAGAGGACGTAAAAATGGATATAGTGGTCATGCATGTAGAGGCCAGCGCAGAAGAGGTTGCGCATCAGCCTGCCCGCCTCCGGGACCTCAATATCGAAGGCGTGGTCAAGTGCTTGAGACGAGGCGATGGTGTGCACCCCCTCGCACACGGCGCAGACCCGGCCGGTGATGTAGGTGGCATCCCTGGGGTCCCGGTCCCGAAGCAGCACCTCCCAGCCCCGGGCCATGGTGCCCGAGGACCAGGCGTCTTTGACCTTCCCATTTTCTACCTCAACCTCTATCCTGAGATGGCCTTCAATCCGGGTTATCGGGTCAATGACGATACGCTGTGCCATGCTAGCTCTCCTTCTCCGCTTTTACTTGGCTCTGGCCGTCACCATTCTTCTTCCCTTTGGCGCGACTGATGAGCAGGTCAGCCCCGATGCTGGCAGCAACCGCCCCGCCGACCGTGGCCATCACCTTATCGATGTCCACCCGTCCCACACCCGGGAGCTCCACGTCAAACTGGCGCTCATAAATCGGGCTGAAGGATTCGTAAAATTCAGGCTCAGAGCACCCCACACAGGGGGTATTGGCCTGAATGCAGTAGTTTACCCGGTTGTTCCACTTCCGTTTCCAGCAGTCTTGGTAGGCCACCGGGCCACGGCAGCCCTTGAGGTAGAGGCACCACTCTTGCTGGCGCGGGTCTCCCCAGTCGGTGAGGAAGCGGCCGGCGTCAAAGTGCCCGCGCCGCTCGCAGTTTTCATGCTGGTTATGACCGTAGAAAGCCAGCGGGCGGTGGAACCGGTCCAGTGGAGGCACCGTGCCGAAGGTGAGATAGTGAACGATAACCCCCACCAGTCGCTCAGGGTGGACCGGGCAGGTGGGCAGGTTGATCACCGGTTTGCCAGCGATGACGTCATCAAAGTAGTGATGGCGCTGCGTGCCGCGGAAGAGAAGGCCCACGGCATCAGTGGGGCCAGAGCGTGGTATGCCGCCGTAGGTGGCGCAGGCGCCCACCGGGATGATGGCGGCAGCCCGGCTCGCCGTTTCCCGCACGATGTCCCTGAAGGTCTTGCCACCGATGGTGCAGAAGCGGCCATCCTCGGCCATGGGGATGGCACCCTCTATCACCAGAACGTAGCCACCCTCCTCCATCGCCTTGGCCCGGGCTTCCTCCGCCTGCTCCCCGGAGGCAGCCATCACCGTCTCATGGTAGCGTAGCGAGATGGTGTCAAGCAGGATGGAGGCCGCTGGTGGCTCCAGGCTGTTGAGGAAGGACTCGGAGCAACCGGCGCAGTCTTGCCCTTCCAGCCACACTACCGCCGTCTTCCCCAGGGACTCCTCCAAGGCCTTGGCCACCCGGGGCGTCAGCGCCTGGCTGAGCCCCAGCAGGGCAAGCGCGGCGCTGGCTATCTTCAGGAAGTCCCTTCGGGTGATTTCGGGGGCTCTCAATGCCAGTGTGTCCATGCCAACTCCTTTCTCTTAATTTTAGGCAAAAAAAATTGGTTGCAGGGCCGCAGCCTTGCCAACCAATTCCAAAGAATAACCGTGCTTGATTTGATGCCTAAGCACCTGCTGCAATACCATATTCAACCAATCATTAAGTATATCATCAAAAAAACAGGTTGTAAAGTAGGTACAACTGAGTATTTTTTAGGCACTAAAATAGATAATTTTTGGGTAAAAAATAGGTACTTTTACCTATTCAGGCTCCCTGCCTGCTGCTTCAGTCCTCTCGGAGAGAAATCGGGCCAGCTCATCGCGCGCAAACTGAGGTAGCTCCCGGGTTCCTCCTCGGGTGTGCAGCTTGAGCCCTTCCTTCTTCTCCACTACCTTGCCGATGACCTGGGCATTTATACCGGCCTCAGCCAGAGCTGATAGGAGCTTAGGGGTCTCGGTGGGGGCCAGGGTGATGACCAGCGTCCCGGAGGCCAAGAGCCCGAGCGGGTCAAGACCCAGTTGTTGGCAGAGGCTCTGGCATTCCGGGAGGATGGGTATCTGGCTCTCTTCCACCCAGATGCCGGCCTGGGCAGCGGCGGCTATCTCCTGGAGTCCGGTGGCCAGTCCGCCCTCGGTGGGGTCATGCATGGAGTGCACCTCGGCGCTGGAGCAGGCGATGAGCGCCTCTTCCAGCACGCTGATGCCGGGTGAGAAGAGGTAGTTGGCGGCGCGCTGGATGAGGTTTGGGGATAGCCCGGCGGAGAGGAGATAAGATTTAGCTTCCCGGGCCAGCACCGCGGTTCCTTCAATGCTAATCCCCTTGGTGATGACGATGTCATCGCCGGGTTGGGCCCCGGAGGTGGTTATCAGCCGGTTTTCTGCCTCGGCGAGCATACAGCCGACCACGATCGGGCGCTTAAGCCCATAGGTTATCTCGGTATGTCCGCCGATGAGGGTGATGTGTAGCTGGTGGCAGGCGGTGAGGATCTGCTGAAAAATCCTCTCCGCCTCTTTCTCGGTGCATCCTTCGGGCAGAAGGACGGTAGCTAGGAACCAGCGTGGCCTTGCCCCCGAGGTGGCGATATCGTTGGCGTTGATGTTGACCGCGTACCAGCCAATGAGGTCGGTGGCGAAGGTCACCGGGTCTGTTTTAGCCACCAGCAACTTGTTATTGAAATCTATTATGGCGACGTCCTCACCGATGGCGGGGCCGAGGACTACCTGCGCATCTTCTATCCTTATCTGGCTGATAAGCTTTTTTAGTAGCTCGCTTGGTAGCTTGCCGATGGGCAGGGAGTTCACTTCGCCGCCTCACTCGAGTTACTCAAAGATTTGTCACTCCTTAATAAGAAGAATATGGGCCAACTGAGGGGATTCTACAATATAATTATATAATTTGCGAACCGGGCTTTGGGGCGGTGAAGAGGGGCGATTGATTATGGCCCCCGGGGTGGGTACAATGTCTGGGTGGATTACCCAGAGGGTGGCTGCCCTGATTTCGGCTCGCCAGATGGCGGCGGCATTGAATCTTAAGTATGGGAGTCTGAGATGGCGCAGCCTGAGCGGCTTATTTCTCCCGGCAAGGTGATGAGCCTAGCCATGTCGGTAAGGAGCTTGAGGGCATATTTTCTGGTCACCAAGCCGGCCATGGTGGCGTTACTTGTCTTCACCGGGGTGGTCGGCTTTGCCCGGGCTAGCCATGGCACCTTTCCCGCCGAGCCCTTTCTCTTTCTGCTGCTGGCCCTGACCCTGGGTTGCGCCGCGGCCAACACCTTGACCGGCTATATTGACCGGGACATTGACGCCGTCATGGTGCGCACTAGATACCGGCCCATTCCCTCGTCCCAGCTCTCCCCGGGGAGGGCTTTGGTCTTTGGCTTGGTCCTGGCGCTCCTGGCGCTGGGCTTTTCCCTCCGCCTCAATTGGCTCACCTTCGCCTTGATTTTCCTTGGCCTAATCAACAACGTGGTCATGTACAGCCTCTGGGCGAAGAGGAGGACTCCGCTCAACATATTTGCCGGGAGTCTCGCCGGGGGGCTGCCCGCGGTGAGTGGGTACGCCGCCTATGCCGGTGGCATCGGGCCAGATGGCCTGTGGCTGGGGGCTATTGTGATGATCTGGATTCCGGTGCACGTGTGGAGCATCGCCATCAAGTATCGGGCTGACTATGCTGAGGCGGGGGTGCCCATGCTGCCGGTGATAATCAGCCGGGAGAGGGCGGTGCAGTTTATCGCCCTTGCCACTGGCCTTCTGGTGGTGCTCTCAGTTATCCCCGCGCTGCTTGGTTTATTCGGCTGGGTATACCTCTTGAGCGCCGTGTCCCTGGGGGTGGTCTTGCTCTTTTTGAGCCTATGGCTCATGTTCCGGCCGCTGGAGAGACACGCTTGGATACTGTTCAAGGTATCAGGGGTGTACCTCGGTCTTCTCTTCCTCGCTGTGCTCGTGGATGCCGTGCTTGGCGCTTAACTCCCCGCAGGCTTTGATTTTGCCTATCGGCAAGACGGATATCTCCATAAACGGGATAAATTACTACCCAAAATCGGCTCTCAGAACTCTTGACATTTCATTAAACGTTATTTATAATCGCAGCACATATAATCACATAAGATAATCGCATCACCAAGCACTAAAGCTTGGACTTGAGGGGTAAGCTAGCCAGGGAGAGGAGAAGGCAGAGTTAGTTTCAAGCTAGTTTTAGCTTGAAACCGGCTCAAAAAGGCCAGTTTGGTCTTAAAAAGTTAGGTTCTTGCTCACCGCGGAAAGGAGGGGCTAAAGCCTAGTGAGTGTTAAGACCACTGGATTCTTTGACCCCTCAGAGCTCAAGCGATTTTGTCGAGCTCTCCTGGAGAAGGTGAACATCCCGCCCAAAGACGCTGAGCTGATTGCGGAGTCGCTGGTGCGGGCTAATTTACGCGGTGTGGATTCGCATGGCGTCTCCAGAATGGCGATCTATATTGAGAGGCTGAAGAAGGGGCTGGTTAACCCGAGGCCGGAGATCGCCATTCTGCAGCAAACGCCGGCTATGGCGCTGGTGGATGGGGATAATGGCTGTGGGCAAGTGGTGGCCAAGATGGCAATGGAGCTGGCCATGACCAAAGCTAGGGAGACTGGGGTCAGTCTGGTGGGAATACGCAACTCCACTCACTTTGGCGCGGCTGCTTTCTTCTCAACCATGGCCTTGGAAAGGGACATGATCGGGATCGCGCTGGCCAATTCTTACGCCACGGTGGCGCCGTGGGGGAGCCGGGTTGCCTACTTCGGCACCAACCCCCTTTCCGTAGCGGTGCCCACGGGGCGGGAGCTCCCCGTTGTCCTGGATATGGCCACCAGTGTGGCCGCCTGGGGGAAGATCATTCTGGCGGCGCAGAAGGGGGAGGCCATTCCGGCGGGGTGGGCCATTGACTCGGATGGGGAGATAACCACCGATGCCGCTAGAGCCCTGCAGGGTGCGCTTATGCCCTTCGGCGGGCCCAAGGGGTCTGGTATTTCATTGATCATTGATGTGCTGGCGGGGATACTGACCGGCGCCGGCTATGGGCCCTATGTGGGGGACTTGTACAAGAGCTTGGACCGTCCGCAGAACGTGGGGCAGATGGTGGGGGTGATTGATATCAGCCGGTTCAGCGATGTAAATGAGTTCAAGAATAGAATGGACAAGGTTATCCGGGAGATAAAGTCACTGCCCCGCGCCAAAGGGGTGAGCGAGATACTTCTGCCCGGGGAGATAGAGATACGCAACCAAGAGCGGAGGGAGAGGGAAGGGATTCCCCTTCCTCCAACTACTGTGGAGGAGCTACGCAAGCTCTCAGCGGAATACGGAGTGCCTTGGGAGGATGCAGTCAAGAGAAATTAGATAATTCATTTATAGCCAGGTGGCTAGCAATCTTGACGTGAGAGGAGGTGGTACTATGTGATACCGCGCCGAAAGTGGAGGAAAGTAGAAATTTTGTTAAGGAGGTAGACTGGTGAAAAAGAAAGCAGTGTTTGCTTCGTTGGCGTTGTTGCTAGTGGTGGGTTTGCTCGCTGCCTGTGCGGCACCGGCGCCAGCTCCAGCACCAGCTCCCGCCCCGGCACCGGCACCCGCTCCGGCACCGGCACCCGCTCCGGCACCGGCACCCGCTCCGGCACCGGCACCAGCACCATCCCCAGCTCCAGCACCAGCTCCCGCCCCAGCACCAGCTCAGCCAGAAAAGGTGATCAAATGGGTGCAGGTGGCGCAGTGGAGCAATGTCATGCACCCCTGGAAGTGGCTGGTCAAGCGCAATGAGATGCTTGCGGAGGCCACCAATGGGCGTTTCATCATTGAGTCGCACCCGCATGGCGAGATCATGAGCGGTAAGGAGGCCTTTGATGCCACCAATGAGGGCACCATTGACGCGCTCAACTCGACCATGCACACCTGGATTGGCAAGATACCGGCCTCCCCGCTGTTCTCGGCTCGCCCGCTGGGGCTCACCTCCACGCAGATGGTGGCCTGGCTTGAGCACTATGGCGGGAAGGAATACATGAAGGAGGTGCTCAAGCCCTTCAACTTCGGCTACACTGGCTACACCATGGTCACCACCCCCGAGGACCTCTGCTGGTCCAATACACCGCTGGACACCTTGGAGTCCTGGAAGGGGGTCAAATTCCGCACCAAGGGTCTCTGGGCTGAAGTGCTGCAGGATCCGAGGGTGGGCGCTTCGGTGACCACCATCGCCGGCGCTGAGCTCTATTCGGCGGCGGAGAAGGGCATCCTGGACGCCTTTGAGTATTCCAACCCGGCGACCGATATCCAGCTCGGCTTCTACGAGATCATGAAGTACCTCATGGTTCCGGGGATCCATCAGCCGGCCACGGTGCTCTGGGAGGCAGTCAACGCCGATTCCTGGGCAGCGCTGCCTGATGACCTCAAGGAAATCTACGATGCCGTGAATCACAAGGTCGCCCTGCTAGGCTACACCGACCTGGTGCTTGAGGATGCCAAGGCGCTCAAGGCGTTCTCGGAGATGCCAAATCTGACCATCATCTCTCTCCCGGATAAGCTGCAGCAGCAGTTCTTTGAGATAGCCGATGACCTCTACAAGAAGAAGAGCGCCGAGGATCCGTTCTTCGCCGAGGTGTACCAGAGCCAGCTGGACTTCAAGAAGGAGTGGCAGCTCTTTGAGCAGTACCAGACGCCCAAGACCTAGCTGAGTTTTGCTTGAGACACTCACCCCCACCAGACTCCAGTTCCAGGGGTGGGGGTGAGTGTCAGAGAATAGGTGCTATGATATGGCTATAATCAGACGTATTTTGCATGGCATTGATTTTGTCTGCATTTGGGCAGGAAAGCTCTCTGCTTTCCTGGTGATACCTCTTATTCTGGCCGTGGTTTATGAGGTGGTCTCGCGCTACGGATTTGATGCGCCCACCATATGGGCGTTTGAGATCGAGCGGATGCTGGGCGGAACCATGTTCGTCATGGGGTTGGCCTGGGTGCTCCTGATGAGGGCCCACGTCAGGGTGGATCTCTTCTACCAGCGCTGGTCGCCGCGGGGCCAGGCGATACTTGACGCGGTTCTCACCCTGCTCATAGTATTCCCGCTATGGGCGGTGGTTCTGCCGGATATGGCTGAGTTTGCCATAAAATCGTGGGCAATTCATGAGCAGAGCTCAGACAGTGCCTGGAGGAACATCATCTACCCCTTCAAGACGGTGATGCCCGTGGCCTTCACCTTGCTATTGCTGGCACTGGTGACCACGTTCATTCGCGATATTGAAACTATCATCAGGGGGAAGCGATGTTAGACATGGAAATAAGCCCAATGCTGGTTACCATCCTCATGCTGGGGATACTGGCGGTGGGGATTTTCTCCGGCTTCCCTCTGGCCTTTATCCTGGCTGGAGTTGGCTTCGTCTTTGGCCTTCTCTTCATGCAAGAGGGCAGGATCTATGGCATAGCCGTGGTCCAGACCTATAAGACGATGACCAACTATGTTATCGTGGCCGTCCCCCTATTTGTCTTTATGGGGACGATGCTGGGGCATTCCGGGGTGGCCGAGAAGCTCTTTGGCACCATGCACCTCATCATGGGAGGGCTCAGGGGTGGTTTGGCCCTGGCCACTATCTTCGTCGCCACCATCTTCGCCGCTTGCACCGGCATCATCGGGGCCTCGGTGGTCACCATGGGGATCATTGCCCTGCCCCCCATGCTGAGCCGTGGCTTTGATAAGTCCCTGGCCTGTGGCACCGTCTGCGCTGGCGGTACTTTGGGCATTCTTATCCCCCCCAGCATTATGATAGTCATCTATGGCCCCATGGCCGGGATTTCTGTGGGCAAGTTATTCGCTGGGGCCTTTGTCCCCGGCTTTATCCTCTCCGCGCTGTATATGTCCTATATCGCCATCAGATGCTGGCTGCGGCCGCAGGATGGCCCCACTGTCTCCGAGGAGGAGAGGCGGGCGGTGCCCACCCGCCAGAAAATCATGCGGATGCTGTTCCAGATGATTCCCCCCATTCTCCTCATCCTGGGGGTGCTGGGCACCATCTTCGCTGGCATCGCCACCCCCACTGAGGCGGCTGGCGCCGGCGCCTTCATCTCCACCATCCTCGCCGTTATCTACCGCCGCTTTAGCTGGGAGGTTCTCAAGAGCACCACCTATGAAACGATGAGAATCACCGGCTTTATCATGCTGCTGGTGATAGCGGCCAGCATCTTCACCAGCGTTTTCGCCTACCTCGGAGGTGGCAAGTTCGCCACCGCCGTGCTGGCGGCGGTACCCGGAGGCAAGTGGGCTTCCTTCGCCGTGATGATGTTCATCATCTTCATCCTGGGCATGTTAATTGAGTGGATTGGCTCCATATTCATCGTTGTCCCGCTGTTTACCCCGGTGGCGGCGGAGCTAGGCTTTGATCCCCTCTGGTTTGCCATCGCGGTGTGCGTGTGCTACCAGACCGGGTTCTTAAGCCCCCCCAATGCCCATGCCATCTTCTACCTCAAGGGCGTGGCCCCGCCGGAGGTGAGGGTTGAGGACATCATCAAGGGCGTCTGGCCCTTCATCGGCCTGATACTGATTGGGCTGGCGATAATCACTATCTTCCCAGAGCTAGTTTTGTGGCTTCCCAGCATTATCGTTGGTGGTTAAGAGAAATCAGAAAGAGAGGTGAAACTGGGTGAGGATTGACCCTGAAGTATGTATTGCCTGTGAGGCCTGCATCCCTTACTGCCCGATGGAGGCCATCAGCATCAAGGATGATGTGGCCGTAATTGACCAGGACGAGTGCGTGGACTGCGCCGTTTGTCTCAAGTCCGGAGTCTG
>MTNR01000071.1 GCA_002011495.1 Dehalococcoides sp. JdFR-56 | reverse complement strand
CAGGGCCAGACGCTGGGGCTATTTGGCTTCGGCCGGGTGGCCCGGGCACTGGTGCCCAAGGCCAAAGGCTTTCAGATGAGGGTCATCGCCCATGACCCCTACGTGCCCCCAGAAGTGGCCCGCCAGATGGGCGTGGAGCCGGTGGACTGGGAGCGCTTGCTTCAAGAAGCTGACTTCCTCTCCATCCACGCCGCGCTCACCCCGCAGACCAGGCACATCATGAACGCTGAAGCCTTCAAACTGATGAAGCCCACCGCCTGTCTCATTAACACCGCCCGGGGCGGGTTTGTTGATGAGAGCGCCTTGTATCAGGCCCTTAAAGAGGGGAGGCTCGCCATGGCGGCGCTGGATGTCACCGACCCCGAGCCCCCCGACCCCCAGAGCCCGCTGCTGGCCCTGGATAACGTCATCAGCACCGCCCACTCCGCCTTCTTCTCCCCAGACTCCGAGGCCGAGCGCTGGCGCCGTCCCGTTCTGGAGGTGGCTAGAGTGATGCGGGGCGAGTGGCCCAAGGCCGTGGTCAACCCCCAGGCCAAGGAGAGATACACCGCCCGGTGGGGGGAGATGAAAGAGCCCACCTAGGAAGTTACCCGCGCTTTCCCCAGAGCAGGCCAGCGCAGACCAGCGTTATCAGGGATAGCACCACCGCCACCCCGCTGTAGGTGGCATAGAAGCCGTATTTATCCAGGAGATAGCCGAGCAGCAGGGTTATCGCCGGGCCTCCCCGGCTTCCCATATAGTAGATGCCCAGCACCGTGGAGCGTCTCTGCGCCGAGACGTGGCGGATGATGTAGGATTCCACTACCGGCATGCCCACGTGCATCGCCGTGCCCATGATGAGCAGAACGGCATACAGGCCAAAGCCCAGAGATACTTGATTTAAGAAAAATATCGCCGGCCCGGCAACAAGCCCCACGGCGATGATAACCGGCACCCTTCCTAATAGATCTGATAACCAGCCACCCAGAGGCCCACCAAAGAGACCACCAAGAAAGGCGATGGACAGGAGCGCCCCACCCCACTCCTCGCTAGCACCGAGCCGGTCAACCGCGTAAAGTGGCACGAACTGGAGAGAGGAGTAGACCAGCACCATGCTGGCAATCCCCAGCGCCACAAACGCTGACAACCGACGCATGTCCACCGGCCCAGATGGCGCCGCAGCCGCCTCCGCCGCCCCTTTGCGGGCCGCGCCGGCCGATTTTAGCCGCCCCAAGAGCACATATAAGATGATGCCGAAGGCGATGGTGGGGATTGATATGGCAAGGAAGGTGCCACGCCAGCCCAGGGCGCTGGCAATACCAGCGGCGACCAGTGGGGCCAGGAAGAAGCTGCCCGTGCCACCTATCTGATGCAGGCCCAGCGCCGTGCCGCGATGTTCTGGTTTTACCGATGCCGAGACCAGCGGTGACGCCGCGGGATGGTAACCACCCCCCATCAGCCCCAGAATAACCAGAAAAAGCGCCAGCACAATGTAGTTCGGTGATAGACCGATCAAAAGCCCGGCGAAGGCCACCCCGGCCACGCCGATGGTGAGCATGACACGCGGGCCAATGCGGTCAGCCAGCCACCCCGCGGGAAGTTGGCTGACGCCATAGGCGATGTTGTAGGCGAAGAGCAGCCCGCCTACCTCGGTATAGGTGAGAGATAAATCGCTGCGGATGAAAGGGAGAAGCGGTGAAAGCAGCGCCATCATCAGGTGGTGGCCAAAGTGGGCGAGGACAAAAAGTGGTAACAGTCCAGCAAGGAGCGTGAAAATCCGGTATCTACTAATGGCAGTTTCCCCTCAAACGTGTGCTCTAAGCTTAAATCTAGCTCATCAAGTCAAAAATCTCTCCCATTATAAATCTTTCCCCCCGCGCTGACAAGGAGGCAGATAGACCGAGTTACCCCCTTTGCTATCGGACAAAGAGCAGTGTAAAATAGAAACTGGTCATCCGGCATTACGGAAAGAGAAGGAGAGCGAAGAATGGGCAATATAAATACTAACCCCATCAAAATCACCGACCTCACCTTCCGCGACGGGCACCAGTCTAACCTAGCCACACGCATGCGCACCGAGGACATGCTACCCATCGCCGAGGAGATGGACAAGGCCGGCTTCTACTCCATGGAGGTCTGGGGTGGGGCCACCTTTGATGTGGCCTGCCGGTTCCTCAATGAAGACCCCTGGGAGAGACCCCGCGCTCTAAAGAAGCTGATGCCCAATACTCCCCTCCAGATGCTCCTCCGAGGCCAGAACCTGGTTGGCTACCGCAACTACGCCGATGATGTGGTTACCGCCTTTGTCCACCACGCCGCCGAGTGCGGCATTGACATCTTCCGCATCTTTGACGCCCTGAATGATGAGCGCAACCTGGAAACCTCCCTCAAGGCAGTCAAGGAATGCGGCAAGCACGCCCAGCTTTCCATCTGCTACTCCCTCACCGAGCCCAAAATGGGCGGCCCGGTGTTCAACCTTGACTACTATCTCAAGAAGGCGCGCATCCTTGAGGATATGGGCGCCGATAGCATCTGCATCAAGGACATGGCGGGGCTTATCGCCCCTGACGATGCCTATACCCTAGTTTCGGCGCTGAAGAAAGAGGTCAAGGTGCCGATCCAGCTCCACACTCATTTTACCAGCGGCATGGGGGCCATGGCTTGTCTCAAGGCGATTGAGGCCGGGGTGGATGTGATTGACACCGCGCTGGCCCCCTTCGCCCTGCGCTCCGCCGCACCCGCCGTGGAGCCCATCGTCGCCGCCCTGCGGGGAACCCCCCGAGACCCCAAGCTTGACCTGGCCCACCTGCTTAAATTGGGAGATTACCTTGAGTCCATCGCCCCCAAGTACCGTGATTTCTTAAACCGCACCCGGATGTCCGTGATTGACACCAACGTGCTGGTGCACCAGATTCCCGGCGGCATGATCTCCAATCTGGTGGCCCAACTGCAGCAGTCCAACGCCCTGCATCGGCTGAGAGAGGTGTATGAAGAGGTGCCCAGGGTGCGCAAGGAGCTGGGCTACCCACCTCTGGTGACACCCACTAGCCAAATTGTGGGCGTTCAGGCGGTTCAGAACGTGCTCGCCGGGAGATACAAGCTGATATCAACCCAGGTGATGGACTATTGCTACGGGCTCTATGGGAGACCGCCGGCGCCGATTGACCCTGAAGTGCAGAAGATTGTGCTCAAATACTACAAGCGAGGTCAGACCCCGGTAACCTGCCGCCCGGCAGACCTGCTCGAGCCTGAACTAGATAAAGCCAGAGAGTTGGTCAAAGATTTCACCCAGGACATCGGTGATGTGCTCACCGCTGCCCTCTACCCTATTACTGGGCTTCGCTTCCTCAAGTGGAAGTACGGCCTGGAAACGCCACCTCCAGAGGTAAAGCCCAAGACCCTGGAGGATATAAAGCGCGAGGATGAGCTCATCGCCAAAGCGAAAGCTGGGCTACTAGTCGAAAAACCCAAAGATGACTCTTAGTTTCCGGATGGCCAGGTGCCTGTTCAGTCTCTCCACAGGCACTTAGGGGTGAGCTTATAATACTCATGCTGGCAGGGAGCGCCCTCGCTGATGTAGAAGGCGCGCGCCCCCAGGTCCATTATCGCTGAGGAAAGGGTGGCCAGCTGCTGCGGCTCCTCATCCCGGGGGTCAGCATGGCGGCAGATGGAGTTGGGGTGGCTGAAGTGGTCGCTGAACACCCGCTGGAAACTGGCCACGTCAATCTTGCCTCTCTCCTGCTCGAGAAGCTGGCGCGCCCGATGGGCGCGGAAGAGCGTATCCGGAGCGCATGATTTGAAGACGTCGAGCAAATCTTCCCGGTGGCTTAAGGCGATAAAGTGATTGGAGTGGGTGAGGATGCCCCCCTCCGGATGCAGGAAACCAACGTCCACCGGGGAGACCTCTAGGTCAATGGCCTCACCATCCCGATGGGCGATGAGGAAGTTGAAGGATACCGTGACCTTGGCCCTGAGAACCGCCCTCAGCGCCAGACTCAAGCTATCCGCGCTGAGGATGCCCCGCGCCACAATCAAAAAGGGCGTCGTCGGCTCGAATTCATCCCGATTGGATACTAGGGCATTGAGGCACACCGCCACCCCCGCTGAATTTAGCCCCCGGTGGGCGATGATGCCAGCTTCAGTATGGGTGACGATGTTCGGCCCACCTTCTTGCTCAATCTCCAGTATCAGGCTGAGCCCCTGGAACCTAGTCTTGTAATCCCAGTTCTGCCCGATGAAGACGTGGCCATTTTTGGTCGCCTGGGGCAGGGCGGCCGCCGAGGTGCAGCCAGCGCCGCATTGCGGCGCCAGACTCTGAGCAAAGACCATCTCATACCTGGCATTCAGGGCCACAATCTCCTCAAGGGAGAGGTCTGCCCCCTTGGCCACCCCCTTCAATTCCTCCAGTATCTCAGCGTCATATTCCCCAATGACCGGTATCAACCCAGCGCACCACTTTAAAACCTCGGGGCGCTTGGCCCCCCATAGGGAAGCCCACAGGTCAAAATAAAGCTCAACGTTCTTCTGGATTTGCTTGCGGGCCTGAGAGCCGTACTGCTGCCCACGCTCAAAGGGCTTGCCCTTGACCGAAATCACCGGAATCGGTAACGCTGCCATCTACGTCCTCCTTACCCCCAAGTCTAGTGTCTTCGCCCCCACCCCGTCAAGCTAAGAAACCCGCCAGCTATTCTATTTCCTCCCCATTTTGGGTTATAATGAGTCAAATATATTTGAGGGCTTGAAATGAGAAAGAAGATTATCATCGCCATAGTGCTACTATCGCTGATGCTCGCCACCCTCGGCTGCGAGGAGCTATCACGCCTCACCCAGGAGACGGCCCAGAAATCAGCCCCGAGCAACCTCCAGATACTCAAAGCGGTGGAGCTTGGCGCAAAGTGGGAAATGAAGCAGCTCAGATTTGACATCGGCGCTGGGGATGAGGTGGCCATACTCCTCAAACTGGCCCAGGGCGATAAAGTAGACGGCTACTTCTACCTGGAAAAAGGCGAGAGCATTGACTTCCGCATCACGGGCAAAAGCCTCCTCTTCAGCTCAGAAGCCCAGGACAGGTTTTCCTTTGTGGCCGAGCAAACCCAGGGAGACACCTACACCCTCACCTTCCGCAATACCGAGGCAGGCGACCAGCCAGCCAAGGTCACCGTATTCCTGGAAGTGATTTACCCGGTCGGCGGCTCGTTATACGTACCGGTGGAGGAAGAATAAGCTTAATCACCAAGCAAGTCTTCCGTCTCACTGGTGATGGCCTTATACAGGTGAGGGCGGCGGTCCCTCAGGAAGGGTGTGGTCCGGCGGACCTGCAAGAAGAACTCGCGGTCAAGCTCAGTGGTGATAATCCCCTCCCCAGCACCAGCCTCGGCGATGAGCCTCCCTTTCGGGTCCACCACCAGCGTGCCACCGCCAAAGACCGCCTCCCCCTCCTGCCCAGTATGGTTGCATGCCGCTAGGTAAACCGTATTCTCCAGGGCACGCGCCCGCATCCGTGCTCGCCACAGGTCATACCAGGCCTCGGTGTTGACCGCCTTCTCGCCGGTATCGGCGGGGATGTTGCTGCTTGATGGTGAGAGAAACCCGGCTGGCTCGGCAAAAGGCGCCACCACCAGCTCCGCCCCCTTGAGGGTTATGCATCGGGCTGGCTCGGGGAAGAAGAGGTCGTAGCAGATGAGAACCCCCACCTTCCAGCCCTGGATTTGGAATATGGGGTACTTGGAACCATAGCGGTAGTAAAGCGCCTCCAGAACGCGGTAGGCGGCCGGGTGGGTCTTGCGGTACTTGCCCACTATCTGCCCCTGCGGGTCCACCACCATGGCGGTATCAAAGTAAATACCAGGGGCCTCTTCTTCATAAACGGTGGCAATGATGTAAACGCCATGCTCTTGCGCCTTACTCTTAATGCGAGTCATGGTATAGCCATCGTCCCGCTCCGCCCACTGAACGTATTTGTAGTCCCGGTACTGCCCAAAGTAAAGCGCGTTAAAGAACTCCGGCAGGACTATCAGGTCAGGCTTATCTTGCGCCGCCTGGTCAATGAACTGGCAAGCTCGCGCCACATTGGCATCCCGGTCCTGGCCAGAGTTCATCTGAATAAGGCTCAATTTCATCGCTATCTCCTTTCCTCGGTGGTGACGTCATCCACCGCCGTTATTATATCACAGCGCTTAAGGACTTTCCCCAGCTTGACAAAAGGGGAAAGCCAATCTAGAGTGTCAACTACACCAACTATCCATATAATAAGGAGGCGGCTATGGAATGGCAGGAGCTGCTTATTGACGGTTACGGACGGGTATCAGAAGCGCTGGAAGAGGCGCTCAAAGGGATGACTCAGGATGACTTAAACCAGCTACCCCACCCTGACTGCAACAGCATGGGGTGGCTGGCCTGGCATCTGACGCGGGTGCAGGATGACCACATCGCTGACCTTATGGGCGTAAAACAGCTCTGGGTCAGTGAGGGATGGCATGCCAGATTCGGCCGCGCCGCTAGTGAGGACGATATCGGCTGGGGTCACAGTTCCAAAGACGTGGCGGAGTTCAAGTCCCCTGATGCCGAGACCCTGCTGGAATATCACCAAGCCGTGCTGGAGCGAACCAAGCGTTATCTCCGCTCCCTTTCCGCAAGTGACCTTGACCGCGAGCTGAATGAGCCGTGGTATCAGCCATTGCCGACGGTGGGGGTACGCCTGATCAGCATCCTGGCTGATGACCTCCAGCACGTCGGCCAGATAGCCTACGTGCGCGGGCTGCTCAAAGGTAAGGGCTGGTTGGGTTACTAGACCTAGGCTGGGCTTGCGCCTTCACAATGAAGCTCGCTTCTGTTAAAATTGACGTATATATGAATTATTCCCTGGGGATAGACATCGGCTCGGTTAACGCCAAGCTCTGTCTCATTGACCAGAGTGGCCGGGCTCTTTGGCTTGATACTGAGAAGATAACCGCCAACCCCAAGACAGCGGTGAACTCGCTGCTCGGCCGGCTGGGGGAGAAATTCCCCCGGGAGCAGATTGCCAGCGCTGGCGTTTCCGGCTCAGGCAAGAACGTCATCCCCAAGGAACTCAACTGGTCAGAGTACAGCAGCTCGCTGGCCATCGCCTCCGGGCTGCTTCACCACCACCCTGAGGTTAAAACCATCATCCAGATTGGTGGCCAGACCTCGCTGGTCATCGAGCTGGAAGACGGGCTGAAAAAGCCGTGGAAGGTGGCCTCAAACCCCCTCTGCGCCGCCGGCACGGGGAGATTCCTGGAGCAGCAGGCTTACCGCCTTGGCATCAGCCTTGATGACCTGACTCATCTTGCCCTCAAGTGCCAGGGCAGCCCGCCCCGCATCGCCGCCAGATGCAGCGTCTTCGCCAAGAGCGACCTCATTCACCTCCAGCAGAAGGGCGTCCCGGTGGAAGCCATGCTCTACGCCCTCTGTGAAAGTATTGCCCGCATGGTCGCCTCTCTCAAGAAGGGAACCTTCGCCGAGCCAGTTTATCTGGTCGGCGGGGTTGCCGCCAACAGCGCCATCGTCAAAGCGCTCAATGAGATGCTCTCGGCAAGGAACGGACACGAGGTAAAGGTAATAGTCCCCGAGAACTTCCTTCACCTTGAGGCCTTCGGCGCCGCCTTGCTCTCCCGAGGCAAAAGCGCGCGGATAAGCCTGCTCCCCGAGGCGGACGCCCAGCAGCGCTACTTTCAGATGCCCCAGCTAGAGAAAGTCAGCCTTCCCGGTAACGGAGCCCATCAGACGATAGAGAGCCCATGTACCGGCTACCTGGGCGTTGACGTTGGCTCCACCAGCACCAAGGCGGTGATACTTGATGAATCGGGCATGAAGGTTTTGGCCAAGAGCTACCTCATGACTGCCGGCCGCCCCATTGAGGCGGTAAAGCAGGTGTTTAAGCACCTGCTTCTTGATGGCGCGGACAAGGTCGCCATCGCCGGCGTGGGGGTCACCGGCTCGGGGAGATACCTCGTGGGCAGCTTCATCGGCGCTGACCTCATCAAGAATGAGATCACCGCCCAGACCAGGGCCGCCGCCGAGATAGACCCCGAGGCTGACATCATTGAGATCGGGGGGCAGGACTCCAAGCTGGTCATCAAGCGCAACGGCGTGGTCGTTGACTACCAGATGAACAAGGCCTGCGCCGCCGGCACCGGCAGTTTCATTGATGAGCTGGCGGAGATGCTCGGCATCTCGGTGCATAACGGGGATTTCGCCGCGCTTGCTTTCCGAGCCCCCCATACCATTGACCTGGGGACAAGGTGTGCCGCCTTCATGGGACAGGCGGTCGCCTCCGCCCAGCAGGAAGGCATCCCCTTGGAGATAATCACCGCTAGCCTGGCCAACTCCATCGCCAAGAATTACCTCTCCAAAGTAGTCGGCAACCGAAAACTGGGTAGTAAAATCATCCTCACCGGAGCCGTGTTCTACAATCAAGCGGTCGTCTCCGCCTTCCACCAGCAACTTGAAGGAAAAAGGCTCACCGTGGCCGAGCACCGTGAGGTCAGCGGCGCCATCGGGGCGGCGCTTCTGGCCAAAGAGAAAACATCCGGCCAAGGCTCAAAATTCCGGGGGTTTAGGGAGGTCATTGAGAGTGATTGCGCCCTCTCCACCTTCACCTGCAAGGGCTGCGATAACAACTGCACCATCACCCGGATGCAGATGCCCAATGAGAAAGCCACCTTCTATGGCAGCCGCTGTGACCGCTATGATAGCACCTTAGACCAGACCAGAAGGAAAACCGCCTTTGACCAGAGGGAGAAGCTGCTCCTGCGGGACTACCGGGAAGATGCCGGCACCGGGCCGGTGGTGGGGATTCCCCGGGCCCTTCTAGTGTATGACTACGCCCCGCTGCTCATCGGTTTCTTGAACGCGCTCGGGGTGAGGGTTCTTCTCTCCCACGGCACGACCAAAGAGATTATGGAGCAGGCCGTGGAACTCAGCTACACGGATAGCTGCTTCCCACTTAAATTGCTCCATGGCCACATCGCCGCCATCAAGGACAAGGTTGACTACATCCTCTACCCTTGCTTTATCCGTCTGGGGCAGAAGGAGGGGCAAGAGAACCAGAAGTATGCCTGCCCGCTGGTTCAGGCCTCACCCTTCATCGTGCGCCACGTTCTCAACCTCGGCGAACGCCTGTTAACACCAATCATTGATTTCAGCCAGGGAGATGAGGAGACGATCAAGAATCTGGCTCAGGTGGCCCTAAAGCTCGGCTTCAGCCGGCGGCGGGGCAAGGAAGCGGCGCTAGCTGGGATTGAGGCACAGCGCCGATTTGAGGCTGACCGTGCTGAACTGGGCCGCAAACTCTTAGGGCAATTGCGCCAGAGTGACCAACTTGGGGTAGTACTCTTCTCCCGCTCTTACATGGCGCAGGACTGCGGGGCAAACCTTGGCATCGCCGAAAAGCTGGCGCAGCTTGGGGTGGTGCCAATTCCGCTTGACTTTCTGCCCCTGGGCTCGGTAGACCCCAAGGAATACTCGGACCGCCCCTACTGGTTCTACGAGAGCAAATTCATTGCCGGGGGCGCCATAACCGCCCAAGACCCCCAGCTTTACGGGCTGGTGCTGACCAACTTCGGCTGCGGCCCGAACTCCTTCATCCTCAAGATGCTGGAAGATATTATGGGCGGTAAACCTTTGGGGGAGCTGGAGATCGACGAGCACGCCGCTGAAGCGGGCATTGTCACCCGCCTTGAGGCCTTTGTGGACACGATTAAAGGCTACGCCCGCGCCGCAAGAGAGTCGGAAGCCCCAGCCCGGGATATTCGCCGCCAAGCTTCAGCCTTCATCAGCCGGGAAAAGACGCTCCTCATCCCCAGGATGTGCTCCCACGCCGAGGTCATCGGCGCCGCCGTCAACGCCTGCGGCGCTAAGGCGCTGGTGCTCCCCGAACCCGACGAGCGCACCCTGCTCTACAGCAACCTAGTGACCTCGGGCACGGAATGCTTGCCCTACCGGGTAACCCTAGGTGACTTTATCAAATTCTGCCATGAAAACGGCGGGGACTTGAAAAATTACGAGGGGTTTATGGCCGGCGCCTACGGCCCCTGCCGCCTGGGGAAGTACGTGGTGGAACAGGGCCGGATACTGAAGGAGCTCGGCTTTGACCTGCCCATGATAACCTCGGTATCCAATAATGCCTACCGTGACCTTAACCTTGACCCTGATTTTGAGCGTCTGGCCTGGAACTGCATCGTGGCCGTGGATGGTCTGGAAAGGCTTCTCTGGCGCACCCGCCCCTACGAGAAGGAGAAAGGGGCTGCCGAAGCTCTCTTTGATAAATACTTAAAGCAGATAGCCGACCGGGTGAGCCGCAA
>MTNR01000084.1 GCA_002011495.1 Dehalococcoides sp. JdFR-56 | reverse complement strand
CCGGATAGAAGATATCACGCCAGTGCTCATAATGCCAGCCGGAGGTGCCAATGTGATAGGTAGCCGCCATTTCCCGTCCCACTTCATTCTAGCATCTTCCCCGCTGGACTTCCAAGAAAATGGTCTTGACATAAACTAGACACCCGCGGGCAAAAGTGGTAAAATTAAAGCCGTTGGCCAAGCATTATGTTATGTAATGTGTAATCAGGAGGCACGGTGAGAGAAGAAATAGAGAGCTTTCTGAATTATCTGGCCGTGGAGAAGGGGTTCTCCGGCAACACGGTTGAGGCCTACCGCAATGACCTCGAGCAGCTGGCCCAATTTGCTCAAGGAGAGTTAAATAGGCAAGGGCGCATGCCTAGCTGGGCAAACTTCAGCCGAGAGGAAATGCTGAGCTACATGCTCAATCTCAAGGAGAGAAATTATGCCCCCACCACCATCGCCCGCAAGGTGGCTGCCGCCAGGTCCTTCTTCGGTTTCCTCAAAGCGGAGGGCTTGATCAGGGCTGACCCGACGGAGAACATGAGCTCGCCCAGCGTGGGGAAGCAACTGCCCAAGCCGATCTCAATCGGCGAGGTCAGGCGGTTACTGGAGCAGCCCACCAAGCTGAACACGCTGGAGGCCAAAAGAGACAAGGCGATGCTGGAACTGCTCTACGCCAGCGGCATGAGGATAAGCGAGCTGGTCTCGCTCAACCTAGAGGATGTCAATACCGAAGAAGGCTTTGTGCGCTGCTTCGGCAAGGGGCACAAGGAGCGCCTCGTCCCCATTCATGACCAGGCGGCGAGAGCGGTGAAAGAATATATTGAGGAGACCCGCCCTAAACTGGCACATCACAAGGATGAGGTGGCGCTCTTCCTCAACCCCCGCGGGGAGAGGCTGACCCGGCAGGGCTTCTGGCAGAAGCTCAAGGAGTACGCCCGGTCAGCTGGTCTAGCGGGCAAAATCAGCCCCCACACCTTAAGGCATAGCTTTGCCACCCATATGCTCAGTGGTGGCGCCGACTTAAGAGCCGTTCAGGAGCTTCTGGGGCATGCCAATATCTCAACCACCCAAGTTTACACGCATCTCACCTCAGAACACGTGCGGCGCACCTATGAAAAATCCCATCCCAGGGCCAAGTAGAAAGGGAGACGCTAGATGACCAAGAAATCACGGCGGGCCAAGCTCTCACCCGCCAGGCGAAAGAAATTAAGGGAACATCTCCCGGCCACCCCCACCTCGCCGCCAGTGGTCCCTCAAGCCGCTAGCCCCACCGCTCGCCAGATAAGCAGCCCAGCCACAAGGGCCACCTCGGCACCATCCCGCTACCCCTACGTGACTGCCGAGCTAAAGAGGATCGCCATTCTGGCCGGGATAATGCTGGTCGCTCTCATCATACTGGCCTTGGTTTTGGCCTAGCCTCTCCCAGCGTTCAATATGGACTTTGCAGCGGAAAGAGCCAGATTAATCGAGCACCTTAGCAGCGAGATCAAGGATAAGCGAGTGCTGGCCGCGATGTCCCGTGTCCCTCGGGAGCAGTTTGTCCCACCAGAAAGCCGGCACCTGGCCTATGAAGATATGCCACTGCCCATCGGGCTGGAGCAGACCATCTCCCAGCCCTTTATCATCGCGCTGATGACCGAGGCGCTGGAGCTTAAAGGCGGCGAAAAGGTGCTGGAGATAGGCACCGGCAGCGGCTACCAGACAGCCATCCTGGCTGAACTGGCTCGGTTCGTCGTCAGCGTGGAGCGTCTCGCTCCCCTAGCTGAATCCGCCAAGAAGGTGCTGGACAGCCTGGGCTACCGCAATATAGAAATACACCTAGCCGGGGAAACTCTGGGCTGGCCACAGCAAGCCCCCTATGATGCCATCATAGTCACCGCCGGGGCACCAAGGGTGCCCCCCGAGCTCCTGGCCCAGTTAGCCATCGGAGGGAGGATGGTGATTCCGGTGGGCTCCCGGCATCTGCAGGAATTATACAAGCTCACGCGCCGGAGAAGGAAAGTAGTCACGAAGAATCTGGGCGGCTGCCGCTTTGTCTCCCTCATCGGCAAGGGCGCCTGGGAGGAATAGGGAAATTCAGAGGGACGGGGTCCCTCCTGAGATAGAGATTTTTAGAGGTAACGGAGGTTCACCGTGGAAGTTCTGGAGGCGATCAAAACCAGAAGAAGCATCCGCAGGTACAAGGCTGACCCAGTGGATGAGAAGACGTTGACCACAGTTCTGGAAGCTGCCCGCTGGGCGCCATCCTGGGCCAATACCCAGTGCTGGCGGTTTATCGTGGTGCGGGATGCCAAGACCAGAAGCGAGCTCGCCGATACCTTAACTGAGACCAATCCGGCGAGGGATGCGGTGAGAAACGCTCCGGTGGTGATCGTCGCCTGCGCCGAGCTGGGCAAATCCGGCAGCAAGGGAGGCCAAGTGCTCACCGATAAGGGGGACTGGTTTATGTTTGACGTCGCCCTGGCCATGCACAATCTAGTCCTGGCCGCCCACTCGCTGGGGCTGGGCACGGTTTACGTTGGCCTCTTTGATGCCAAGAAAGCTGCTCAGATTTTGGCGGTGCCGCAAGGCTACTGCGTGGTGGCGCTGACCCCCCTTGGCTACCCTGACGAGGTAAAAGACCCTAGACCAAGAAAGGAGCTCTCCGAAATCGTCTTCCAGGAGAGATGGGGCCATAGCTAAGACGTTACCATGAGCTACAAAAGATGGGTTTGGGTGGCTGCCGGTCTATTCGGCCTCGGCATGGCGCTGGGGCTGGCGATACCGGGCGGCATCGCTGACCTCATGGCCCAAGACCTGGCCGCCCTGGAGGAACTGGCCAGCATCCTGGGCCCCTTCCAAATATCCACCGCCATATTTATCTTTCTGAAGAACGCCTCCGCCCTGCTCTTCAGCTTCATCCTGAGCCCCCTCCTCTGCCTGATACCCATTCTAGCCCTTACCGCCAACGGCCTGCTTATCTCCTTCGTCTCCGCCAGTATAATTCAGCAGAAATCACTTGGTTTTCTCCTCACCGGGCTGCTGCCACACGGCATCTTTGAGCTCCCGGCGTTCATCATGGGCCAGGCCGCTGCGCTCAGCTTCGGCACCATGGCTATAATTGCCCTGCTCTCAAGGAGAAGGAGAAACAAGCTAGCCGCCAACCTGAGACAGAATTTGAGGTACCTTGTGCTAGCGCTGATGCTGCTTGTGCCCGCCGCGGTCATTGAAACCTACCTAACGCCGCTACTGCTAAGGTGATACCAAGGAGGTATTTCATGAACGAGCTAGGGTTATCCGTTCCCTTCTGGATACTGGTGCTAATCTGGATGGCGAGAACGGTATGGCTGGTATTCATCTGCACCATCCTTGCCTGGCTGGGCATTAGGGCGCTGGATGCGCTCACCCCCCACATCCCCCACCGCCAGCGCATCGGGGAGAGCCCGGTGGCCACCGGGCTGTTCATTGCTGGTTTTTTCATCCTGGCCGGTCTGGTCATCCATGGCGCCATCACCGCTCCAACGGTGGTGGGTGGCCCCATAGTCAGCTACTTTTTTGATTTCAGAAGATTGGGGTTACTCGCCCTGAGTTTCCTGGTAAGCCTGCTTATCGGCATAGCCCTGTTCTACCTGGTTGATAAGCTCACTCCCAAGATTCCCTTTGGCAGCATTGAGCGGGAGCCGGTGGCGGTGGGGATTCACGTCTTTGGCTATCTTATTTTCTTCGGCCTGATACTTCATGCCGCCCTGACCACGCCCTTATGACTGAGGTAGCCTCATGAAAAAGCTCAAGGTTTTTCTGGGCTTTATTTTGCTTTTGGTCGCCGGGCTAGTGGCCAGTGGCTATGCCTGGGCAACGCCCTCAGCCGGCTTCCGGGAGGTAAACGGGGACCTATTTGATGACTGGGGAATAAGCCGCACCAGAGCCTTCGGCACCGATGGTTTCTATCAGGTATCCGAGACCGGGTTCCGTCCGGTTATCGCCTTTGAGAGTCTGGGAGAGGAGGCTGACCTAGCCTACCACCTGGGCGAGCAGATGGCGGAGAAATACCCGGATCGGCGGCAAAGAGCTGAGGCGATATTTCGCTTTGTGCGGGATAGAGTGAACTATATCTCAGATGCTGACCAGTTCAAGTATGATGAGTTTGCCCAAAATGCGGATGAGGTGGCGATAGCCATCGCCAAGAACGGAATCGCTTATGGTGATTGTGAGGATAGCACCCTGCTGCTGGCCGTTATGTATCAAGGCGCTGGCTACCGCTCCGCGATAGTGGTTGCCCCCGGCCACACCGCCGCCTTGGTTTACCTGCCTGAGTATAAAAGGGGGCCGGTTTTTGAGCTGAATGGGGAGTCAGGCTGGGTCTGGGCTGAGGCCACCGGCAGAAATAATCCCTTGGGCTGGGTGCCCAAAGAATTCCTCAATATGGAGCTGGCCGCCTACGAGATATCCGCCGAGGCGGTAGCGCCCAGAAAACCAGCTGCCGCCCCAGCGACCGCGATTGCTGGTGGTGGCGGCAGCGCATCTCTACCCTTTCCCTTCTTCAGCATCATTGGTTTATTGTGGTTTTTATCTCTGTTCAGGAGAAGGCGCCACCGCTAGTGATTATTTGCCGTGCCTCCCTGATTATGGGTATAATAGTGTCGAATAATCTCTAGAAGCAGGTGATCGGATGGAGCAATTTGGACTGGAAAACATCAGAAATGTGGTTTTACTCTCCCACGCCGGCGCGGGCAAAACCTCAACCTCGGAGGCGATCCTGTTTACCGCCGGGGCAATCAAGCGCCTGGGCAAGGTTGACGATGGGTCCAGCACCTCAGACTATGACCCTGATGAAATAAAAAGAAAGATCAGCATCAACCTCACCTTGCTTCCCTGCCAGTGGCGGGACATCAAAATCAATCTGCTGGATACCCCGGGCTACCCTGACTTTGTCGCTGAGGTCAGGGCGGCGATGCGGGTCAGCGAAGGGGCCATAATCGTCGTCTGCGCCGCTTCCGGCGTTGAAGTCGGCACCGAGCAGGTGTGGGAATACTGCCAGGAGGCCAAACTGCCCCGCCTCATCTTCGTTAACAAGATGGACCGTGAGAACGCCGATTTCTTCCGCACCGTGGCCGCCATCCAGGCCAAGTTTGGCCCCCGATGCCTGCCCACCCAGCTGCCCATAGGCGCCCAGAATAACTTCCAGGGCGTGGTTGACCTGCTGACTTTGAAAAGCTACACCGGCTCGCCGCCCCAAGAGGGGGAGGCCCCGTCTTCCCTGGAGGCTCAAATCAATTCCTTCCGGGAGAAGCTGGTCGAGGCGGTGGCGGAGACCGATGACGCCCTCATTGAGAAGTACCTCGGCGGCGAGGAGCTCAGCCTGGAGGAGCTCAAAACGGGACTGCGGCAGGCCACGCTAAGCGGCCGCGTGGTCCCCATCCTCACCGGGTCAGCGCTGCAAAATACCGGGGTTAATTGGCTCCTGGATGCAGTTTATCAGTATCTCCCCTCGCCCAAGGAGCAACCGGTAACCGTTATCACTGATTCTGCCGAGGAGCAGATTGAGCCGACGGAGGACGCCCCCCTGGCGGCGCTAGTGTTCAAGACCACCGCTGACCCTTACGTCGGCAAGCTCACCTACTTCCGGGTTTACACCGGCGCCATTGAGAGCAATTCCCAGGTGTGGAACACGACGCGAGGCAGCGCCGAGCGCATCGGCCAGCTCTTCATGCCGCGGGGCAAAAATCAGGAGCCGGTGGCCAAAGTGAGCGCCGGAGACATCGGGGCGGTGGCCAAGCTGAGCGTTACCGTCACCGGGGACACCCTCTCCAGCCAGAATAAGCCGGTGAAACTCGCCCCCATTACCTTCCCCGAGCCCGCTTTTGAGGAGGCGGTCTATCCCAAGACCAAGGCTGACCTGGATAAGCTGGGCTCGGCACTTTCCCGGATAACCGAGGAAGACCCCACCCTGCGAGTGCGCCGGGAGCCCGATACCGGGGAGACCATCCTCGCCGGCATTGGCGAAACCCAGCTTGAGGTGGCTGCGGAAAAGATGCAGCGCAAATTCGGCGTCAGCGTCAATCTGGAGACGCCCAAGGTCCCTTATAAAGAGACCATCACCATCCCCGTCCCCCACGCTGAATACAAGCACAAGAAGCAAACCGGAGGACATGGTCAGTACGGGCATGTCATCATGGAGCTGGAGCCCCTGCCCCGCGGCAGCGGCAACCAGTTTGCCGAGAGAATCGTCGGCGGCACCGTGCCCAAGAATTACATCCCGGCCGTGGAGAAGGGGTTTCAGGAGGCGGTGCAGGACGGGGTGCTGGCTCACTACCCGGTGGTGGACGTCAAGGCAACCCTGTATGACGGGAGCTTTCACCCGGTTGATTCCTCGGAAATATGCTTCAAGATCGCTGGGGCCCAGGCGATGAAGAAGGGCCTAGCCCAAGGGCAGCCCATCCTGCTTGAGCCGATAATGAATATCCGGATAACCGTGCCCAATGAGCTCACCGGCGATATCATCGGCGACCTCAACACCAAGCGCGCCCGGGTGCAGGGGATGAACCCAGAGGGCGACCTCAATGTTATTGAGGCTCAGGTGCCACTGGCTGAGGTGCTGCGCTACGCCACTGACTTAAAGTCAATGACCCAGGGGAGAGGCAGCTTCAAGATGGAATTCAGCCACTATGAAGAGGTGCCACCGCAGATCAGCCAGAAGATCATCGCCCAGCGACAAGCCGAGAAAGCCGCCGAGAAAACCTAGACTTCACTAGCGCTGTGGGCCACCATTAGAGCTGGCAAAACCGAGTTATATGCAGCCCCCCCATCTTTTTAGGTGGCCCTTATTTCCTGCCGCATGAACAGCACGTAGCTGATGGCGAAGCAGACCGCGCTCAAGCTCACCAGACTGGTGAGGTGGGGCCAAACGATAAGGATGCTCTGCCCCAGGCTGAGAGGATTGGGTATCATGTAGGCCACCTGGCTCATGCTGACCATCCCCAGGCTGCGCACCGAGGGAACCAGCAATACTCGGGTGGCTTCCTGAAAGAGGATGTTGGGGGAGAGCCGGGCTATCATCTGCTGGAGTTCAGCATTGCGCATAAGCTCCTCGGCGGAGCCTTCGGCGGTGGGCGCTATGGCATTAGCCACTGATGCCGCCACCGGAAGGATGAAGATGCTGAGAATCAGCCAGAGAGCGAGCAGGAAGAGGAGAGAGGCTGCCGCCCTGCGGAACACTATCGAGAAGAGAATGGCTAGCCCCAGCCAGAACGCCCCGTAAACGATGGTGAAAAAGAGATAGATGAATATCCGGATCACCTCTTCCGCGCTTGGCGGCACCCCGATCATGATGAGACCGTAGCCTGAGACCAGCGTCAACATGGCGCCCACCATGACCGAGAGGGTAAATACTCCGGCCAGGAATTTCCCATTGATGACGCTATCCCGGAAGACGGGCTGGGCCAGGATGCGGCTGAGCGTGCCGCCGGTGCGCTCGCTATTGATGGCATCAAAGCCCAGGGCGATGCCAATGATGGGAACCATGAGCATGACCAAGTAGGTCAGCGGGGGGAGCACCTTTCCCGGCGTGGTAAAGAGCCCCAAAAAGACAATCCCTTCCGGCAGGTTGGCCCCACGGATCCCCTGCGAGGCAGCCACCAGCCCGAACGCGGTGACAAAGATCACTAATATGAGCAGGATGACAAATCTGACGCTGGTGAAATAATCGGCAAGTTCCTTCCGCAGAATAGCAATCATGAACCGACCTGTTCCTCGCGAAAATACTTCATATAGATATCATCCAGGGAGAACTCCTGAATCTTCATTTGAATCAGCGGGAAATCGTTCTGCACCACCACCTTGGATATCTCAGCCCGCAGGTCAGTATCAGTGCTGACCAGAAGCACATTCTCCTGCACCTCAACGCCAAGCACCCCTTTTACTTCCCTGATGACATTAACCAGCTGGGGAGTTGGCGCCGTGGTCTCAACCTGTATCTGATAGCGCCCGCCGGCCAGAGCCTCCCGGCCCAGCTTGTCAATGGAGCCCTCGATCACCATCTTGCCCCTGGAGAGTATACCGATGCTGTGGCACACTCTCTGCACCTGGTACAGCTGATGCGAACACAGCACCACCGTGGTCCCCATCTTGGGCAGGTCAGCGATGAGGTCAAGAAGCTGATTGATCCCCTTGGGGTCCAGGCCCGCCGTCGGCTCATCAAGGAAGACCAGCTTCGGCCGCTTCAGCAGGACATCGGCGATTCCCAGGCGCTGCTTCATTCCCCGGGAGAATTTGCCCACCGTCTTCTCCCTCTTGCTCGGGCCAACCTTCTCCATGATCTCAGCCTCAGTCAAGCCCACCATCTCCAGCACCTCATCAATCCGCCGGTTGGCCTCCTCATAGCTGAGCCCATTTAAATCAGCGATAAACCTCAGATTCTCCCGGGCGGTGAGGTTCTCATAGAAGCCCACCCTCTCCGGAAGGTAGCCCACCAGACGCTTCACCTTGAGCGGCTCCCGGGTGGGGTTAAAGCCATAGACCCGCGCCGTACCGGCGGCGGGCTCGGTCAGCCCCAGCAGCATGAGGATGGTGGTCGTCTTGCCCGCGCCATTGGGGCCGAGCAAGCCGAAGACCTCGTTCTCTCTTACCCGCAGGTTGAGACGGTCAACCACCGTGGTCCCGTCATACCGCTTGGTCAGGTCATGCGTCTCAATGGCAAATTTTTCACTCATTGCTTACCGCCGACTGAACCGCATGAAGATGAAGAGTAGCCCAGCGATGACCACCACGATGATGGCCACGCCAACCCACCCCCAGATGGTGGGGGTCTTCACGGTTACCCTGAGCTGAAGCTCCTTGGAGGTAGCCTGCACGCCGGAGGCCCGGATCTTGATCATATAATCGCCAGCGATGGTCTCCGGCGGTGGCTTGATGTTGATGTCTACCGCCTGCGTAGCCAGCGCCTCCAGTGACTCCACCTTATCAGGTTTAAACTCAATCGCCCATCCCTCGGGTTTGTCTGCCGAGAACTTGATGTTCTCAATGGGCGCCGTGCCTAAGTTACCTATTTTCAGCGAGAAGAAATTGTCTCTGCCGGCGGTGGCGGTGGTGTTGTAGCGCTCCCCAGCCGGGCCCAGAAGCAGCTCATACTTCGCCGTGATCACCGCGATGAGCTCCAGGGTATCCTTCAGGTCCCCAGAGACCACGTCCAGGGTTATCTTGTATTCCCCTGGCTCCGGCAGGGGCCAGAAGGGCGCCTTGGCCACCAGCCTTATCTTGTCACCAAAGGCAACCGACCCGGGTTTCAGGTCTATGGCTGATATCCTCTTCTCTTTTTGAAACTGCGGGGTCATATAGACTTCCCAGCCCTGCGGGGCCTTGGGGATCAGCTCAAAATCGCGGGGCGGACCCAGAATCTGCCCGGTATACTTGAACTCCACCTCAAAGACGAAATCCTGCCCAGCGATCGCCTCCACCCGGGGATGAACTGCCCTGGCCTCAATCGCCTCCTCCGTGGGCGGTTCCTTCACGGTAACCCTGACCTCAATCGCCTTGGCGCTAGCCTGCTCCCCGGCGGCGCTGATGGAGATCATGTAATCCCCAGCCTCAGTACCTTCCGGTATCTTTATCGTGGCGTAGATCCTCTCACTCTCAAAAGGCGCCAATGAAGCCAGCCTTGGCGGGTCAAATTTGATGCTCCACCCCTCAGGCACCTCGCCGGAGAAGCTGATTCTGTCAACGGCGGCATCCCCCAGGTTCTCCAGGTCAACCCGGAAGTCCTTCTCCCGCCCGGCCATGGCGATGGTATTATAGCGCCCGTCAGCCGGGGTGAGAGACAGCTCATATTCGGGCTCCCCCTGGGCGGAGACCGCCCCCACGGGACTGAGCGCCAGCAAGCTCACCAGCAGAAGACAAATAACTCTCGCTACTTTCATAGCTTCACCACCTCATGAGATTTTTGCGGAAATCCAGCACAGGGTATTAATGATAGCACAACCCACTAGCAAAAATCAATAACCACTGCTACCCTCACGATAATACTATATACCACTATCCAGTATTACTGGCTATCCCTCAACTCTGCCCGGTTCTCTCCCTATTCGGCGAGAAGCTCCTTCACCTTGCTGGTGAAGGCGGGCAGCACCTTCCGCCAGTCCCCAATCACGCCAAAGCGGGCCTCGCGGAAGATATTGGCCTCCGGGTCCTTNTTGATGGCGACGATGTTCTTGCACCCGGAACAGCCGGCCATGTGCTGGCTGGAGCCAGAAAGGGCCACNGCGATGTAGAGNTCGGGGGTCACCACCTTGCCGGTGAGCCCCACCTGGAGCACATCGGGCACCCAGCCATTGTCGCAGGGGGGCCGGCTTGCCCCCACCGCCCCTTTGAGCAG
>MTNR01000086.1 GCA_002011495.1 Dehalococcoides sp. JdFR-56 | reverse complement strand
GAGTGAACCACCAGGTCAATGCCGAACTCAATGGGCTTCAAAAAATAGGGGGTGGCGAAGGTGTTATCTATCACCGTGAGCAGGTTATGCTTTTTGGCGATGTCTGCGGCCATCTCCAGGTCAACGATTCTGAGCAGCGGGTTGGAGGGGGTCTCCAGCCAGAGCATTCTGGTATTGGGGCGGATGGCCTCCTCAATGCGCTGGCGGCTGTCCATCCTCACAAAGGTGAACTCCAGGCCCAGGTCACGCATCACGTTCTGAAACAGCCGGTAGGTGCCACCGTAGATATCATCCCCGGCGATGACGTGGTCCCCGGCTTTGAGCAGGTGGATGACGGTGGTTTCTGCCGCCATCCCCGTGGCGAAGGCAAAGCCCGCCTTGCCACCCTCAAGCTTGGCGATGGTATCCTCCAGAACCTTCCGGGTCGGGTTGGCGGTGCGGGAATAATCGTAACCCCTCGTTTTGCCCACATCCTCAAAGGCGAAGGTTGAGGTCTGGTAAATAGGCACCGAGATGGCGCCGTAGGCCTTATCCGGCCGCTCTCCGCTGTGGATGGCCAGTGTTTCAAATCTCATCTTCCTCCCCTCCTTGTCTGGACTCCCCGCCGCTTGGGGCGCTTCGCCAAATAACCGCCAGATAGCCCCTAGAAATGTCGGAAGCGCCTCTTTGGGCCGGGCGTTTTGGCGAAGATGCATTTAACCTTTTAAAGCGCCTATGCTGAACCGCCGCTTGAAAAAGGTGGAATGCAGTTATTATACCTCTTTTTGACCTCTTTGTGTAGTGTTTAGAGCTCCTGGAAAAGCCAAGTGGATAGGTAGCGCTCGCCGGTATCAGGCAGAACCACCACGATGAGCTTGCCCTCATTTTCCGGCCTTTTAGCCACCTCCAGAGCTGCCCAGGCGGCGGCCCCTGATGATATCCCCGCCAGTATCCCCTCCTCTTTGGCTAATCTGCGGGCCATGAGGCCGGCATCCTCGTTGCTCACCTTGATTATCTCGTCAATAAGCTCCGTCCGCAAAACATCAGGGATAAAGCCGGCGCCGATACCCTGAATCTTGTGGGGCCCGGGTTTACCCCCGGAGAGGACCGGGGAATCCACCGGCTCAACGGCTATGGCCCGAAACTCGGGCTTGCGGGGCTTGATTATCTCGGATACTCCGGTGATCGTCCCCCCAGTTCCCACCCCGGCGACCAGAATATCCACTCTGCCCTCGGTATCCCGCCATATCTCCTCGGCGGTGGTCAGCCGGTGGACCTCGGGGTTGGCCGGGTTTTTAAATTGCTGGGGCATGAAGTAATTAGGGTTTTCCGCCACCAGCTCTTCCGCTTTCTTCACCGCCCCGGGCATCCCCTCGGCCCCGGGAGTGAGCACTAGTTCCGCGCCGAAGATGGAGAGTAGCTGGCGCCGCTCCATGGACATGGTATCGGGCATGGTGAGGATGAGCCGATACCCCCGGGCGGCGCAGACGAAAGCCAGGGCGATGCCAGTATTGCCGCTGGTGGGCTCAACGATGACCGTATCCTTGTTGATCAGCCCTCTTTCTTCAGCGTCCAGAATCATGGCCACGCCGATGCGGTCTTTTACGCTGCCGATGGGGTTGAAGGACTCCAATTTGGCCACCACCTCTGCCTTAACCCCCTCGGTTACCCGGTTGAGTCTCACCAGAGGAGTGTTGCCGATGAGCTCGGTGGAGTCTTTGGCGATGCCTCTGGTTAGCTTGGGGATCTCGATCGTCTTGTACTGTAGTTTTGCCACTTTTTGCTTTCTCTCTGTCATTTTGTTTTTTATTCCTTATAGACTAAGATATCAGACCTCTCTGCAATGTATTTGACGTAAAGCTCCCGGGCCAGTGGTTCGTCAAAGCTGTTTCTTAAGATAACCCGGCCATCGGGGAAAATAACCATCTCGTGACCATCCACGGTAAAGCGCAGCGTGGACTCGCTGAAGCTGACCTTGCCCAGGGGCTCAAGCTGCTTGGCCAGTTTCTCCAGGGAAAGGCTCTGCACCCTAGGGTCCAGAACCTGCACCGAGTTCTGCCCGCAGAGGATGGTGGTTCTGATGCCAAATTTTACCTGCAGGAAGTCATACCGTCCTTGGCAGGCGGGGCAATCCTTCCGGGGGTGAACCTTAAGGCGGTGGAAGGTTCCCTCCCAGACGTCAATGAAGATGATGTCCCGGTTGATTTCCTTGGCGCCAATCAGTATTTTTATCGCCTCCGCGGACTGCAGCGCGCCCACCACGTGGGGGGCAGGACCAATCACCCCGGCGGTGTCACAGGTGGGGATGATTCCCGGGGGAGGTGGGGAGGGATAAACGCAGCGCAGACACGGGGTCTGGCCCGGGATGATATTCATGGTGAGTCCGGAGGCGGTGATGGCGGCCCCATAGACCCAGGGGATTTGGTGCTTAAGACAAGCATCATTGATGATGAAGCGGGTCTCGGCGTTATCCAGCCCGTCCAGGACCAAATCAGCCCCGGCGATGAGCTTTTCAATGTTGGCGTAGTTTACGTCGGCGACTACCCCTTCAATTTCGATCTCGGAGTTCACCCGCTTTAAATACCGTTCGGCGGCGATGGCCTTGGGCGTGTGCTTCCTGGCATCCTCCTCGTCAAAGAGGAGCTGACGGTGCAGGTTGTGGTATTCAACCAGGTCCCGGTCAATGAGTCTAATCTTGCCCACGCCGGCACGCACCAGAGAAGTGGCGATGATGCCGCCCAGCCCTCCACAGCCGATGATGACGATGTAGCTACTACCCAGTTTCTTCTGTCCCTCTTCACCTATCTCACGGAAGATAACCTGCCGGGAATAGCGGTCAATCATGGAAACCTCATCTCCTTTTGGCGCTGCCAGAAGTGGCCGCCGGTAGTCTAGAGATAATACATCGCCGGTTCCGCCCGCTCTTTCTCCCTTTGTCGCCGGGCCAGGTCCTCTAGGGTGGTTGACTCCAGGATATGGTTCATCGCCCTGTTCATTTCCTCCCAGATGTCACGGGCAGCACAGAAAGTGGAGTGGCGGCATACCCCGGGGTCATCAACGCATTCCACCGGAGCTAGGGGGCCTTCTAGGAGCCGGATGACCTCGCTCAACTTTATCTCTTCAGGCGCTTTGGCTAGCGAGACTCCCCCCTTGGCGCCACGGGTGCTTCGCACCATGCCCCCGGCGATGAGGGGACCGAGCAAGTGCTCTAGATAGTGCAGTGGGATCTGCTGCCTCTGGGCGATATCTTTCAGTTGCGATGGCCCCTCCTCCTGGTGCAAAGCCAGGTCCAGGAGCGCCCTGGTGGCATACCGTCCTCGGGTGGAAAGTTTCATGAGTTTGAATTTGTTGACTAAGGTTACCAACTTAATTTACAATATTCTTGCTATACTGTCAACACGGGGACGTGGGGCAAGCAGCTATGAAAAGCGCCAGGGAGTACCGCCGTTACCTAGAGGCCGGCCTTGATAGTCTGGAAGACGAACTGGTGATCGTTGACCGGGACCTTCGCATCATCGGGGCCAACCGGGCGGTGCTGACCAGACACAAGAAAAGCCGGAAGAAAATCATCGGCCAGCATTGCTATGAGGTCTCTCACGGGCTCTCCGAACCCTGCCATCCGTCTCATGGTGAATGTCCCATCCGGCTGGTATGGCAGACGGGTAAGCCGGCCAGGGCCACGCATCTCCATGTCTACGATGGTGACCAGGAAAAGAGGGAAAGATACCTTGATATCATCGCCTCACCCATCCTCAATGGTCAGGGGGAGGTGGTGGCGGTTGCCGAGCTGATGCGGGATGTGACCGAGGCCAAGGAGACGGAGATGAAGCTCGCCGAGGCCCACCGCAGCCTTCTCGCCCTAAACGCCATCGCCACCGTGGTGGGGCAATCGCTTGACCTGGATACGGTGCTGAGCAACGCCCTGGACAAGACCCTGGAGATAATGAAGGTCAATACCGGCGGCATACTCCTGTGGGATGAGGAGCGGGAGCTGCTCTGTTACCGCGTCCATCATGGGCTGTCTCATGAGTATGTTCAGGGGGTGTGCTACCGCTTGGGCGAGGGCATCACTGGCCGGGTGGTCCAGACCGGGCAGGCCATTCTGGTGGAGGATATCTCAACCGACCCCCGGGCCATCCGCCCGGAGCTAATAAACGCGGAGGGGCTGCGTGCCTTTGCCAGCGTTCCCCTGCGTTCCAAAGACAAGGTGCTGGGTGCGCTTAATATCGCCAGCGAGCAGGCTCGCAAATTCTCTGCCGAGGACGTTCAGCTATTGGAAAGCATCGCCACGCAGGTGGCCGTGGCCGTGGAGAATGCCAAGCTGCACCATGAGGTGCAGCGCCAGGACGAGCGCCGTGGGGAGCTACTGCGTGAGATGTTCTCCATCCAGGAGGAGGAACGCAAAAGGATCGCCCGCGAGCTTCATGATGAGACCATGCAGAGCTTAGCTAGTCTGGCCGCCAGCCTGGAAGCCATAGCCGGCACCCTGCCCGAGGGGGCAAGCCAGGGCAGGGCCCAGCTGAAGAAGCTGCAGTCTCTATCTATCAGCATCCTTGATGAGATCCACCGGCTGATCTATGAGCTGCGCCCCACCTTGCTGGATGATCTGGGGCTAGTGGCGGCGACACGGTGGCTGGCGGAGAACAATTTGGGGGCAGCCGGGGTTGCTGTCACCCTCAAGGTTATCGGCCGGGAGAGGCGGCTATCTTCTCAGCTGGAGACGACGCTCTTCCGAGTGCTTCAGGAGGCGATCAACAACATCGCCCGGCATGCTCAGGCGAGAAAAGCGAGCATCAGCCTGGACTTCAAAAGAAAGGCGATATCAGTTAAAATCAAGGATGATGGCAGGGGCTTTGATGTTGACGAGGCCATAAGTTCCAAGGAGAGGCCCCGAGGTTTGGGATTGCTGGGTATGAAGGAGAGGGTGGAGCTTTTCAATGGCACCTTCCGCATCCGCTCTGGCTCTGCCCAGCGGGGTACCCAGATTGATATCACTATACCAATAAATGGCGAGGTTGGCAATGAGTAAAGTAAGGATACTGATAGTGGACGACCATGCGATAATGCGGGATGGCATTCGGGCCTTGCTCAGTCTCGATGAAGACCTTGAGATCGTGGGTGAGGCCTCGGAGGGGAGGGAGGCCATCGAGAAGGCGAGGGAACTATCCCCGGACGTGGTGGTGATGGACATCGCCATGCCTGGGATGGATGGCCTGGAGGCAACCCGGCGCATCGTCAAGAAGAACCCGCAGATAAAGGTTCTGGTGCTGACCCAGCATGACAACAAAGAATACATCCTGTCAACGATAAAATCGGGCGCCGCCGGCTATGTGCCCAAGAGGGCACTGGGCTCAGAACTGGTCTCGGCGATACGCGCCGTGCACCGCGGCGATTCCTTCCTCTATCCCTCGGCGGCCGCGGCGCTGATCGAGGACTACCGCAAGCAGAGTGAGGAGGTGGAGCCCTATGACCAGCTTACCCCCAGGGAGAGGGAGATATTGAAGCTGATCGCCGAGGGGTATACCAGCCGGGAGATCGCGGATATGCTCTTCATCAGCCTGAAGACGGCCCAAGGGCACCGGGCCAAAATAATGGAGAAGCTGGACCTGCACAACCGCACCGAGCTCATCAAGTTTGCCATGCGCAAGGGATTGGTGAGCATGGATAGCTAAGAGAGAATAAACCCACACCAGTTTCAGGGCCCTGACCCCCAGGTCAGGGCCTTGTCTTTATCTCATCAGCAACAAACAGGGTGTTTATCCTGTAAAAAATAAGTAGTTTATCCTAGGTCAGCGGGTAAAAATACTATTGCTAGTTAGGGCTCGGGGGAGGATAATGCAGGGTGAATGGGTGGCTAGGAGTGCTGTTTTGGGTGGATCAAGGTGAGAGGAGGAATCGTGATGATGAAAGGAGTGGGCAAGACGACGCTATCGGTGCTTACCGTGGCCCTTTCACCGTTGATGATTTTGGCCTGGCCATTGCTCATTGGGGCGGGCGCTGGAGTTAGCTTATTTCGGGGCTGGAAAAGGCCCGATGTAAATAGAGTGTGCTCTGTTGACGCGGATTGTCCTCCCGGCTTTGTCTGCGTCAATGGCCGCTGCGTTCCCGAGCGGGCCTAGCGCTGCATAAGATACTGGTGGAATAAAAGATTGCCGCTCTTCTGAGAGCGGCAATCTTTTTGCGTTAGCATCCCTTGGCCTCTTGCCGGCGGGGGTTTTTTAGCCGCCAAACATGCTGAAGAAGACGCCGCCTGGTCTGAAGCCGCTGATGTATATCCCCGTGATTATGGCCGTGGTGATCACGCCAGCCACGCAGGGCCCCATGGCGAAGGGCAGGATCATCGCCTTTTTGTTCACCGCGGCGGCGCATTTCTGGGCCACCTTGGCGGTGGTGGGCACGCAGGAGACGGCGGCGATGCCGACCAAGGGGTTGAAGGGCTCTTTGGTTATCTTGCGGTAGATGAGGCCACCGGCGATGCCGCCCAGGCCGGAGAGGGTGAGCGCGATTATGCCCAGAACCAGCAGGATGGCCACCTTGGGGTTGAGGATGATATCTACGCCGAGCAGGGCGCCCAGGGTGAAGCCCAGGAAGAAGGTGGCGCCATAGAGAAGCGGCCCGGAGAGGAATTCGATAAATCGCAGCACCCCCGCCTCTTTGATGGCCAAGCCGACGAAGAAGGAGGCAAAGAGGGGGGCGGCTACCGGGAAGAGCAGGGAGAGAAAGCCGGCGGTGATAACGGAGAAGGCGAACTTGGCTCCCGGGGATACCTGCGGTATGGTGCGCCAGTCCATTTCTATGGCTCGCAGCCTTCTCGGTATGATTCTCACCAGAAATGGATAGCCGGCGTAGGTGACGCCGAGGTAAACGTAGGCCACCACGGTGATAGGGACAAACAGGTCTCGAGCCAGCATAATGGAGCCGTAAAGCACCATGGGGCCATCGGCCCCACCCACCAGAGCGATGGCCCCGGCCTCGTTGGGAAGCAGTCCCATGGCCATGGCGATGGGCAGGGTGGCGATGGTGCCCAGTTCGGCAAATATGGCCAGAAACAGGCTCATAAAGGGCTTGGCCAGCAGGATGTCAATGTCAGTGATGGCGCCGATGCCCATGAAAACCAGGCAGGCGATGAGGCCATTGCTGAAGGTGAAGGTGTAGATCG
Organism: Dehalococcoides sp. JdFR-56; assembly: GCA_002011495.1. GTDB lineage: Bacteria > Chloroflexota > Dehalococcoidia > Dehalococcoidales > RBG-16-60-22 > JdFR-56. The sequence goes on along the minus strand of MTNR01000086.1, from coordinate 3,567 downwards.
GCTGCAGGAAGTCTATCTGCAGGAAGTACATCAGCTCCTCAACATTGCCGGCCAGGGGGTTGACGAAGAGGGTGCCAAGCTGAGCAGTTTGCGCTTCCATCACCATAAGGCCGCCGTTTACCGATATCATCCCTATCCCCAAGGGGAGCATGATCAGAGGCTCCAGGACCTTGCGGTAGGAGAGGAAAAGGAAGAGAAAGCCTAGGGCGATGAGAAATAACCTGCCAAAAGCAATGGCAGGCTCAGTGAGGAAGAAGGTATAGATGCCTTGGAATAGTTCCAGAATCAGCATTCTTTAACTCTCTTGCTGGGCACTATCCGCCGCAGCCGCTTTGCCTCCTCTCTGCACGATCAGGGCGACGACCTTGATGATGAGGGCGACGCACAGGGCGATGAGCATGGCGATGCCGTAGGCTATTAGGGCAAATATTATCGATTTTACTACCATGTCACTCCCCCAATACGCTCGCCACGGCCCTTTACTGGGCTAGCCGGATTTCAAGCCCTCCGGCGAAGCTATCCCCCAGCGATGGGAGCAAGTTTTAAAAAGCCCGTTATAAAGCAAGTTTTTAGTATTCAATGACGGCGATCACATCCCCGGGCTTGACTGACTGGTCCGGGGTGACCCCTATCTTGGCCACTCTGCCGCTTACCGGAGCCAGTATTGGGTTTTCCATCTTCATTGACTCCAGTATGCAGAGCGTATCCCCTTCCTTGACCTCGTCTCCTTCTTTGACCTCAACGCTGATAATCTTGCCAGTGATGGGAACTTCAACGTTCTCCTGTGCCATCTTTGCTTTCCTTTCTTTTTGCTTAGCCTAGCCTTAAGCTCAAAACCTAGAGGTGGCTGGTTAATCAAAAAGGGCGGTTGGCTGCCTCTCTTCCCAACCGCCCTTTATCATACAAGAAAGCAGTTCAGTTGTCACTAGGGGTCATTCCTTATCCGCCATCAAGGCGCCCACTGGAGACGAGTGCACTACGATCTCTTCACCTTCAAGGTCAACGATCACGGTGTCACCGGACTGGAACTTGCCGCGGAGTAGGTCCTCGGACAGCTTGTCCTCAACCATATCCTGAATCACCCGGCGCAGCGGCCGAGCTCCGAAGATTTCATCATAGCCCTTTTCGCCCAAGAAGTCTTTGGCGGCATCGGTCACCTCCAGCTTGATGCCCTTCTCCTTAAGCTGCTGGGTTACTGAGCCCAGCATCAGGTCAACTATCTGGCGTATCTGCTCTCTGCTCAGAGGATGGAAGACAACCACCCCATCAACGCGGTTGAGGAACTCGGGGCGGAAGGTCTTCTTGAGTTCGTTGAGCAGGTTCTCCTTCATTTTCTCGTAGTTCTGCTCCCGGGTCTTGGCCTCATTGCTGCGAGAGGTAAAGCCAATGCTCGTGCCCTTGCGGATAAGCTCGGCGCCCACATTGCTGGTCATGACGATGATGCTGTTGCGGAAGTCAACGCGGCGTCCTTTGGCATCGGTGAGATGGCCGTCATCAAATATCTGAAGCAAGAGATTGAACACGTCAGGGTGAGCCTTCTCAATCTCATCGAGGAGTATGCAGCAGTATGACTTGCGCCTCACCGCCTCAGTCAGCTGCCCGCCTTCCTCATAGCCAACGTAGCCTGGCGGGGCGCCGACCAGACGGGAGACGGCGAATTTCTCCATAAACTCGGACATATCCAGCCGGATGAGGGCGTCCTCGCTGCCGAACATGAACTCCGCCAGGGCTCTCACCAGCTCGGTCTTGCCCACGCCGGTCGGGCCGAGGAAGATGAAGTTGCCGATGGGGCGTCTTGGGTCCTTCAGCCCGGCTCGGGCGCGCCGTATCGCCTTGGCGATGGTATTGATGGCCTCATCCTGCCCGATGATACGCCGGTGCAGCACCTCCTCCATGTTGAGCAGGCGGCTGGTCTCATCGCTGGCCAGCTGCACCACTGGGATGCCGGTCCACATGCTGACCACCTCGGCGATGTCCTCAGCGGTGACCACTGGCTCCTCCTGCTGCTGCTCGGTGCGCCACTCCTCCTCCAGCTTTCTAATCTTCTCCTCAATTTGAAGCTCCTGCTCCCGCAGCTCCGCCGCCCGGTCATACTCCTGTGCCGCCAGGGCGGCATCCTTGTCCCGGCGCTTGATCTCGGCCAGCTGTCTGGCCTCCTTGAGGGAAATGGGCATGGTATGATAGCCTATCCTCACCCGAGATGCCGCCTCATCAACGAGGTCAATGGCCTTATCGGGCAGGAAGCGGTCCGGTATGTATCTGGCCGCCAGGGTGGCTGCGGCGTGGAGCGCCTCATCGCTTATGGTCAAATGATGGTGCTCCTCATAGCGCTCCTTGATGCCGCGCAGAATCTCCAGCGTCTCCTCCACGGAGGGCTCTTCCACCAGAATGGGCTGGAAGCGTCGCTCCAGGGCGGCATCGCGCTCCACATATTTACGGTAGTCATCCAGGGTGGTAGCACCGATGCACTGCAATTCCCCGCGCGCCAGCGAGGGTTTAAGGATATTGGCGGCGTCCACCGCTCCCTCCGCGGCCCCGGCGCCCACCATGGTGTGGAACTCATCGATGAAGAGGATGCAGTTGCCCGCCGTCTTTATTTCGTCAATGACCTTCTTGACGCGCTCTTCAAACTCGCCGCGGTACTTTGTCCCGGCGACGAGCGAACCCATATCTAGGGCAATGAGCCGCTTATCCTCCAGCGTCTCTGGGACATCGCCGGCGACGATGCGGTGTGCCAGGCCCTCGACAATGGCGGTCTTGCCCACGCCGGGCTCGCCGATGAGCGCTGGGTTGTTCTTGGTGCGGCGGCTGAGGATCTGAATTACCCGCTCAATCTCCTTGACGCGCCCGATGACCGGGTCCAGTTTGCCGGCCCGGGCAGCAGCGGTCAGGTCAACGCCCAGCTGGTCCAGCGCTGGGGTGCGACTGGGGGTGCGGGAAAGCCTGCCGCGAGAGACGCCTTGGCTTAAGATGTGAACAGTTTCGGCGCGTGCCCGCTCCAGGGTAACCCCCAGGCTGTCCAGCACGCCAGCGGCGACACCCTCCCCCTCCCGAAGCAGCCCGAGGAGGAGGTGTTCCGTGCCGATGTAGTTATGGCCGAGCTGGCGCGCTTCATCTATGGCCAGCTCAATAACCTTCTTGGCCCTGGGGGTGAGTCCGGTTTCGCCGGTGCTGGGCCGCTCGCCGCGGCCGCTGATGAATTCCACCGCCGAGCGCACCTTGCTTAAGCTGACCCCCAGGTTGGTCAGCACCTTGGCCGCCACGCCCTCTTCCTCACGCGCTAGCCCAAGCAGGATATGCTCGGTGCCGATATAGCTGTGGTTGAGCTGGCGTGCTTCCTCCTGGGCGATGGTCAGCACCCGGCGGGCTCTTTCCGAGAACTTCTCAAATCTACTGGACATTTTTTCTTCTGCCTAGCCGAAAGCTAGGCTCCAACCATAATATATAGTGTAAAGCAACCGAGCACGAAGGTCAAGAAGCCTCCTGGCGGTGGCATATTTTCCACAAGGGGTTGCCCCCTCAGTATCGTCTGCGCTGGGGTGTTTCACTTCCGTGTTCGGGATGGGA
>MTNR01000049.1 GCA_002011495.1 Dehalococcoides sp. JdFR-56 | reverse complement strand
GTCATCTCGGCGGCGGGCAGGTTGCGGGCAACGGTGATATCCTCCAGGTAAACCTTGTAGCTCCCGGCAAGCTGCACCGTGGCGGTGTAACTGGTGGAACTAAAAGATTTGAGCACCCCTTTTCTTAATCGCATTGGCATCTACCCCCTTCCCTAGAGGCATCGCTTTCCTCGCCAAAGAATGTTTTATACCGCTCCCAGCCATAGCCGCTGGAGGTACTCCCCCCGGCGGGGCTCATAAACCAGAGTTAACCCAAGCACTCTCCTTTTCTCCGAGGTGAGCCCGGCCCGGCGGTCAGTGATATCAATAACGTCATAGAGCTGCTGGCCACAGTTAACCGGGACGAGAATACTGCCGCCGGCAGAGGCTATCTCCGCCCCTCTTAAATAGGCTTCACCTCTTTGCTGGGCTTGAGCCACCGTGGCTATGTTGCTGTCCTCCAGCTGCCGCAGCCGGTCATAGAGCCGGTCTATCTCCTCCCAGGCAAAGCTATCAACCACAATCGCCTGAGCGCTGCCGCTATCGTAGCCTTCCACCTGCACTCGGTTGAGCTCCCAGGCCCCTTGTTTATAGCTAGCTTCTAGGATTTGATGCTCCACTCCGTAACTGTAGACAGAGCCATCTGAGGCCTGGGGATTGAGGATATAGGCTTTACCACCCTCAATGAACAGGACATCGGGGACAAAGGAGAGGAGCTTACGCACCACTGTTTCTCCCCGGTCACCGGAGTTGATGATGAAATCTGGATAGAAGCTGGTGATGGCTGATGACTGGGATTTGACCTCCAATTTCAAGCCCACCCTGGCCAGCACAAAGGCGAGGATATCCTTGACGCTCATCTGGCTGGAGGCTTTATTCCAGCGGAACTGGTGTCTAGCTCGCCAGGCGGCTATTTCCCCCCAACCATCCCAGGCATAAAGGATGAGGCTGGCTTTGCCCCCAGAGCTGGTATGCTCATAGGCCTCAAGGCTGAAAGTCTGCCCTGAGCTCACCTCATCGCCGGCGCTGGTGCGGTAGCCTAGGCTAAAGTCCAATTGACAGCCGATATCAAGAGGGGACAGATTCCCCTGCCCGGGCGAGGTGTACTGCCCTTCATCATTGCGCAATTCCACCACCAGTCTGCCGGAGGTCTCCTTCAACTCCTCCCTCACCGCGAGGATATCAGCGCTAAGGTCAAGGCTCTGGGGGGTCAGCCCAGCCCGCCACACTCCGGCGGGGCTGGAGAGCCAGCAATAGTCTCCATAGTGAGCCATGGCCAGGCCGTATTCTGATGACAGATTGAACGGCACTGGCTCTCGCCAGAGGTTATCAATGAACCTGGCCTCAAGGACAGAGTGCGACCAGAAGGGCCGGTTATATGCCTGGCTGCCGGTGAACTTCTCAATGAAGAAACAGCGGTAGACATCTGGTTTATCGAGAAACGGCTGATGATACTCAAACTCACCGCCAGACGGAGCCGAGGCCAGCTCTTTCAGCGCTGACCAGCTATCCACGGCGACGTCACCCCCGTCCCCATAAATGAGCGACCACAGCTTAAAATTGCCCGCCGCGTCCTTGCCCGTGATCAACAGGTTCCAGTCACTGTCATAGACGCAGGCCACACCAGATAGGTCGCCGGTGCTCTTATCCCAGGCCGCTTTTGCCTGCCACTGACCATTAATATATTTCTTCACGTAGAGAGTGGCCTGGTCAGCAAAGAAGAGCGCCAGATCGCCATTGGGCTTGTAGGCGGCGGCCAGCCCTCCGATGCTGGTGGTGGGAGAATAATCAATGACCTCAGGGCTGCCCCAGCTAACCCCGTAATCAGTGCTCTTTATCCGCTGGATTTTGCGGTTGACGGCGTCTATCCAGAAGACGGAGACCTCACCGCCCAGTGAGGCACAGGCGACCGCTGCGGCATCGCGCTGGCCGGTGTAGGTCCACTGGCTGAAATCGCTTGATGGGCCTGGGGCAGGCACTCGCTGGCGATAGAGCTTGTTTGAGTCAGCGGGCGGAGTTATCCTGGCCCGAATGAGAGAGCCATCCCCAGGCATGGTGACGGCATGAAAATAGTCATCCTCCGAGCCGGTATAGAGCCGGCTCCACTCATACCTCACCACCCCGCTAATCTGGTTCTTGGCTTCCACCTTGACATAGGGGGTGAGCGTGGCCTGCTTCTGGGCGGATAACAGGGTTGGGCTTAGGCTGCGCATGGCTTCTCCTTACACCAGGGCCGCCAGAGTATCGGGGAGGGGCTTCCCCGCCTTTCGGTAGTGCTCCGCCAGATGGGCGGCCGCCTCAAGGATTTCCTCCGGGCTGGCAACTACTCTCCGCCCGCCATAGCCACCGGGCGAAAGCGCCGCCACCGCCATATCCATACCCGCCCAGTCCAGCGTCTCCTCAATATCAAGCCTGCCCCGAAGAGCCCTCGAGATGCTCTTCTTGTGATGAGGCAATTGCCAGGTATCAGGGTCCTCCGGGTTGGCGGCGATGGCAAAGGCCTCTTTGGGCAACCCCTCTTTGGTCTTGGCCTGGCTTGCTTTCATTTCTACCTCACCTCCAAATTACGGCCCGTAATCGGTTGATTTGGAGACAGACGGATAGTATGGCTTATACAGGGAACGGACTCTAACTCTGTTTCTCCTACCCAGCCGCTTTAGTTCCTGCCGGAAATACCTCAGCTTCTCATTTCCCCAGGTGAGAAATTCCCTAGGGGTGATATCCCCGCCGATGTTGGCCCGGTTTATGGCATAGGCCGCCCATTCCACCGCCGCGTAGCCACAGGCACCGGTAGCGATCAAGTCCTCATGCTGGGTGGGGATGGTTGAGCTGGTGGCATCAAGGGTATGGAGCTTTCCGTAGTAGATATAGGCATTGGAGCCGTCAGGGACCTCCTCACCTAGGAGGGTGAGCATGTCCCCCCACAGAGAGAACCTCTGGTAGCGCTTGGGGAAATTGTCCACCGGATACTCCACGGCCACCACCATAACCCTGTCTGACAGGCTTGATATATCCAGCTCCCTGGAGCCGGAGGTGGTGGCCATGGTCACCTTCTGCTCCAGAGGAAGATGCTCGGAGAAGTCCTTCACCGCATGGGCGATATGCCGGTCCAGCTCATCATCCGTCCAGCGGTAGCTGGCGGCGTCCTCATCATGGAGGTCACGCCTGACCATGGCTCTCATCTCAGTTAGATTCATATCTAGCTCACCCCCTTTATCTCACTCCCTAAAATTTCCCCGTGCCTGTTCCGTGGTTTCCACCCCCTTTAGAGAGCAGCTTTCCTGACCTCAACCCTCTCTAGCTTCTCGCAGGGAAGTCCCTCGTCATGGCGGCAGATTTCTAGGTCGCAGAAGGAGATCTCCTCATTTGCCGTGCCCTCATTGAGGCTGACCGCTTTACTGGCAAGCACCTTGGCGTAATTCATTAGTGACTGGGCATCGGCCTCAGCATCAAAGCTCAAGTCCAGCCTTACTCGGTATTTCATGGCTACCACACTCCAAATAAATACTTTTCCCGGCCAAAGGCGTTCTGCACCTGAAGCTCTGACCAGGCGTAGTTATAGATGCTGGGGAGGGCGATGCCACCAGCAAAATGGTAAGCCACCACTCCTCCCCCTCCTTGTCCCCTCCCCACCTCCAAGTCACCGGTGGTCGCCAGCAGAGAGGAAATGGATAGGGTTCCCCTCTTGACCCTCCTTCCGTTCACGTAGAGGCTCACCTGGCCACCGGCAAAGACCACGGCAAGGTGATAGAAATCGCCTGTGCTTAAGGGGGTGGTATCATCAACAAGGCTTGTCCAGTTTCCACCAGCGTCCTTTGCGTAAAATTCCAGATAGCCAACGCCATCAACCGTTGAGACTATGGCCACCCAATAATTAGCCTCCTCTGGGGTGGCACTCCGCTTGGCCTTGGAGAAGATGGTGTGGTGCGCGGTGCTGCTGAGCAGTTGGGAAGCTTTAACCCAAGCTAGCCAAGTGCCCTCAGTGGTTATATCCAGGCTGGCCTCATGCCCACAGCTCACGCAGTCATCCACTCCGTCAAAGTTGACACACCAGAGACCGCTGGATAGTCTCATCCAGGTGGCACCGGTTATCGTCCCCACGTTGCCATAAGGGCTGCGGTCGCAGATCTTGCTGCCACCACCGGAAGGCCCGGGTAGATAAAGTACGCCGCCCAGCCCTGGCGGGCCAAACACCAGTTCATCAAACACCGTTTTCATCCCCGACCTCACGAAGCTGAATACTTCACTCTGACGTAGCTGGAGTTCTTCACCTTGGCCCGGCCCTCATTAGCCTCATCGCACTGGATGACCAGCCTCACCTCAAAGGGCAGGGAGTCAAAATTGGCCACCGCCTTGAAGCGGCCGCTGCGGGTCTCCTCAACATAGCTCGTGCCGATGTCAGCCTTGGTCACGGCGCTGTGGAGGTCAACCCAGGTGCCACCTTTGTTTCTGGCCTGCCATTTGTAGGTAAGGTCAGCGGTGGCTGAGGAGACGGCGCGGAAAGCCGCCGTCAAGCCAAACTCAACCTCAATCATCTCGCCCAGGGCTGGCGGCTTGATGGTGACCCTTTCCACCTCAACATCAGTGTTGGCGGTGGTGGTGTCCACCTCCGCTGACCACTGAATGCCGTCGGCGGTAAGCTCGCCCTTGGCGAAGGGATATTCGGTGTGCTCAATTACTGCCAGTACCATAGTTCGCCTCCTAGGAGGGGGAGGGGCAGTCCCTCCCCCTTAAATTTATTTTTCTGTGCCCTGTTTAATCAGCGCGCTACTTTAGTCCTTGACCCCGATCAGGGCCGCCGCCTTAACCGAGCTGAACAACGCCAGGGACACGTACCATTTGACCCTGGTGCGGGTGGCGTCCTTGCTCTCCATGGAGCCGATCGGCTCCACAATGAGGCCCCCAGGGCTGGTCAAGCCACACAGCGCCCACTCCCCGAACTGCACAGCATAAATGGTGGAGCAGTCACCACCGGTGGTGCCGGTCTCAACGCCACCGCTAACGGTGTGGGTATCCAGTATCCAGTCATTGACGCCGATGGGGATGCCATCCCAGAGCTGGACAAAGTTGCCCCACTGGTCCCGGTCGCTCTCCACCATCGCCCCGCTCGCCCTGACCAGGGCGTTGATCTTGCGCCGGGAGCGGCGGCTCATGAGCAGCATATCGGGCTTGCCCCCCTTGATGGCGTCGATAAGCTGGTCGAGCATGGATAAGGTCAGGGTCGCCCCAGTGGCTCCGGCAGCAATCACCTGGCTGCTGGCCGTGGTGGTGTCAATCAGCTTCCTTAAGCCATCAAACTGCTTGGGATTGGCGGTGCTATCGCCATAGATGAAGGTTTCCTCAAATTTGTCCTTGACCGCCTTCGCCTTGAGCTCCACCACGGCCGCCTCCAGGTCCTGAATGTTGCTCCGGGTGGTTTTGAGGAAGTTATCCACGTCAGCATCCCCACCCATGATCTTCAAGTTGGCCGTCTTCTGCTCAAAGGTAGGGGTGGACTCAACCCAGGTATCACCCACGTCATAGAAGTCAACGCTGGGCAGGGTCTTCTCCTGGTTGTAGGTCAGCCCGTTGCCGACAATCTCAATGAAAGGGAGCCGCTGCAGGATGGGGGAATCCTTGACGATGGTCTCCACCACCCCCTGCAGCAAGATATCATTTGACAGCTTACTTGCTTCCGCTAATGTTAATGCCATTTATCTCTTACCTCCGATTGCATACTGGATTTTCTCTCGTGGAGATAGAACTGACAGGTCAATTGAGGCCCGCTGCGGAGCCCCAACCGGCACTTTGCTCCGGGAGGCCTCCTGCTCAACGGCCTGCTTTACCCGGTCAATGAGCGAGCGGGCGTTTTCCAGAGACTGGTTGATGGCCTCAATGGTGTCCCCGGTAACCAGCTCCGGCGGTATCTCCGGATTTGTGGCCACGACCAGCTCCTTATAGCTGGCCACCGCCTGGGCCAGGGCATCGCTTGTCTGCGCCAGCTTCTGCTCTGACTCAGCAAGCGCTTGCCTCAGGAGAGCCATCTCCCCGTCTTTATTCACCAGCGCCTGCTCAAGTTCCCTAATAGCGGCCTCTTTGGAGGCAAGCTCCCTGGCCAGGGCTTCCTTCTCCTGCTTCAGCCTCTCTAGTTCGCCTCTCAGCGCTTCCAGCTCATCCGTCAGTTCGCTTTCTTCATCAGCCACGATACTAGCCTCCTCGGATTATTCCTCAACGCCCTCCCCCTGAGACAGCGCCCTCTCTCTCCGCTCATTTCTGGTGGGCTTGGCGTTAAGCTCTTTATTCATCCTGAGAATGGTCTCTCGTTCCTCAAGCCATCTCTTGAACTCATACTCTGGGTCTCTGATGCCGAGCTCGTCCATGGCCCTTCGCCGCGAGTGGATGCCCGATTGAACCAGAGCCTGCTCGTTGTTTACCTGGCGGGCGATGTCCTGAGGCAGGACCGGCCCCCAGACCACCCGCAGGTGACTATCACCAAAGCTCTCACCCTGATATTTCTCCAGGAGCTTGAGGATCATCTCACTGCGCCGCTTATAAACGGCGGTGCGGATGATTCGTTTCCTTCTCACCTTCTGTAGTAGCGGATGAAGCTCAAGCTCAAGGGCCACCCCGGATAAGTCCCGCTCCGTGCCGCCAAAGGCAGAGCGGGGCGATTCCGAGATGTCATGCAGGGTCCGGTAGAGCAAATCGATATAACTGATATGGAGATTGACGCCACCCCCTTGGAGTAAATCAAGTAGGTAGGCTTTGGCGTCCTCGGGCAGATTCCACACCGCCCCGGGTCTCACAGCAATATCCTCGGATTCCTCCACATTCTCCAGCACCGCGATGGGATTACCGGATAGCTCCAAGATGCGGGAAAGCTGGCTCATTGCTCGGTTTAACTCCCGCTGCGATTCCATAATCTGAGGTAGGTCAGATATCCCCCAGAATTTTTTGGGCTCACGGAGGTTGGGGTAGATAATGAAGGGGATAAACCCGTAGGGATTGGGCTTTTTCTCCACCAGGGCGTTATCCAGATAGAGCTCAAAGTCCTGCGCCGTCCACAGCTCAACCACGGTCGCCGTCTTGCCCCTGGGCTTAACCTGATAGAGAAGTTCCACTTCCTCCGCAGACAAGCTGTATTTGGAGGCGACCCGCCATACCTGGGAGGTATCATCCCCCAGCCACCAGGCATAGATGCCCTGAACATCGGGAGCGGTCACCTTGACCTTCTTCTCCACGGGGTCCCAGATGACCTTATAACAGGCGTCACCCAGTATGGCGCAATCAATCTCCGTCTCCAGGTCCAGCTGCTCCAGGTTATTATCCTCATAGACCCGGTACAGGGCTGCCTCCGCCCTCCGGGCCCTTTCCCTGGCCTCCTCCGAGTCCTCCACAGCGTCAACGGCGAAATTTAAGCCTGACATGAGATATGAGGTGATTTTATCAATGAAGACCTTGGCATAGTTGAAGGTCAGGCGTCTCTCCCCCCACCTCTCCCGGCCTGGCCACTGCCGACCATGGTAAAAATCAAGTAGCTCTTTATAGCCCCTGATGCGCTCTAAGTCCATTCGCGCTAACTGCGCAATTATCGTCTCATTCATCCCTGAATAGGTCTCCTTTATTACTCAAAAGTATCCCCTTCCCTCTTTGTCCTTGCTTCAAGCGCATTTTTCAGTGCTCGCTGCACCGTCCTGGGGCTCACCCCAAACATCAATGCCAGCTCCTTCACCCCTTTACCCTGGCTGATAAACAGCCGGGATATCTCCCGGTCTCGCAATTTCTTCAGCCAGCGCTGCCTGCCCCGGGGCTGCTCATAGACACACTGGGGAAACGGGCACGCAAGGCAGGAATCGGCCAGGTCACAGCCCTCATCTTTATACTGGCAGTACTCAGGTGGCAGGTCTGGCTCATCTTGGGCAAGGTCTCCTTCATTTAGTGATTTGGCTTCAAAATCGCCCGCGTCACGCAACTCTGGCACCATGGCCCACCTCTTAGAAACTGACAATGACAAAGTAGCACATATGTTCTATTACAGTCAATAAGTTTTTGTCACCATTTTTCCTTGACAGTTTGCCAGCCGTGTTGCTAGTATCATAGGGGAGGCATCCTGCCCGATTTCCAGAAAGGCAAACAAAATGGCGCCGAAACGAGATTACTATGAGATTCTGGGGGTACCCAGAAACGCCACCAATGAGGAGATAAAGAGAGCTTACCGCCGGCTGGCCTTCAAGTACCACCCGGACCACAATCATGATGATGGTGCCGAGGAGAAGTTCAAAGAGATCAACGAGGCCTACGAGGTGCTCTCCGATGCCAGTAAGCGTGCCACCTATGACCACTTCGGCCATAGCGGCACCGATGGCTTCTTCACCCGGGGCTTTGAGGGCTTTGACTTCGGTGGCTTTGGGGATATCTTTGATGCTTTCTTCAGCGGCATGACTTATGCCGCCCGCCATGCCCCCCAGCGGGGGGCAGACCTGCACTCCAAGCTCACCATCTCCTTTGAAGAGGCCGCCCTAGGCTGCGAGAAAGAAATAGGTATCAGGCGCATTGAACTCTGCTCCCTCTGCCACGGCACCGGTGCCCGGCCGGGCAGCCAGCCCAGCCGATGCCCCCACTGCGATGGCACCGGACGGGTGCGCAGGGTGGAGCGTAGCCTCTTTGGCCGTTTCATCAATACCACTATCTGTGAGCAGTGCCAGGGTGAGGGCAAGGTCATCACCGAGCCCTGCCCGCAATGCCGGGGCGCAGGCAGAGAAAAGCGAGAGCGGCGCATTTTCGTTGAGATCCCAGCTGGGGTGGAGGATGGCTCCCGAATACGCTTAAGCGGCGAGGGCGATGCCGGGATGAGGGGCGGCTCTCCAGGTGACCTCTACGTGGCCATATCCGTGCTGAAGCACGAGCTCTTCACCCGGCAGGGTGACGACGTCATCTACGAGCTACCGCTCAATTTCGCCCAAGCTGCCCTCGGGACTGAGGTGGAGGTTCCCACCCTCTACGGAAAGACCAAGCTCCACATCCCGCCGGGCACGCAGAGTGGTGAAGAGTTCCGCCTGAAAAATAAGGGCATCGCGCATCTGCGCCGCAACGGGCGCGGCGACCAAATAGTGAGATTGCGGGTGGTTACTCCCAAGTCGCTGACCAAGGAGCAGCGCCGGCTCTTTGAGCAGCTGGCCAGCACCCTAAGCCCCAGGAAAGAGAAAGATAGGTAAGCCGCCACCTAGACGGATGAAGAGCGCCGGTGCCGGCTAAATAAGGAGAACAACCTCCACCGCCGCCCGGCGAGCTCGTGCCTGGCGTTCCCCCCCATCATCTCCGCCGCCACCTCACGCGGGTCAGCGTTCTCATACAGCACCCGGTAGACCCTCTCCGTAATCGGCATCTCTAGCCCCAGCTTGTGAGCCAGGTTGCGGGCCACCAGAGTGGTGGGCACTCCTTCAGCAACCCCGCTCATTGAATTGATGATCTCGGTCACCGAGCGCCCTTTGGTCAGCTCCACCCCAACGTAGTGGTTGCGGCTCAACGGGCTGGCGCAGGTAGCGATGATATCACCCAGGCCCGCTAGCCCAGAGAAGGTGAGCGGATTTGCCCCCAGGGCCACGCCGAGAGCGGTTATCTCGGTCAGCCCCCGGGTCATAAAGGCGGCCTTGGCGTTGTCACCATAGCCCAGCCCATCGGCGATGCCCGCACCCAGGGCGATGATGTTCTTTAGGGCGCCCCCCAGCTCCACCCCAACGACATCGGTATTGGTGAAGACGCAGAGGTTGGGCGTGGTCAGCAGCCGCTGGACTCTTCTAGCCACCGAGCTATCCTCAGCAGCAGCCACGGTGGCCGCGGGTAGGCCGCGCAGAATCTCCCGAGCCAGATTGGGGCCGGAGAGCACGCAGATATTGGCGCGAAAACGCGGGTTTATCTCCTCAGCGATTATTTGTGACATACGCTTGCCACTGCCAATCTCCAGGCCCTTGGCGGCGCTTATCACCAGCATTGACTTATCGAGATAGCCTGCCACCAGCTTTATGTTCTGCCGCATTGATTGCGAGGGCACCACCAGAATTACCGCCTTGGCCCCATCCAGAGCTTTGCTTAAATCGTGGGTGATGTGCAGCTGGGGAGGGAAGGTGATATCCGGGGCCAACTCCGGGTCAGGCCCGTTATCCCGCAATTCAGCCGCTTCTTCCTCTGTCCGCGCCCACAGCTCAACCTCTATCCCCTTCTGCGCCAGAATTATGCTCAGGGTGGTCCCCCACATGGTGGTGCCGATGATGGCGATTTTAAGCATATCCTATCCCCATATTGTCCAGACAGCGCTGGCAGACTTCGGCTTAAGGCCTGGGCGGCACGGCTGACCTGCTTATCTCAACTCTCTCACCGAGCCGGCGCTCGGTGCCGGCCAAGAGCCGGCTGATGTTGTCCCGATGCACGACGATGATGAAGATGGCGCCAATCAAGGCGTAAATAAGATACTCCACGGGATAGCCATTCACTATGGTGAGGGGCACCAGTATGGTGTAGCTCCCCACCGCCCCAGTGATCGAGCCCAGTGAGGCATACCTGGTCAGGCTGGCCCCGATGATGAGCACCTCACCACCAAACAGCGCCGCCAACGGGCACAGGGCCAATAGCCCGCCGAAGAAGGGGGCCACACCCCTCCCCCCATGAAACTTGAGGAATACCGACCACTTGTGTCCGGCCATGGCGCATAAGGCCGCGGCCACCTGACCGCTCCTTGCCAGCCACAGGCTGGACTCGCCCACCAGCAAATACTCGTGGCCAAAGAGGAACCCGGCGAAGGTTACCGCCGCTACCCCCTTTAGCAGATCAAGGATAACCGCCAGCGCCGCCGCTTTCTTCCCGGCCACGCGCATGACGTTGGTCGCCCCCATCTTGCCGCTGCCATACCGGGTGACATCCACCCCGGC
>MTNR01000095.1 GCA_002011495.1 Dehalococcoides sp. JdFR-56 | reverse complement strand
TTCACCGGAGAACAGATAGGCTGGATGACAAAGGTGTCCCGCTGGCGCACGTTCTCCAGAATGCGAACAAAGATATTCTCGTTGCTGAACTGAAAGACCTCGCTCTGCCCCAAGGGTATGCCCAGGTATTCCACCACCGCCTGGGCAAGGTCAGGGTGAGCATTACCAGTGAACACCTTCAATTCATCCATCGGCTACTGTCTCCTTTGCCATTATTTTTATATTCAATATGATTATAGCACTATTGCTGGCCGACCTCACCCCCGCGCCTCGTTTGAAGAAAGACCTTCCCGCTGTTATAATTTACTAGGCGGAAGGAGGCCGCTTGAGCCATGGCTCTGATGACCCAAGAGCAATATTACCAGTCGCTGGCAGATTTGCGCCCGACGGCCTATATCCTGGGAGAGAAGGTGGCAACCCCCTATGAGCACCCACTAATCAAGCACATGGTGGCCGGGGTGGCGCAGACCTATGCCCTGACCCAGGAGCCGGAGGGCAGAGAATATCTCGTCGCCAAGTCCAGCCAGACTGGTGAGGAAGTCAGCCGCTTCATCAAGTTCTACGAGAGCCGAGAAGACCTCTTGGCCAAGGTCAGGATGCTCAAGTTCCTGGCCCAGAGAATCGGCACCTGCTTTATGCGCTGCACCGGCATGGACGCGATTAACGCCGTTGGCATTGAAACCTACAATTGTGACCAGAAGTACGGTACCGATTATCACCAGAGATTTCTCAACTTCATCCGGCATATTCAGAAGCATGACCTCGCCATCTTCAGCGGCGTTACCGATGTCAAGGGGGACCGGTCACTACGCCCATCACAGCAAAAAGACCCTGACGCTTACGTGCACATCGTGGCCAAGAATGACGATGGCATCATCGTCAGGGGTGCCAAGATACATCAGACGGGCTCCCTCTGCGCCCACTGGGGGCTCATCGTTCCCACTAGGGAGATGCAGGAGCAAGATAGAGACTATGCCGTCTGCTTCGCCATCCCGGTGGATGCGGAGGGGGTGGTTCACGTTTACGGCAGAGGCACCCTGGAGGCCAGAGAGCTTGAGGGCTGCGACCTGGGCAATATCGCCTACGGCAAATTCGCCACCATGGTGCTCTTCAAAGACGTCTTTGTGCCCTGGGAGCAGGTGTTCCTCTGCGGCGAGTACGAATTCGCCGGCCCCATGGTGAGGAACTTCGGCAACTTCCACCGCCACTCCCATGGTGGCTGCAAGTGCGGCATGGGCGATGTCATCATCGGTGCCGCGGCGCTGGCCGCCGAATACAACGGGCTGCCCAAGGTATCCCACATCAACAATAAGCTAGCCGAGATGCTTAAGACCACAGAGGCCATCTATGGCTGCTCCATCGCCGCCTCGGTGGAGGCACAGCCAACCCCATCCGGCATCTATACGGTGGACCCGGTGCTGTCAAACACCTCCAAGCTCTACGAAGGTAAGGAGCTGCATGAGGTGGTTCGCATGATGATCGAGATCGCCGGCGGCCTGGTGGCTGACTTTCCCTCGGAGAAGGACATGGCCAACCCAGAGATCGGCCCGCTGCTCCAGAAATACCTCAAGGGCGCGGAGGATGTATCCACCGAGGACAGACTGCGCCTCTACCGATTGATTGAGCGGCTCGCCTTTGAAAGCAGAGACATTGTCTCCAATATCCATGGCGCCGGCTCCCCGGAGACGCACCGACTGACCATACTGCGCCACGCCGATATTGACTCAAAGAAGCAGCTGGCCAAGAGGCTGGCGGGCATCAAAACTTGACAATTCATCCTCCCCTCTTTATAATGCTAACAGAAGATTTCCCCCCACCAAAAAACTTGACACTTAAGGCTTTTCTATATAAAGTGCTCCCCGGAAGTTTGATGGTCTTTGTCACAGAAGCCCAACCCAGATCACTCGCAGCCTGCGGAGAAGGAATTTTTCAGAGTTTGGTTCCTTGATGCCGAAGTATATCTTTGTCACTGGTGGTGTGGTTAGTTCCGTGGGAAAGGGTATAACTGTCGCCTCTATGGGAACCATTCTCAAGAGTCGTGAGCTCAGCGTCTCCGTTCAGAAGCTGGACCCATACCTCAATGTTGACCCGGGCACGATGTCCCCCTATCAGCATGGGGAGGTATTCGTTACCCAGGATGGTGCCGAGACCGACCTTGACCTGGGCAACTATGAGCGCTTCATCAACACTGAACTTACCGCCGATTCCAATGTTACCTCAGGGCAAATTTACAGCGCCGTTATCGCCAAGGAGAGGCGGGGCGATTTCCTCGGCGGCACCATCCAAGTGGTGCCCCACGTTACCACCGAGATAAAGGACCGCTTCAAGCGGCTCGCCCAGAGGTCCAAGGCTGAGGTGATTCTGATTGAGGTGGGCGGCACCGTGGGTGATATTGAGGGGCAACCTTTCTTGGAAGCCATCAGACAAATGCGCAATGACATCGGGCGGGACAACGTGCTCTACGTTCACGTTACCCTGCTCCCCTACCTCCACTCAACCCAAGAGCTCAAAACCAAGCCCACCCAGCACAGCGTCAATGAGCTGCGCCGCATCGGTATTCAGCCTGACATCATCATCTGCCGTAGTGACTTCCCCATTCCGGAAAGCATCAGGGACAAGATATCCCTGTTCTGTGATGTGGAGCGCCAGGCGGTCATCCCCCTGCCCACCGTGTCTTCCATCTATGAGATACCGCTGATTCTGGAGGAGGCTGGGCTGGGGCAGCTGATTGTGGATAAGCTTGGTCTGAGAAAAGCTAAGAAAGCTGACTTAAGCCAGTGGCGGGAACTGGTGGAACGCCTGAAAACACCCCGTGAGCCAGTCAATATCGCCCTGGTGGGCAAATACGTGGAGCTGAGCGATTCCTACTTCTCGGTTCGTGAGGCGCTGTGTCACGCCGCCCTCTATCATGACCGGGAGCTCAATTTGATCTGGGTTCATTCTGAGGACCTAGAAAAAGATGGCACTGACTCGCTGCTGCGCTCCGCCCAGGGCATCATTGTCCCCGGTGGCTTCGGCATCAGGGGTATTGAGGGCATGGTCAAGGCGGCCAATTACGCTCGGACCAATGAAATCCCTTACCTTGGACTCTGCCTGGGGATGCAGGTTATGGTGATCGAGTTTGCTCGGCATGTGCTGAAATCGCCCAAGCCGAACTCCACGGAGTTTGACCCCAATACCCCATACCCGGTTATTGACCTTCTGCCTGAGCAGAAGAAAGTGAAAGCCAAGGGGGGCACCATGCGTCTGGGCAATTATCCCTGCCAGCTGCTCCCCGGCAGCCGGGCGGCCAAGGCCTACGGGCAGAGCCTGGTTTACGAGCGCCACCGGCACCGCTTTGAATTCAATAATGAGTTCCGCGACACTCTGGAGAAGGCGGGATTGGTTTACAGTGGGCTATCGCCAGACGGGAGGTTGGTTGAAATCTGTGAGCTAGCCAACCACCCCTGGATGGTGAGCTGTCAGTTCCACCCTGAGTTTGGCTCCCGCCCCAGTCGCCCCCA
This sequence comes from Dehalococcoides sp. JdFR-56, assembly GCA_002011495.1. GTDB lineage: Bacteria > Chloroflexota > Dehalococcoidia > Dehalococcoidales > RBG-16-60-22 > JdFR-56. The sequence continues at coordinate 7,495 of MTNR01000095.1, read as the reverse complement.
CCCCCTCTTCCGTGACTTCATCGGGGCGGCCAAAGAGGTACTGCGAGAGGGGGCGCAACCGCCACTGCCCCTGGCCGCGGAGAAGTGAGGAGGAAATGCGCATCTTTCTGGATACTGCCAATATTGACCAGATAAAACAGGCGGCCAAGCTCGGCATCATCAGCGGCGTCACCACCAACCCCACCCTGCTCTCCAAGGAGAACACCGCCGACTATGAGAGCGTGGTCAAGACCATCTGCTCCATCGTCAGCGGCTCGGTTTCGGCTGAAGTGCTCGCCGAAGATGCCGAGGGCATGATCAAGGAAGGCCGTATTAAGGCTTCCTGGGCACCCAATGTCGCCGTCAAGATACCGGCCACCGCCGCCGGGATTGAGGCCACATCAACCCTGAGCAAAGAAAATATCAAAGTCAATATGACGTTGTGTTTCTCCCTAAATCAGGCGCTTTTGGGAGCGCTGGCGGGTGCCACCTATGTTAGCGCTTTCGTCGGCCGGCTGGATGACGCTGGGCATGATGGCATGCAGCTGATAAAGGACATCGTGGAGGTGTTTGCCCATTACCAGCTACCCACCCAGGTGATCGCCGCCAGCATCCGCCACCCCCTACACTGCGTCGCCGCCGCCAAGGCGGGGGCGCACATCGCCACGGTTCCATATAGTGTGCTAATGCAGATGATAAACCACCCGCTTACCGACGTCGGCATCAGCCGGTTCCTGGCTGACTGGCGGCGCGTCTCATCACCAGAGAAAGGGAAATAGACCCCCTCCTCGGCCGAGCAGGGGGACTTGAGAGTGAGGTTACACCATGAACATTGAGGAACTGGAAAGCAAAAGCAAAGACGAGCTGATGGCGCTGGCCAAGGAAAAGGGCATCGCCAGCCATGATGGCCTGAATAAACAGGACCTTATCATGCTCCTACTCAAGTCAGAGATCGAACAGGAGGGGCACACTTTCTGTCATGGCATCTTGGAGATCATGAGCGATGGCTACGGCTTTTTGCGGCAGGAGACTCTGCTGCCCACCCCAACCGATGTCTACATCTCCCCCTCCCAGATCCGCCGCTTCGGCCTGCGCAACGGGGATATGGTCATCGGACAAGGCCGACCGCCCAAGACCAATGAGAAGTACTATAGTCTCCTCCAGATAGTGGCCATCAACAATCTCAATCCGGAGCTGGCCAAGGAGCGGCCCCACTTCGGCGCGCTCACCCCCACCTTCCCCGACAGATTGATCAACCTGGAACACTCGCCCGAGGAGATATCCACCCGTCTGCTCAACCTCATCGCCCCTATCGGCCGGGGGCAGCGGGGCTTAATCGTATCTCCGCCCAAGGCCGGCAAGACGATGCTGCTCAAAGCCATCGCCAACGCCACCATGGCCAACTACAATGACATTCACCTCATCGTGTGCCTCATTGGTGAGCGCCCGGAGGAAGTTACCGATATGAAGCGCTCGGTCAGGGGAGAGGTGATCAGCGCCACCTTTGATGAGATGGTGGAAAACCAGACCCGGGTGGCTGAGCTGGCGCTGGAGAGAGCCAAGCGCATCGTGGAAAGCGGCAAGGATGTCCTCATCCTCCTTGACGGCATCACCCGCCTCACCCGGGCCTATAATCTAGCCATGCCTCCCAGCGGCCGAACCCTGTCCGGCGGCATTGACCCAGCCGCCCTGCACCCCGCCAAGCGCTTCTTCGGCGCGGCGCGCAACACCGCCGAGGGCGGCAGCCTGACCATCATCGCCACCTGCCTCATTGATACCGGCAGCCGTATGGACGAGCTCATCTACGAGGAGTTCAAGGGAACTGGCAATATGGAGCTCCATCTGGACCGCAGGCTATCCGAGCGCCGCATCTTCCCGGCCATGGACATCCAGCGCAGCGGCACCAGACGAGAGGAGCTGCTCATCGATGAAAACAGCCTGAACAAGATATGGCTGCTGCGGCGCATGGTAGCCATGATCGCCTCTGACTCCAGCAACTTTGTTGAAGCCACCGAGCGGGTCCTAGACCGCCTCCGCAAGACCAAAACTAACGCCGAGTTTCTGGAGAGCCTGAATAAGGAAATGTAACGCTTGCCCCTAAATAGAGAGAAGGGACTCCCTCCGCAGGGAAAGGAAGAGGGAGCCGGTGGCATGAATAAAGAGCTTGAAGCTAAAAGGAGGCGCCTTCCCCCAGGACTTGGAGCTGGCTTGATGGTGGGCTTGTTCTTCGGCGTCTCCTTATTTATTCGGGCGTATCTCCCCTATGACCATGTCTTCAGCGGCGAATGGATAAAGTTTACCAGCGTGGATGCCTATTTCCAGATGCGCCTGGTGGATAACCTCATCCCCAACTTCCCCCGGCTCATGGACTTTGACCCGTACCTGCTCTATCCCTTCGGCATGCCCATTGACAATATCCACTTCTTCAATTGGCTGCTGGCAGGCGTCACCTGGGTGATCGGCCTAGGCTCCCCATCCCAGCACCTGGTGGATAGCGTGGGGGCCTATTTCCCCGCGGTTCTGGCCGCTCTCACCGTCATCCCCGTCTATTTCATCGGCAAGGAGCTCTTCGGCCGCTGGGCGGGGGTGCTCTCCGCTGGCCTAGTCGCCCTACTCCCCGGCGAATTCCTGGGACGCTCAATACTGGGCTTCACTGACCACCACATCGCCGAGGTGCTATTTACCACCACCGCCATGATGTTTTTGATTTGGGCGGTCAAGGCCTCACGGGAAAAAGGTTTAAACTGGAGCCACCTGCGTAGCCCGGATTGGACGCTTCTCGGCAAACCCATTATCTACAGCCTGCTGGCTGGTCTTTTCCTCGGGCTTTACCTCATCACCTGGATAGGAGGCCCTCTCTTCCTCTTCATCATCGCCCTCTACTTTGTGGTCCAGTTCATCATCGCCCACCAAAGAGGCGAGTCTGCTGACTACCTAATTCCAGTTGGCATTATCACTTTCCTAACGGCGCTGATAATATACCTGCCCTTTTCGCGCAAAGCGCTCACCGCGATGGCTCTGTCCGTGGCGCTGCTGGCCCCGGCCTTGCTCAGCTTTGCCTCCCATAGAATGAGGGCCTGGGGAATCAAACCGGCCTACTATCCGCTGGCTCTGGCCGGGTTAGGAGCGGTGGCGGTCGCTGTTATATATATTGTTTCCCCGTCCATGCTTGACAGCTTCCAAATCTTCACCTGGAGCGGCTCCCGCACCATACTTGAGATGCAGCCGCTGCTAGCGCCACGCGGTGAGTTCACCCTGGGGCTTGCCTGGGGCAACTTCAACACCAGTTTCTTTCTGGGCCTTATTTCCCTGGGCATCTTGCTCTACCTGGTCATTAAGCACGGCGATGCGGAGAAAAATCTCTTAGTAGTTTGGAGCGTGGTAATACTGCTGGCCACACTGGGCCAGCGCCGCTTCGCCTACTACTTCGCCGTCAATGCCGCTCTGCTCACCGGCTACCTCTCCTGGCAATTCTTGAAACTAGCCGGGTTCAAAGAGTCAGCGCCGGCCACAGCAACCTCCCCCCAGCAGCAGGCCAAAGCCAAAAAAACGAGAGTTCGTCTTACCACTCGCCACCTGAACATGGCGCTGGGGGTGGTGATCATCTTTTTCATCGTCTTCTTCCCCAATATCGGCCCGTCAGTCAGGGTTGCCTCACACCCGCAATTCGCCCCGGATGACGCCTGGATAAGTTCGCTTGTTTGGCTCAAGGAGAACACCCCTGAGCCATTTGGGGATTCCGATTTCTACTACCAGCGCTACCAGGCCCCACCACCGGAAGAGCGCTACCCATATCCCGAATCAGCCTACGGGGTGATGGCCTGGGTTGACTATGGCTACTGGATCGCCCGCATCGCCCACCGCCCGGTGAACCTCACCCCCGGGCCGGGGGGATTCTACGTGGCCACATTCTTACTATCTCAGGATGAGGACTCCACCCAAGAAACAAAGTGGGTCAACAGGTGGGAGAAAGAAATAATACCGGAAAAGGAAATTATCGAAAAGCTGGGCTCGGCCTACATCATCATTGACCAGCAAACGGCGACGAGCAAATTCTGGGCACTGGCCAGCTGGGCCAAAAAGGAACCGGGGGAGTTCTTTGATATCTACTACGTGCCCCAGGGAAACCAGCTCATGGCGATACGTCTCTTCCACCCGGCATACTACCGCTCTCTACTAGTGAGACTGTACAACTTTGACGGCCAGGCGGTAACCCCTGAGCAGTCAATCGTAATCTCCTATGAAGAGAAAATGGCCCCTGATGGCAAGCTGATCAAGGTGCTCACCGATGTCCAGAATTTCTTAAGCTATGAGGAGGCCAAAGCCTACATCGCCAGCCAGAAATCTGGGAATCACCGCATAGTGAGCGATAGCCCCTTTATCAGCCCGGTGCCCCTTGAGGCGCTGAAACACTACCAATTAATCTACCGCTCCAAGGAGTCGCTGCCGCAGCCAGGCGTGGGAGATGTCCCGACGGTAAAGATCTTCAAGTACCTGAAATAGGCCCCGGTGGCACTAGAAAGTTTGCTTGACAAAAAGGGCCAATTTTTTAATATTACAAAAAGAGGAANCAAGATGCAGATTAGGAAAACNTACAAAGAGGTGAATCCCGAGCTGCTCTACGCTGAGCTGAGGGATTTTGCCTTAAAGCAGGGGGCCATCTTATCCGAAGAGAAGCTGGAGACCTACGCCCTGCCCAGCGATACCTCATCCTTTATCACCCGCGGCACCTTGAGCTTCAAAATCGAGGAAAAGGGAAAGGAATGCCTCCGGGCCCACGTGGTCGGCTCAGTGAAGACAGAGACCAAGGTGATGCTGGATATTGATGAAAGCCTCTTCCCCCGAGAGAAGGTCTCGGCGCTGGAGGATGACCTGGACTTTATCTTCGGCACCTACGAGGTAAAGTAACCCTCATAACTCGGAGACCAGCCGGTACATGTCCTGATAAGCCTTGCCAAAGTCAGGGTTGGTTTTCTCCAACTCCTCTTTTAAGACCTTCATGCGGCGGACAAACTCCCCCCGGTCTTTGTTCCGCACCAGCTCAGCCCACTCCGCCACCTTACGCTGGAACAGGGCCTCAACCTCGGTGACGTGNGGCAGGCTCATCTGTATGGAGGCGTAAAGCTCCGGGTTTTCCGAAATCACGCTCTCCACCAGGGTCAGGAGNACCTTGTAGGTGATGCCNCCNACCGGCTCGGGNGGCCGTGGTTTATCGGCGCTGAGCAGGGTATCCGCCGCGACGATGGCGATAAAATGGGAAAGCCCCAAAATGAGGGCCATTTTTTGGTCGTGCTCCTCGGGGGTCATCAGGCTGACCCTGGCTCCTCTTGCCTCCAGATACCCTTTGATTTTCTGCGCTAGAGCGTTCTCTTCATCAGTGGTCGGGGTGAGGACAAAATTCTGGTTGGCGATACTTTTAGCACCGGGGCCAAACAAAGGATGGGCGCCGAGGATCTGCCCTGCTTTGAGATATTTATGCATCGTCTCCACGGGAAGCACCTTGATGGAGGTGATATCAATCACCATTTGCCCCGGCCTGATATGGGGGGCTATCTCCCGCACCACCCCCTCAAAGCTCTCTATCGGCACCGAGAGGAGAACGGCGTCAGCCTTCTTTACCGCCTCCACAGTGGAGGCCACCTCAACCCCCAGCTCCCGCCCCACCTCCAGCAGCTTGCTCTGGGTGCGGCCGCTGATGACCACCTCCTTGCCATCTTTGAGGAGGAAATGGGCAAACCACCGCCCCATCTTCCCGGCGCCACCAATTATGGCAATCTTCACCGGTCTACCTCACCGAGTCTTTTTCGCCTTGGGGTAGGAGCCAAGAACCTTGACGAAGATTGATATCTCCTCCAGGCTCTTAAGCGCCTCCCGGGCTGGCTCATCCTGGCGGTGCCCCTCAAAGTCGAGATAAAAATTGTACTGCCAAGGCTTCTGCCGCGTGGGCCTGGACTCAAGCTTGGTGAGATTCAGATTGCGGCAGGCGAACTCCCCCAAGGCCTGATACAGCGCCCCCGGTCTATCTTTGGTGGAAAAGACGATGGAGGTCTTGTCATCTCCCGAGGGGGGAGCATCCTCCCGGGAGAGGAGAAAGAATCGGGTGAAATTATTGGGGTTATCCTCTATCCCTTGGGCGATTATCTTCATGCCATAGATTTCGGCGGCCCGGGCGCTGGCGATGGCCGCGCTATCGGCTAACCCCTTCTCCCGGATCATCTTGACGCTGCCCGCGGTGTCATAAGTGGGGATCAGCTCAGCGTTTAAATGCTTTAAGAAACTGCGGCACTGGGCCAGCGCCTGCGGGTGAGAGTAAACTTTCCTGATGGTATCCAGCCCGGCGTCAGGGCCAGCGATGAGACAGTGAATCACCCGCAGCTCGGTTTCCCCACACACCCGCAGCGCCGATTCCAGTAAGAGGTCATAGACGCGGCTGATGCTCCCCTCCAGCGAGTTCTCCACCGGGACGACGCCAAACTGCACCCCCTCCTCCTCCACCGCCCGGAATACCTCCTCCAGCGTCTCGCGGGGCCTGATCTGGATGGAGGAGCCGAAAAATTGAAAGGCCGCCTCCTCGCTGTAAGCGCCAACCTCGCCCTGGAAAGCCACCTCTATCCCCTCAATGCTTTTGCAGGCGGCGATTATCCTCCCGTAGATGCTTTCAATATCCTCCTCGCTCAAGGCTATCCGCCGCTCGCGGGCCACGCGCTTGATATTCTCCAGCACCTGATTTTCCCTCTCCCTATCCTCAATCAGCCTGCCCGCCGCCCTCTTTTCCCGGCCGATCTCCTCGGCAATCTCCGCCCTCCGGCCAATGAGCTCAACGATTTGGGCATCAATCTCATCAATTCTCTTTCTTAAATCCTCCAGATTCATTTTATCACCCTCGGAATTAGTCCCGCCCTCAGGGCGAAGTCAGAGAGAACCACCGCCATCATGGCCTCAACCACCGCCACCGCTCTGGGCACAATACAAACGTCATGCCTGCCTTTTATCTCCAGGCTGACCTCCTCCATCCTCTGGATATCAACCGTGGGCTGGCTTCGGGCGATGGAGGCGGTGGGCTTAACCGCCACCCTGACCACGATGGGCATGCCGGTGCTGATGCCACCGAGTATGCCACCGGCGTTATTGGTCAGGGTGACTACCCGGCCCTCCCTGATGGCGAACGGATCATTATTCTCCGAGCCTCTTTTCCCGGCCACGGAGAAGCCAGCACCAAACTCAACCCCCTTGACCGCCGGGATAGCCAGCAGGGCTTTGGCCAGCTCCCCGTCCAGACTCTCAAAGACGGGCTCCCCCAGACCCACGGGGACGTTATGCGCCACCCCCTCAATAATCCCGCCCAGGCTATCGCCCTCCGCCCTCACCTTCTCAAGCAATCTGGTCATCTCCTCAGCCGCCTCCGGGTCGGCACACCGAAGCGGATTTCGGAGCGCATTTTCCTTGATTTGGGCAAACTCCCTGGGGCGTGCCCTCACGCCGCCGATCTCAATGGTATGCGCCAGAATCTCAACGC
>MTNR01000019.1 GCA_002011495.1 Dehalococcoides sp. JdFR-56 | reverse complement strand
GTAGAGGGGAACAAAGACACCGCAGGCAATCTCACCCCGCTGGATCTTCTCCTTGGTCAGGTTTTTTCTCATGCTTCTTCGGTGATAGCCTCGCTATCCGAGTGGTATGATAACACAGGAGGTGAAAATTTGTCAAAATGCCATTTATTGCCTTAAAGCCTCTTTTGAGATATAATAATCCCCACTATGAAGAGGGAGCTGATGGATATCCTGGTTTGTCCGGTGTGCAAGGGGGAGCTGGAGTTAACTGTGGAGGAGGAGAATGAGGAGGAGATAGTGACCGGCGCTCTCCACTGCGCCAAGTGTGATGTCTCCTATCCGATTGAGGATACCATCCCCAACCTGCTGCCCCCGGACCAGCGCGCTTAATCAGGATGATAGGCCACCCAGGTATAGGGGGATTCCCACACCTCAATGCTGGAGATGACCACCTGGCCAGCTAGCTTTGGCTTGAGTTCATTGTAGATGGTGATGGCGATATTCTCCGAGGAGGGGTTTATTTTCTGGAAGGGCGGCACATCGTTGAGGCAGGTATGGTCAAAGCGGGCTAGAATGTCATCCAGGTGCCGCTTAAGTTCGGTGAAATCATAGGCCATGCCGGTGCCGTCAAGTTCGGTGGCACTTACCTTGGCCACCACCCGGAAACGGTGCCCGTGTAACGCTTCACATTTGCCCTGATAGCCACGCAAGAAGTGGGCGGCGTCAAAATGTCGCTCCACCGCTATCTCGTACATCGGCTCACTCCAGCTTGAGGACGCCCTGCTTTTCGGTTATCTCCCCTAATAGCTCCCTGATTGTCTTACCGCTCACGGGATGCACCAGGTTAGGGGCGATCTCATCCAAGGGGACGAGGACGAAGGCCCTCTCGGTCATCTTGGGGTGGGGGATGACCAGTTTTGGGGTATCAATCACCTGGTCACCGTAGAGGAGGATATCAATATCAATGGTGCGGGCGGCCCCTGATTTACCGGTTCTGCCCAGCTTGCTCTCAATGCCCTTGATTAGGGTGAGCAGCGCCAGCGGTTCCAGCCGGGTGTAGACCTGGCAGACCAGATTGAGGAAGCGGGGCTGGGTGCTATCGCCGAGTGGCTCGGTATCATAGACGGAGGAGACCTTGCCCATCCGCAGCCGCTGGGACAAAAATTCTAGGGCTCTATCCAGGTTTTCCTGGCGGTCTCCCAGGTTTGAGCCAAGGCCAAGATACACGGTTACTGCTTCAGTCACGAGCTACCTCCTTCTGATAATGGCGTCGCTCATCCGGCAGACGCGCACCATCTGCTTCACATCATGAACCCTCACCATATCGGCACCATTAGCGATGCCAATGGCCACGGTGGCGGCGGTTCCTTCTAGGCGCTGGTCAGCGGGCAGGTCTAGCACTAGGCCAATCAGGGATTTGCGGGAAGTGCCCAATAAAATCGGCCTGCCCAGAACTTTGAGCTCGGCCAGGCGCTGGATGATCTCCAGATTCTGCTCCAGTGTCTTGCCAAAGCCGATGCCCGGGTCAACGATGATGTTTGCTTCAGGCACCCCGGCTTTGGTGGCTAGTTCAATGCTCCTCTTTAGGTCGGAGATAATCTCAGGCATGATATTCTGGCAGGGGGCATCTCGCTGGTTACTCATCAGGATAATGGGCGCTCCTGTCTCAGCGGCCAGCTCAGCCAGCCTCGGGTCGCGCTTTAGGCCCCAGATGTCATTGATCATGGCGGCCCCGGCCTTGAGAGCTCGGCTGGCCACCCCTGACTTATAGGTATCAATGCTTATGGGCACGGTTATCTCGCTGGCCAGTCTTTCCAGCACCGGGATTACCAGCCGCAGTTCATCATCAATCTCGTCTATGGGCAGCGGCTCCTTGCCCGGGCGGGTGGACTCCCCACCCACGTCAATGATATCGGCTCCCTCCGCCACCATGCGCCTTGCCCGCTCCAGCGCCGCCTCAACATCCCCGCCCAGGCCATCTCCAGAGAAGGAATCGGGGCTGAGGTTGATGATTCCCATGACATAGGTCCGCTCCCCCCAGCGGAACTCAGTATCGCCGATGCGGGTGGGGGTAAGCGCGGTTTTGCTCTGCTTCAAACCCTTTTCCTCCCCAAAAGGTCTTCGGGCCACTGAATCTGCCTATTATTCTAGCATCTTCTCCTCGCTTAGCAAAATGGTATGGTGAGGGAAATGAAAGTCGTAGCTTGGCGGGGAAACAGTGTTATGGTATGATAGTTTAAGTTCATCATCCCAGGTAGAGGTGTGGTGACTTTGAAAGAGGAGCTGGATAGGCTTGCCAGGCTGGAAGAGGAGATAAAAGCCGGGGGCGGCCAAAAGCGCATCGAGCAGCAGCATGCCGCTGGCAAGCTTACGGCGCGGGAGAGAATTGACCTTCTCTTTGACCCAGGCACCTTCCAGGAGCTGGACCTATTTGTCCGGCACCGCTGCACCAACTTCGGCATGGGTGAGGTCTCCATCCCCGCCGATGGGGTGGTCACCGGTTACGGTAAGATAAACGGCCGTATCGTATGTGCCTTTGCCCAGGACTTTACCGCCAAGGGTGGCACCCTGGGCGAGATGCATGCCCGGAAGATATGCAAGGTCATGGACCTGGCCATGAGCATGAGGGTGCCCATGGTGGGTTTGCTTGATAGCGGTGGGGCGCGCATCCAGGAGGGGGTGAATGCCCTTGATGGCTATGGCCGCATCTTTTTCCGCAACTCATGTGCCTCCGGGGTTATCCCCCAGATTTCAGCCATTATGGGGCCGGCGGCCGGCGGCGCCGTCTATTCGCCGGCCATGACCGACTTTGTCTTCATGGTGAAGCGAACAAGCTACATGTATATCACTGGCCCTGATGTGGTCAAGGCAGCCACCAGCGAGGAGATAAGCGATGAGGAGCTGGGTGGTGCCCTGGCCCACAGCATCAAGAGCGGGGTGGCTCAGTTTGCCTGCGATAGCGATACTGAGTGCATCAAGGAAATCAAAAGGCTCCTTGGCTACCTCCCCCAGAACAATGAGGAGAAGCCACTTTACATAACTCCCAAAGATTCCCCTGAGCGTACCGAGCCGGCTCTGGATGATATCATCCCGGAGGAGGCGTACAAAACCTATGATATGAAGGCGGTCATCCGGGCTATCGTGGATGACGGTGAATTTCTGGAGCCGTCCCGCCAGTATGCCCCCAACATCATTACCTGCTTTGCCCGCTTGAACGGACACGTGGTGGGCATCATCGCCAATCAGCCCAGTCACCTCGCCGGTTGCCTTGATATCAATGCCTCGGACAAAGCCACCAGGTTCATTCGCTTCTGTGATGCCTTCAACATCCCTCTGCTCACCATCGCCGATGTCCCCGGCTACCTCCCGGGCAGCAATCAGGAGTGGGGGGGGATCATCCGGCATGGTGCCAAGCTGCTGTGGTGTTACGCTGAGGCCACTGTCCCCAAGATAACGCTGATTACCCGCAAGGCTTACGGTGGGGCGTACATCGCCATGTGCAGCCAGAGCCTGGGCGCTGATTATACCCTCGCCTGGCCGACGGCGGAGATCGCCGTCATGGGGGCAGAAGGTGCAGTGGCCATCATCCATCGGCAGGAAATCCAGAGTGCGGATGACCCCAAAGCCAAGCAGAGGGAGAAGGTGGAGGAATACCGCCGGTTATTCTATAATCCGTATGTCGCCGCCAGCATGGGGTACATTAACGCCGTTATCCGCCCCCGGGATACTCGTCCCAGGATAATCGCCGCGCTTGAGGCACTGCAGAACAAAAAGGAGAGCCGCCCGGCCAGAAAGCATGGCAACATCCCCATGTAATTGGCATCGGGTGGTTTTGGCAGCATGAAAGGTAAGAGCATGGGTAAGACATTGGCTGAGAAGATTTTGAGCGCTGGAACGGGGAATGACGCCCGGGCGGGTGATATGGTTATCGCCAGGGTGGACTTGGTCTTCATTCAGGATACCACCGGCCCCCTGACCATAAAGCAATTTCAGGCAAGCGGCTTGAAGAGATTAGCCAACCCGCAGCGAACCGTGGTGTTCATTGACCATGCCGCCCCCAGCCCCACGAGCACGCTGTCTAATGACCATTTGTTCCTGCGCCAGTTCGCTCAAGAGACCGGCGCCATCCTCTCTGAGCTCGGCAGTGGGGTGTGCCATCAACTGGTCGCTGAGTCTCTAGCCCGGCCGGGCGATATCGTGGTTGGCTCTGATTCGCACACGGTGACCGCCGGGGGGCTGGGCGCTTTTGCCACCGGGATGGGCTCTTCAGATGTGGCGGTGGCCATGGGCCTGGGCAAGACTTGGTTCCGCGTCCCGGAGAGCATCAGGGTGGTGGTCTCAGGCGATTTCCCAAAGGGCGTCGGGGCGAAAGACCTCATCCTGCATCTTATCGGGCGCATCGGGGTTGATGGCGCCACTTACAAGGCGCTGGAATTCAGCGGCGCGGCGGTAGCGGCCATGTCCATGTCCCAGCGCTTCACCATAGCCAACATGGTGGTGGAGGCGGGAGCTAAAGTTGGGCTTTTCCCGGCTGATGAAACGACCAGGAAATATCTCGTTGCGCAGGGGCGGGGCGACGACTATGAGCCACTTTCCCCTGACGGCGATGCTGTCTATGAGCAGACCATTGAGATAAACGTGGCTGAGCTTGAGCCTACCGTGGCTAGGCCGCACCGGATGGATAACACCGCCTTGGCCAGGGAGCTTAAAGGGACCAAAATTCAGCAGGTATTCATCGGCACCTGCACCAATGGGCGCCTGGAGGACCTGGCGGTGGCCGCAGGTATCTTGAAGGGGAAGAAGTGCCACCCCGCCACCAGGCTTATCATCGCTCCGGCCTCAAGGCAGGTGCTGCTTGAGGCGATCAAAGCAGGCTACCTCCAGACGCTGGTGGAAGCTGGAGCCACCATCCTGCCCGCTGGCTGCGGGCCCTGCCTTGGCCTCCATCAGGGGGTGCTGGGTGATGGGGAGGCGTGCTTATCTACCGCCAACCGGAACTTTAAGGGCCGGATGGGCAACCCCGAGGCCTTTGTTTACCTGGCTAGCCCGGCGACAGCCGCAGCCACAGCCATCAGCGGCGAAATTACTGACCCGAGGGAGGTGCTCTAGTGCTCAGGGGAAGGGCCTTCAAATTCGGCGATAGCATTTCCACGGACCATATCATCCCCGGGCGATATGCCCACCTCCGCAGCAACCTCCCGGAACTAGCCAAGCACGTGCTGGAAGATGCTGACCCCAGCTTTGTTTCCAAGGTGAAAAAGGGAGATTTCATCGTTGCCGGCAGTAACTTTGGCCTGGGCTCCAGCCGGGAGCATGCGCCGCTGGTGATCAAGATGGCTGGAGTGAGCGCCATACTGGCGAGATCCGTGGCGCGCATCTTCTTCAGGAATGCCATCAACTTGGGGCTGCCGGTGCTCATCTGTGATACTGACCACATCGATGATGGGGATGAATTGGAAGTAGACCTGGCCGAGGGCACGGTCAAAGATTTGACCAATGGCCGCGAGCTCACCTTTGGCAGGATTCCTGAGGTGATGCTCCGCATCCTTGACGAGGGTGGGCTCATCTCTTACATCCAGAAACATGGCGATTTCAAGCTGTAGTTTGGTGGAGCGATGGCTTATAGGGTAACGCTTATCCCAGGCGATGGCATTGGCCCGGAGGTCGTCGAGGCGACAAGGCGGGTTCTGGAGGCCACTGGGGTTGCCTTCCAGTGGGATTTGGCCCGTGCTGGGGCCGAGGTTATGGAGAAATACGGCACCCCCCTGCCTGATTCGGTGCTTGAATCTATCAGAAAGAACCGGGTTGCCCTTAAAGGGCCGGTGACCACCCCGGTGGGCACCGGTTTCCGCAGCGTTAACGTCGCCCTGCGCAAGGGGCTAGACCTTTATGCCTGCGTTCGCCCCTGTAAAACCTATCCCGGCGTGCCTTCATTCTATAAGGATGTGGATATCGTCGTCATCAGGGAAAATACCGAGGACCTTTATGCTGGCATTGAGTTTGCCCAGGGGACTCCTGAAGCCGCCAAACTCATCAAGCTGATTGAAGAAAAGGGGAACGCGGTCAGGGCAGACTCAGGGATTAGCCTGAAGGTGATTTCGGAGACAGGCAGCCGCCGCATCGTCAGGTTTGCTTTTGAGTACGCCCGTGCTTACCAGAGGAAAAAGATAACCGCCATCAGCAAAGCCAATATCCTGAAATTCTCAGATGGGCTGTTTTTGGAGGTTGCCCGCGAGGTGGCTGGGGAATATCCGGATATTGAATTTGAGGAGAGGCTGGTTGATAATATGACCATGCAGCTGGTGAGAAACCCGCAGCAGTTTGACGTCATCGTGGCGCCCAATCTTTACGGGGATATCCTCTCCGATCTGTGTGCCGGGCTGGTCGGCGGGCTGGGGGTGGCTCCCGGCGCCAATGTCGGCGATGAGATCGCCGTTTTCGAGCCGACCCACGGCAGCGCCCCCAAATATGCCGGGCAGAATAAGGTCAACCCCATGGCCATGATGCTCTCCGGCGTGATGATGCTGCGTCACCTCGGTGAAACCGGTGCTGCGGATAGATTGGAAAGAGCGGTCGCTGCGGTTATTGCTGAAGGTAAGCAGGTGACCTATGATATGAAGCGTGATAACACCCAGGCCGCGGGCACTTCCGAAGTCGCCGAGGCGGTGATGGAAAAACTAGGGGGGTGAGGCTGATAGCCCCAAAGTTGAGGGAAATCAAAGCCAGGGACATCGCGGAGACGGTGGCCCAACTCTGTCAGCGAGCCAATTTTGAGCTTGATGAGGGCGTTCTGGCGGCGCTGAAATCAGCGCAGCAGACGGAGGAGTCTCCTTTAGGTAAAGAAGTGCTGCGTCAGCTCGTTGAGAATGCCCAGATTGCGGAGCGGAAAAACCTGCCTTTATGCCAGGACTGCGGCACCGCGGTGATTTTCCTTGAGGTCGGGCAGGATGTGCACATCATCGAGGGTGACCTGTATCAGGCGGTAAACGAGGGCGTGCGCCGGGGCTACACCCAGGGCTACCTGCGCAAGTCCATGGTCAGCCAGCCCTTCTCCGCCAGGAAAAACACCAAGGATAACACCCCACCCGTCATTCATACTGAAATTGTGCCCGGTGACCGCATCCGGATAATTTGTCTCCCCAAGGGAGCTGGCTCCGAGAATATGAGCAAGCTGGCCATGCTCAGGCCGGGTGATAGTCGGGAAGGTGTTATTGACCTGGTGGTGAGGGCGGTAGATGAGGCGGGGGCCAATCCCTGTCCGCCTTTGATTGTCGGCGTGGGCATCGGCGCCACCGCGGACGGGGTGATGCTGCTGGCGAAGAAGGCGCTGCTGCGCCCGGTGGGGAAGCCCAACCCTGACCCCGAGGTGGCGGAACTTGAGAAGGAGATTCTGGCTCGCGTCAACAAACTGGGCATCGGGCCCCTGGGGCTGGGGGGCAGCACCACGGCTCTAGCGGTGCATGCCGAGGTCTGGCCAACGCACATCGCCTGTCTGCCGGCGGCAGTCAACCTCCAGTGTCATAGCGCCCGCCACAAGGAGGCTAGATTATAAGTTATGGAAGCGGTACATATTACCTCTCCCCTTGATGCCAAGACAGTGAGGGAGCTTAAGGTGGGCACCCCGGTGCTGATTTCAGGGGTCATCTATACCGCCCGCGATGCTGCCCATCGGCGGCTTATCGAGGCGCTGGATAACGGGGAGAGGCTGCCTTTTCCCATTAAGGGGCAAACGATATATTACACTGGCCCCTCCCCAGCCCGGCCAGGGAGGGTAATCGGCTCCGCCGGGCCGACCACCAGCGGCCGCATGGACATGTACACCCCCCGTCTTCTGGCCGCTGGGATGCGGGCCATGATCGGCAAGGGCAACCGCTCCCCAGAGGTGAGGGAGGCGATACAGAAGTACAAGGCGGTCTACTTTGTCGCCATCGGTGGCGCCGGGGCCTTGCTCGCTCAATCCATCAAGAAGGTGGAGCTGGTTGCCTATGAAGACCTGGGCACCGAGGCCATCCGCCTGCTTACCGTGGAGAACTTCCCGGCGATTGTGGCCAACGATATCTATGGAGAGGACCTGTTTGAGCAGGGTAGAGCCAAGTACCGGAGGGAATGATGGACTGCGTTTTCTGCCAGATTGTGGCCGGAAAGTTGCCCAGTGAGACGCTGTATCAAGACGATGAGGTGATGGCTTTCCGTGATATCCACCCGCTGGCGCCAACCCACGTGCTCATCATCCCCAAGCGGCACATTCCTTCCCTGGCTGAGCTGGCTGACGCCGAGGCATCTATCATCGGCCATATGGTCAGGGTGGCCAATCAACTGGCCAGGCAGGAGGGGATAGCGGAGAGTGGCTATCGCCTGGTGGTCAGCAGTGGCCGGGACGGAGGTCAGGTGGTGCCGCACCTCCACATGCATCTTCTCGGCGGGCGGAAGCTATCGGATAAGCTGTGCTAGCCTGGCGCTTGCCCCTTTTGAGACTCAAGATAGGTGAGCAGCCCGGCGATGCTCTTGGCGTCACAGATTTTCTCCGAGGCGATAAGACCGGGGATTTGGCTTATCGGCACGCGGACCAGGCTGATGCTTTCGGTGTCTTCGGCAAATAGCTGGCTGGGGACAAGGTCAGTGGCGAGGTAAAGGTGAAGGTATTCCGTGCAGTAACCCGGGGCCGAATAGAAGCCGCCCAGCCTCTTTATCTTCTGGGGCAGATAGCCGGTCTCCTCGCGCATCTCGCGGCACACTGCCTCTTTCGGACTCTCACCGGGGTCAATGCCCCCGGCGGGGATTTCAAGCAGCTCCTTCTCCACCGGTTTGCGGAATTGCTTCACCAGCAGGACGTTGTCATCGCGGTCAATGGCGATGATGGCGATGCAATCGCTGTGCTCCACAATCTCCCGGGTCGTCTGCCGGCCATTGGCCGTCTCCACGGTATCCAGCCTCAGCTTTACCGCGCGCCCCTGATAGATTAACTTGCTGGCGAGAGTCTTTTCCATCAAGGTTTAGCCTCCAGATGAAGGACGAGCGCCACCTCATCGCAGTCAGGGAACTTGGGGCAGCGGTAGCACTCGGTCCAGACCTTGCGGGGCAGCTCCATCTTGTCTATCCGTGATAGCCCGAATTTCTCGAAGAAGGCTGGCTGGTAGGTCAGGCAGAGGACGGTGGCTATGCCCAGCTCCTTGGCCTCCTTGAGGCAGGCTTCAACTAACTTGGCCCCGATGCCCTGCTGGTGGCTCTCCTCAGCCACCGCCACCGACCTTATCTCAGCCAAATCTGCCCAGAGGATATGCAGGGCGGCGCAGCCGATCACCCGCTCGCCCTCCCTGACGACGAAGTAATCCCGGATGTTCTCGTATATCTCGCTTAAAGGTCGGGCCAGCATCTCGTCCTTCTCGGCAAAGTAGTTGATCAGCCGGTGTATCTGGGGGACGTCCTGGATTTTGGCTTTTTCCACCTGATTCAAGCTTATCTCTTCCCTTTCAGCTTTTCTTCCAGAGAGCGGTAAAAAGCGTCTTGCGGATGGATTCTCAAGAAGCGGATGGTGTGGGGGCTGTGCTTCACCGTGATGATGGCACCACCGGCCAGGGGCAAGTTGATGTGGCCATCAATGCTTAAGGTAGCTTGGTGCACCGCTAAAACGCGCAGCTGAACCACCGTCTCGGAGGGCAGTACCAGCTTGTAGGATGAGCTGAGGTGAGGGGTTATTGGCACTAGGAGGAAATCTTGGGAGCGGGGGTGGAGGATGGGCCCACCCGCCGCCAGGGCATAGCCGGTGCTGCCGGTGGCGGTGGCCAGAATCACCCCATCTGCCTTATAGGTGGTCAGGTGCTGGCAGTTGATACTGGCCTCAATGCGGACTAGACGCGCTGTTGGCCCCCGGGCCACCACCACGTCATTCAGGGCGTGGAAGGTGGGTGGTGGCTCTTCTCCGGGGGTTGAGAGCCTGGCCTCAAGCATGGCCCGCTCATCAATCCAGCCCTCTCCGGCCAATAGACGAGGCAGTTGCTTGAGGGCCTCATCGGCGCTGAGCTCCGTCATAAAGCCCAGATTGCCCAGGTTTATCCCGATAATCGGGGTCGGCCTGGGGACGACCGCCTGTGCTGAGCGCAGAATGGTGCCATCACCGCCAACGCTGAGGACCAGGTCAGTATTATCTAGCTCGGCTCTGGCCTTTTCCCCTTCCCAGGCGGAACACAGCCAGGCGATAGCGCCGCTACTAGCTAGGAAATCCTGTAGCTTCTTTGCCTCGGTGAGGGCGGCTTCAATCATGGGGTGGTAGAGAATACCAACTCTGTTTACCACGGTGGCCTGCTTTATAGACTACTCGAGATCATTTTCTCTGGGGGACAAATGAAGTCTAACAGTTATCATCTTGGGGTGTCAAGCTGGAGAATTGGGCAGCTGGTATGCTATAATAAGAGCCTAGGTTTTTGGGAGCGAGGTATGGTCGGGTCACGACGTAAAGCCAGGGCCATTGCTCTCCAGGCGCTGTATGAGATTGATTCTACCAAGCATGAGATGGAAGCGGTGGTAAACCGTCTTTTGGCCAATGGGGGACTATCTGAGGAGAATAGCGCCTTTGTCCGCGAGCTAGTGGCTCAGGTGATGCGGAATAAAGAGGAGATTGACCGCCATATTCGGAACTTTGCCACCGCCTGGCCTCTAGAACAGATATCAGTGATAGACCGGAACATCCTCAGACTTGCAATCTTTGAAATTCTATTTGATAATAAAGTATCAGTTAAGGTGGCCATCAACGAGGCAGTTGAACTGGCCAAGAAGTTCGGCAGCGATAATTCATCAAAGTTCGTCAATGGTGTTCTGGGTGCGGTGAGCGCCCAGGCCCAAAAATGAAAGACCTGGAAAGGGGGTAGAAAGTGGCGACTATCTTTGAGCGGATAAAGCCGATAGTTATGGAGCAGCTGGGGGTTGAGGAGTCCGAGGTGGTTCCCACAGCTAGTTTCGTTGAAGATTTAGG
This sequence comes from Dehalococcoides sp. JdFR-56, assembly GCA_002011495.1. Classification (GTDB taxonomy): domain Bacteria; phylum Chloroflexota; class Dehalococcoidia; order Dehalococcoidales; family RBG-16-60-22; genus JdFR-56. The sequence continues at coordinate 76 of MTNR01000019.1, read as the reverse complement.
CGCCGATTCTCTGGACTTGGTGGAGCTGGTGATGTCTCTGGAGGAGGAGTTCAGCACCCCGTCCCGCAAGATTGAA